>JAPOYD010000125.1:19027-34518 GCA_026706735.1 Nitrospinota bacterium | reverse complement strand
TCCGCCTCCGTTCAATCGCAGCGCTACCGCGCCAAAGACCCTCTTTTTGGAAAGAAAAGAGAGGATGTTGCGGCCAGGCTGAGCGCCAAGGTGGTGAACAGTACCCTGAGATTCGGCGGCTTTGCGCCATACGTGGGGTATTCCTACGAAAAAAACCGTTCCAACATCTCATTGTATGAATATGAGAACCACGGTCTGCTTATGGGTTTGACACGAGATTTCTGAAGCACTTTACAGCCTGTAGCGACGATCGGGCATCGAAGGCGGAGAGCACGCGATGACTTGTGCGCAAACGAGCAAGCCATCACCGTTCGTTTCAATTGGTGTTGCCCCATATCACCAAAAAAATGCGGGTGCGACGATGATGGATTGGAGACAGAGTACTCAGACCTTCAGAAAAGGTGGTCGTGCAGAACGACGGTTGTCTGGGCTTTCGGCGGTCGAGCCGTAGATGGTGTTTCCGCGCTCATCGGGTTTTTTACGGGGATCAACAGTAGCCGAGCGCAGGGGCCCGCCGCCATTCCCCATACCCATGACGCGGCGGGCGACCTCCTCTCGCCGCCTCCGGCTCTCCGCCGGGGGCGGCGGGGCGACTCGTAGGTAGGGGCTTTACGAGGAAAACGTATCAACCACATCGAGGAGAACGGGCATGCACAGGGTCAAGAAGCTATTTCGCATTGAAACGCCTTTTTCATGCCTTGCGCTTTTGTTTGCGCTGGTTTTCACTCTCACGCTGCCGGGTTGTGGCGGCGGTGGGGGCGGAGGCCCGAGCACCTCACAGCCGCCGATGATAACGCCGGGCGGCATGCAAACTCCCAGGGAAGTGACCAAAATTCGTGAAGCCGCAAGGGCTATCCCGCGACTCGGAAGAAGATCCGTCACGCAATCCAGCAACACGGACGGAAGCAACGTCACAACGGACACGGTAGAAGCCGTGTTCGATTACGGGCAAATGTCAATGACCGTTACTCGATCCGATGGAACCCGGTTTACACTGGACAGTATGACAGATGCATCTTCAACCGCGCTTGGCACGCCGGTTCGGAGTGGCCAGATCGCCCGCGAATGGCAGCTGGAAAAGCAACTATCCGGTCAAACTGCGACTGTTCGGAGTTTTGGTGAAATTCCCGCCAGTGAATTTCCACTGCGCGCCGTCCGCGCATCAGGGAATTATGCGACCAATGACACTGTAATTAAGGAATGGGAGGCCAGCGGTCGAAGCAAGCCCCTTATACCCCAGAGCTATATCGATTGGCTGAAGAAGCTACATGTGAACCTGGTCGGTTTTTCCATATCTCTCTACTATGAAGACAGCATGGACAGCACGGTGGAACGCCTATATTCCGGGGACACCGTCTTGACATACCCTGATGACGCGATCCGGCAATTCATCCGGGAATTCAAGCAACATGGCATCGACACGTATCTGACCCTGTCTTTTGAATCCGAGGATGCCGAAAACTCGAGTCGCCCCGTGCTACGGTGGCAACTCGGAGATTCGGGCGAGCCGCAAACAGGTGTTCCACCAGACAATCCAGATGTTTTCGTGAGGATTTTGCCCGAAAACTGGCCGTGGAATCCTGACCACCCGGATCATAAGAGATTTGTCGCCGAATTCTGGAAAACTTTTACGGATCAAGTGGTGCATTTCGCCCGAATCGCGGAAGAAGAAGGCGTGCCGATATTCTCGTTTGGAACGGAAACCGATCGCCTTTTTCTCAGAACCCGTTCGGGGGGCTCCTGGCCTAACGATTTCGGGCTGGAACTCCAGAATATGGTGCGCCGCGTGCGTGAGGTGTACAGTGGTCTTTTGACCTATGACATGCACTACAGCGCACTCACATATGACGAGCCCGGCGAAAAGCATTTCTGGGAAGACCTGGGCCTTGATATCGTGGGCGTCAGCGCCTATTTCGAAATGGCGGATTCGCCGCCGACATCCGTCATAAGCGTCGCAGATTTTGAAAAGCGTTACGAAGAGGTATTTCAAAAATATCTCCTGCCTCTGGCGGAAAGAAACCCCGGCCGGCCAATCGTGTTCCTGGAGTACGGCACTATCGATACCCTCGAAGGTCCTGCGTCTCCTGGCTCGACCGATTTCCGGGCGTTCGTATTTCAAGACAGGGACGGCAATGGACTCGATGACGGCCGGGAAAATCAAGCAAACATGTTTCAGGCTTTGCTCAACACCATGGCCAGATACCCTGGTTTGGTCAATGGCATTCTATGGACGGAAAATTGGGTAGCGAGCGATGAACTGTGGGCGGAATATTGGGCAGGACGCCGCCACTGGAGTGTACGTGACAAGTTATCGGAAGACGTCGTGCGGTCGCTTCACGAATCCTGGGCGGATTGGTTGACCGGCGGATATTGGATGCTTGTCGACAGAAACTCGGAAGTAACCGATGTAGGCGCGTACGTTGACGGGCCGGAACTGGCCGGCGCCCCGACGCTGCCATCTCTCGGTACGGCGACCTACCAGGGGTTTGCTACAGGCGGGTATTCCGCCGTATACGGCGCCGACTATCCCAACGTAACCGCAGGATCGCACGAAGTGGGGGAATATGAGGGTCAGCTGGAGCTGACGGCGGATTTCGGGGCGCGCCGTATCAGCGGGCGAGTCCATTCGATATCCGTGGACGGCATACATACGCCAATGGAAGGGTCATCCCGCCCAGTCACAGATGTTGCGGTACCCTATGTGTTCAGCTTGGGTGAAACCGGTTTCGATACCAGAGGGTTCACCGGAAACACGTCCGTGACATCGACAAACCCCGGAATCAGCGTCGAGAGTTCAACCGGCTCCTGGGGAGGAAAGTTTTCCGTCGTGTCCGACGGTGATGGAAACCCGCGACTCGTGGCCGGAACACATGGCGAGGAGTTCACGACTACGGGTGGTACCGAGGCTGCCTTTATAGGAGCGTTCGCGGGGGTGACTGGCCGATAAATACGAATGGTTTGGGAATTTTATACATTACCTGGCCAAGAGTTGCGGTATTCGTGCGTCAATCGCTCCCTTCTCGATCGCGATTGATCCCGCAATTCCCCGCATTTGCCGCCGGGGGCTTTCGCGTCGATGGGGTATGCTGGAGAGGCCGTCCGTCGGCCTTCGTTTTTCAGGCGGCGGAAGGGGCGCTGCTCACAGGAATCGGGCTCCGCTCGGGCGAGACGCGGAAGGCGTAAAATGCAAATAATAATTTCCGTAAAATTCGATAAAATTGGATAAATTCACGGGGTTTTCCGGTAAATTTCCGACAAATTATTTCCTGGGAAATGACGACGCGGTATCGCGACGCAGGGACATTCTGCCATGTACCGCGAGTCTCGCGTTATTGGCAAATGCGCGGAAATGCGGGGAGTTGCGGCGATCCCGCACTCAGCGGCCGAGCGCGACGGCGGCCATCCCCGCCACCGTGACGCATACGCCCAAGACGAGGCGGGGCCGCACGCGCGTCATGTCGCGCAGCATGAGGACGGTGAAAATCACTGAAAAGATTGGCATTGACGCGATGATGGGACCGACGACGCTGACCTCGGCGTTGATGATGGCGAGGTTGTAGAGCAGCTGATTGCCCGAGTTCAGCACACCGACCACGATGATGGTCACGACCGCCCAGCGCGGCCCCCAGTCGAACAGCGCCGGCGGGGAGAGGTATCTCAGGCTGTAGATGATGGGGATGCTCACCATGTTCGACCACGCGACCGTAAGCGCGATGCTCGGCATGGCGTCCAGGCCTTTTTTTCGGATGAACACGCTCACGCCCAGGGAGATCGCACTCGCGAAACCCCAGAGAATCCCCGTCTGAAACCAGCGTCCCCGGGCGGGTTCGTAGCTCACCAGAATGACGCCCGCCACCACGAGGCCCGTGCCCCCCAGAACGGCCGGACCGGGCTGCTCGCCTAAAAAAAGGACGGCCAGCAACAAGCTGAGCAAAGGAGATGTGCTCATGAGCGTCATCAGCCGGGGCGGGCCGATGGAGTCGATCGCCTTGTAATACACCAGACGCCCGTAGCTGTATGCGGTGACGCCCAACAGGGCGAACCAGAGCATGCCCTCGAGCGTCACGTCGTCTAGATCGTATTCCCACCAGCCGAAAAGGCCCAGAACGAGCATGTTGAAGACGTTCGTGAGCAAGGTGGCGGACATCAGTCCCATGTGCCGCAAGGGCCGCGCGGCGAGAACCCCCGTGAACGCCGCCATGCTCGCCGCCGCCAGCGCCCAGACGACCCCCATCGTGTTGTCCATAGCCAGATTAGCCGTGCCGACCGATGCTCACCGCCACGATGCCCAGAACCGCGATGCATATACCCAGCACCACGCGCGCATTCAGGCGTTCGATGTTTCGCAAAAACAAGGCGGAAAGGCACAAGGCGAAAATCGGCGTGCTGCTCAGGATGGGAACCGCGAGCGATATCTTGCCCTTGAGCGAGAGGTTGATGAGTATCTGCATCAGCCCGTTGAGCGTCGTTCCAAAGACCAGAAGCGGAATATAACGCTTCGAGCCCCACTCGAAATAACGCTTCGGGAGAAAATGCCGGAAGGCTTCGGAAGTCGGAATCGCGACCAGGGCCGACCACGCCGTGAGCAGGGCGGGCGCCGCCATGTACGACATTCCCTGTTTCCGCATGAAGGCGCTTGTGACCAGCATGAGCATGCTCATGAGCGACCAGCCGACGCCCGCGCGGAACCATCTTCCGCCCGAGGGTTCGTAGCTCACGGCGGCAATTCCAAAGACGACGAGAACCGTGCCAAGCACCACCCACCGACCGGGTTCTTCTCCCAGAAAGACGACGGCCAGAATCAGGCTGGGAAGCGGAACCATGCTCGTGATGGTGATGTGGCGCGCGGGGCCGACGATGTTCATGCCGGTGTAGAAGACCCAGCGGTTGATGCTATAGTTCATCACGCCCAGAACGCCGAACCAGACGAGCGCCTCCCAACGGAAACTCCCCGGCTCGTAGAGCCAGAAACCGATGGCCCCCAGCATGACGGTGTTGCCCAGGTTGTTGAACTGCGCCAGAGCGAACGAACCCATCTGGCGCAGGGCGGGCGCGAAGGTGATGTTCGTCGCCGCGCTGACGAAAGCCGCCGATATGGCGAGTAGAATGGTTTGGGATTCGAAACTCATGCGTTCATCATTTCAAGAAACTCTCCCAGGTGACGCCGTGGCCAGAATCTTCCTAACGGTGGAGAGAATATCCCTCCACTCGCCTCGCGTCGATGTGATCGGCCCGAGAATAACGCCATTCCCACCAATTGAATCTACACAAAACAATAATCAAGCTTTTTTCAGCTATTTGCCGATTTTCACATAGATGGAACTTTGGTATATCTAAAACCAGTGATGTGGTGTTTGTTGCCGCCAGTACATTTGATGCATAGAGAAGGGAAAAAAATGCAGAATTCTCTTTATCCTTCAAATTTCAAATCGTTGGGTTCAACCTTCCTCATCATCACGATATTGTTTGGCCTTGCCTTGTTTCTCACTCCGATCACCGCCCAATCCGCAGTCAGTGCGGGAAAGCTGCCATCCCTGGCTGGGTTGGCAGAAAAATTAAGCCCAGCCGTGGTGAATATCAGTACGGAAGCAAAGATGGAAACGAGTTCAAGAGGTGAATTTCCAGGATTTCCTGGAGATTTGTGGAATGAATTTTTCAGACGTTTTCATGAAGGACCTTTCCGCCGCGGACCTCGTGGTGGCTTGCGCCCACAACCCAGACTGCAGAACATGGGTTCGGGCTTCATCGTGACTGATACCGGACTTGTCGTAACGAATAATCACGTTGTCGAAAACGCATCAAAAATAACGGTCCGCTTCAAGGACCAAAAAAAACGAAAAGCGAAGGTCGTGGGCCGCGACCCTCAAACCGACATCGCGCTGCTCCAGATAGAAACGAAACCCGGGGATACTTTCACCGCGGTGAGGCTCGGGGACAGCGAAAAACTTCGCGTGGGCGATTGGGTAATGGCCATAGGAAATCCTTTCGGATTATCCCACACAGTGACGGCCGGAATCGTGAGCGCCAAAGGGCGCGTCATTGGCTCTAGCCGATTCGATAACTTTATTCAAACCGACGCCTCCATCAATCCGGGAAATAGTGGCGGGCCCCTCTTTGATTTAAATGGAAACGTCGTGGGCATCAACACCGCAATTTTCAGCAGAGGCGGCGGTAATATCGGCATTGGTTTCGCCATACCGATCAATATAGCGAAGAAACTGCTCCCCCAGCTCCGCAAGGGAGTGGTAACCCGTGGATTTCTGGGCGTATCCATTCAACCCGTCAATGAAAATCTGGCAAAAGAATTAAGCCTGAAAGAAACCCGGGGCGCTCTGGTCTCTAACGTGATCGAAAATGCGCCTGCAGAGAAAGCCGGCATTAAAAGAGGCGACGTGATCGTAAGCATAAATGAGAGAAATATTGAAAACCCCCGTCAACTCTCCCTTGCCGCGGCCGACCTGAAACCGGGTTCTATCGCTAAAGTCGGCATCATACGGGACGGCAAAAAACATGACATCAAGATTCAAGTCGGCAAGTTGCCAGGATCGACGGAAGAACTGGCGAAAACATCAAAACCCGCACTTCAGAAAAAACTGGGTATTGAGGGGCAAAACCTGACGCCTGAAATCAGAAAACAAATCGGGGCAAAAACCAAGAAAGGCGTCGTCATCTCCAACGTTTTGCCGGATAGTCCTGCAGCCATGGCCGGTTTACGCCGAGGTGACGTCATTGTGGAAGCCAACCGCAAAGCGATTGCCAATACGAACCAGTTGCGAGAAGCGCTGAAAAAAGCAGAAAACAAAGGAAATTTGCTGGTAGTCGAGCGGCGCGGCACGACTTTCTACGTGGCGCTGGAAGGAAAGGGGTAAAGGTGAGAGCGGCGATTGAAAAACAAGCTGGCCTCAGTGAAAGTATCATTTCCGCAGCTTCACAAATTTGCAATGAACTGGAGGCCAAGGCCATTTTCATCCACGCTGACGCGATGAAGAATCTTGACGCCTTGATGGACCTGCCCATGGGCGTGGAGCATTTCGCCACCACCTGCTCCGCCGACCTCTACGAAGAATTGGAAAAGCGAGGTTGTAGGGTAATGCAATTACCCGCTTTATCCCTCAACCGAATCGACATCATCAAGATGGGCGTAGTCATCGCTTTGAGTGAAGGTTCCATCACACAGCATGACACCGTGGTTTGCCTTTCAGGCCTACCTGAAAACGAAGAGATCGACACCCTCATGGTCTTTCATTTAGACCGCGAAAAAGAAATGCTCCAAACATCGGAAACTCAAAGCGCCGTTGATGGTGTAGACCCGAAAGTGTTTGAAACAGTCTTGTCGCTCGCTCTCGAACTTGGCGCCGAAGGGCGAGAAGGAAAACCCCGCGGAGCGCTTTTTGTTCTGGGAGACCATGATCTGGTGCTTCAGTACTCACGCCAACTCGTCATCAATCCCTTTCATGGATACCCGGAAGAGCAAAGAAACATCATGGACCCGGCCCTGCGCGAAACCATCAAGGAATTCAGCGCTATTGACGGCGCATTCGTCATTCGAGGAGATGGGATCATCGAAGCCGCTGGCAGACACCTAAACGCGGCACCTGAAAATGATTTGCCTGCCGGGTTAGGTTCGCGTCATATGGCCGGGGCGGGTATAACGGAAGTAAGCACTGCCATATCATTCGCTATCAGCGAATCAACGGGCAGTGTTACAGTATTGAAAGACGGCAAGGTATTCATGCAAATCAGCAAGTCCCAGCCTGCCAGGACATCAACAAAGGGAAAAAGCAAAAAGAAATAGCCGTTGTTCACATTGTCGGGAGAAAGCAGTCATGGTGTACGGAAAACTTTTCGGATTGTTCGCCCTCATCATTGGTGGAATCCTGGGCTTGAGCACGCTTATTTTAATGCTCGATTTAATCGGGCTTTCGATTTTTTAAGACCGCCTTCAAGCCCGCTTTATGCAACCCGATCTGTTCGAGCGTTTCAAACACAATCATTTCCTCGCTCCCATCTCGGTAAACACACTCAAAAAGATTGGTGATCATATCGGCTTGTCGGCAGATTTTTGGGTTTTCGACGCATCGTGCGGCAAGGGGGGAAGCGTTATTTCTCTCGCACAAATGTTTGGATGTTCGGCAATCGGCCTAGATGATCGCCCCGAGTTCGTAGAAGATGGAAGACGGCGAATTTTGTTCGAAGATTTGTCCCATCTCATAGATTTGCTGACTCATGCGAGTGAGGATTTTCCCTTTGATGATGATTATTTCGATCTGGCACTTTTGTGCGGACCCGCTTACCCCTCGAGTACAACAAGCAAACTAAGAAGTTTAACTCGGATAGTGAAACCCCGGGGATGGATTGCCTTTTCCGGCCTGGCCTGGAAATCAGATGATGAAAACATCCCGTCCGAGCAATTGATAAAATGGCTCGATGCCTACCTTCCCTGCGAGCCAATTGACGTTGAAGAGTTCTGGGCACATTTTACGGAGCAGGGCTATAACGTTGAATTTGTAGAACATGAAACGGAAAACGCCTGGGAAACTTTTCTTGCCCCGCAAGCCCGCTCCATAATCGAGAATCGGCTTGAGTATGCGGACTCGCTTGAAGCTCAGGATATGCTGAACAGGTGGCAACAAGACCTTGAGATCTACCACAACGGCGGTGGAAAACAGTTTCTCGGTTACGCCACTTTTTTACTCCGGTGCCTATGAAGAAAAAACGAACCCGCAGATCTCAACGGGCAATGCGTCACATCGAATACCAGGCCCTTCTCACCGAGAGTGGCTTTTTTCCGATGCTCCGCTGAAGATTCTGGCGGCCCGGGTTTGACGAGCCGTCCGCTGTTGGTGTTTTCTCCCAATCAAGGCGGACTGACAGAGACATCGACAAGGAGTGCGAATGAACGAACTGCTTTATCTCAACGTCATGGAAATCAGGGAAAACCTGAGAGCCAAAGAATTTACGGCAGAAGAACTGACCAAGGCCTATCTCGAACGCATCGACGAGACCGAGACGAGGGTGCATGCCTATTTGAGCGTTCTCCGAGATGAGGCCATAAGCGCCGCCCGCGCCGCCGATGACAGAATCAGGACCGGAGACCAAGATTTTCCCCTTCTAGGAATCCCCGTTGCCGTAAAAGATCTTCTTTGCATGAAAGACACCAAGACCACTTGCGCTTCTCGGTTTCTGGAAAATTTTGAAGCTCCGTATGACGCCACCGCCGTGGGCCGGCTCAAGGACGCAGGCGCGGTCATACTCGGCAAATTGAACATGGATGAATTCGCCATGGGTTCATCGTGCGAGCAGAGCGCGTTCGGACCGACCCACAATCCATGGAACCTGAAAACCATCCCGGGAGGAAGCAGCGGGGGGTCCGCCGCCGCGGTTGCGGCGCGATCTTGCGTCGTTTCTTTAGGATCCGATACCGGAGGCTCCATACGCCAGCCGGCGGCATGCTGCGGTGTCGTGGGAATGAAACCCACTTACGGACGAATTTCGCGCTATGGTCTCATCGCCTTCGCCAGTTCTCTGGACCAAATCGGGCCTTTTGCGAACAACATCCAAGACGCGGCCATTTTGCTGGGTGCCGTTAGCGGTCACGACCCTCGGGATTCCACTTCAGCCGATGAACCGGTTCCTGATTACACAGATGACTTGGAAGCCGGAGTTGATAGCATGAAGATCGGCATTCCCAAAGAATATTTCATCGAGGGGATGGACCCCGAGGTCGAGACAGCGGTCCGAGAGGCGATTGCCGTCTTCGAGGAGCAAGGAGCGGAAATCCATGAAATTTCTCTCCCTCATACCGAATATGCCTTGCCTGTCTATTACATCCTCGCCCCCGCAGAGGCGAGCAGCAACCTAGCGCGTTACGACGGGGTCCGCTTTGGTGTGCGCAAAAAAGGGGATTCCACATTCGGTTCATTATTCGGCATGTACGCGGCCAGTCGGGAAAACGGCTTCGGTGACGAAGTAAAGCGCCGAATCATGCTGGGCACTTATGCACTGTCTTCCGGATATTACGACGCTTTCTATACGAAAGCACAAAAGGTCCGTACACTCATTTGCCAGGATTTTAAGGCCGCGTTCGAAAATATTGACGTGGTCTTATCGGCCACGGCCCCGACTCCCGCCTTCGAGATAGGTGAGCGCCTTGATGACCCCATCAGCATGTATCTCTCTGATATCTTGACCATACCCTGTAATTTGGCCGGTCTTCCCGGCATCAGCCAGCCTTGCGGATTCACCTCGGGAGGGTTGCCGATTGGGCTTCAATTGGTAGGAAAACCATTTGCTGAAAAAACGATTCTCCAAGCAGCGGCGGCATTCGAAAGAGCAACAAAGCATCACGAAGCACTCCCACCTCTATGATCCACGATTTTGACTGAGGGAGACGATGGCATACGAAACAGTTATCGGCCTTGAAGTACACGCCCAGCTGAATACGAAAAGTAAAATTTTTTGCGGATCAAGCGCTTCGTTCGGGGGGAACCCGAATGAACACACTTGCACGGTAGACCTTGGCCTGCCCGGTGTCTTGCCGGTTTTGAATCGACAAGTCATCGAATACACCCTGAGGATCGGGCTGGCTGTCGGGGCGGATATCGCGCCGGTCTGCCGGTTCGCCCGTAAACATTATTTCTACCCGGACCTCCCCAAGGGATATCAGATCAGTCAATACGAAGAGCCCATCTGCACGGGGGGATGCGTTCATTTCGCAACCAAGGACGGGCGCGACGTGAGCATCAATCTCACGAGAATCCATATGGAAGAAGACGCCGGCAAACTGATTCATGGCAATGAATTGGGAGATCCGGATCATTCTTATTCCGATCTGAACCGAGCCGGCGTGCCATTGCTCGAAATCGTCTCAGAGCCGGAACTCAGAAATCCCGAAGACGCCGAATCCTACATGAGGAAACTCAGGACACTGGTGCGCTACCTGGGCATATCCGACGGCAACATGCAGGAAGGCAGCCTGCGGTGCGACGCCAATATCTCCCTCAGGCCGCAAGGGTCGGAGAAATTCGGCGAAAAGGTCGAAATCAAGAACATGAATTCTTTCAGGCACCTCCGAAGGGCGCTCGAGTACGAAGAAAAACGCCAGCGCGAAGTTCTGGAGTCCGGCGGCGTCATTCACCAGGAGACCCGGCTTTGGGATGAATCCGCAGGCGTTACGCGGGGAATGCGATCGAAGGAATACGCGCATGATTACCGCTATTTCCCGGACCCTGACTTGGTGCCGCTTACCGTGGATGCGAAATGGCTCGATGAAGTCCGTGCACAACTGCCGGAGCTTCCCGATGCAAAAAGCAAACGCTTTCAAAATGAGTTCGGCCTCCCCCGATATGATGCGGAAGTTCTCACGGCGGAAAAGGAATTGGCGGGCTATTTCGATCAGGTCGTGGAAGCTGCCGGAGCAGGACTGGCCAAATCGGCGAGCAACTGGGTGATGGGCGATGTCCTGCGCCTGTTGAACGAACAGAAAATCACCATCAATGAATGCCCCATAACGCCTGAGCGGCTGGCGAAATTGATCTCGCTCATCGACGACGGCACCATCAGCGGAAAAATCGCAAAGACGGTGTTCGACCAGGTGGCGGAAAGCGGAACAGACCCCGAGACCATCGTGGAGGAGAAGGGGTTGAGGCAGATCACGGACACGAGCGCCATCGAGAGCGTCGTGGACGATGTTCTCACATCAAACCCCGAAGAAGTCGAAGCCTACCAAGGCGGAAAAACGAAGCTCATGGGCTTTTTCGTCGGCCAGGCGATGAAGGCCACCGGGGGCAAGGCGAATCCCAGGGCCTTACAGGAAATACTCAGAGAAAAATTGGGGAGCTGACCCTCAAGACCATCCAGGCTCAACGGGATTTTTCCTCCTCGAACCCGTACAGGGCGCAAGGATTCTCCACCAGTATTTTCCGGCGTACCCTCTCATCGGGCGCAAACGCTGCGAGTAGGTCCATCAAATCGCCGTCGTTGGGAATCGCGGGCTTCACGTTCGTATGCGGCCAATCCGTACCCCACAGCACCCGCTCGGGCGCGGCGGCGAGCAAGGCGCGCGCGATGGGGATGGCGTCCCGGTAGGGAAACCCCAGCCTGGAAATGCGCTCGGCGCCGCTCAGCTTCACCCACGCGTTTCCACTTTCGAGCAAACGAAGCAGCAACCTGAAATCAGGGTGCGTCAGCGGCAAGTCCGCCGGGAAAAGTCCCATGTGGTCGAACACGACGTCCGTCGGCAATTTCCTCAACTTTTCTTGATACTCAGGCAACTGCCCGGCATGGATGTGAAACTGCATGTGCCAGCCGAAACCTTTTATTTTTGCGGCAAGTTCACTCATCCGCTCGATTCCGCTTCTGCCGCCCGAAGCGGAGTTGATGCGCGCTCCCCGGATGCCGAGCCGGCTCAACTCATCGAGCCGCACTTCCGACACATTCTCTTCCACCACACCCACGCCCAAATAGCCCGGCCCCAGAACGCGAATCGCCTCGAGCACCCTCGCGTTATCCGCGCCATAGGGGCTCGCCTGCACCACGACGCCCCGCGCGAGGCCCAGAACGCCGGCCATCTTCCGGTAGTCGCTCTCCAGCGCCTGGGGGGGCGTGTAGCGCCTGGGCTCGGCGTAGGGATATTCCGCCTCCGGCCCGAAGACGTGGAAATGACAATCCACCGCTCCTTGGGGGGCCTTCAGCTTCGGCGGTTTCGTATCCGGGTCGGGCCCGGGAATCGTGGGCCGGGTGATCAAGCGCGTCCTCGAATCTGTTGATGGAACGGAGCCAGGTCTATTTTCTTTTCTTTTTCTTGCGGTACGGCTTGTGGCACTGCGTGCAGCTGTCCGACAAGGCGCTGAACGCTTTCAGGACGCCCGCCTTATCCTTCGCCTGAGCCGCTTTGGCGACCTCTCTCGCGATTTGGGCCGAATCCCTGGCGATTTTCGTGTAATCGTCGAACCGGCTCCACACCTCGTCTTTTATCCGCGTCTTGCCGAAATTGCTGCCCCTGGGGCTCAAGTAGGGAATCGCCGCCGAGAGCAACGCGATTTCCTCCGCCGCCGCCGCGACGCGCTTGTAGTTCGCCTTCTTCGTATAGACTTTGACCCGGCGCATCGCGCGGCTGATGCTCTTCATCGTGCGCACGCGCACCCTCTGCACGCCGCGCAGCGTCTGCTCGTCCTGGCCTGCGGAAAAAGAGGGAAGAAGCACCAGCGCGGCCAACACCGCGCAGCCCAGCGCGCACAACCATCTCCCGATTCGCATATCCACTCCTCACCGGCGGCCGGGGACGCCTCTGCCCGAGAATGCCCCCATATTAAAAAGGGGCCCCCGGGGTGTCAATCCGGCGGGTCGTATCGGCTTAATTCCATATATTTCAATGAGATAACTTTTCATCAATTTACCGAAAAACCACGTGAATTTATCTATATTTATCTAATTTTACCGATATTTACGGATTTAATCCGACCGAAGAGGGAGGATGAAACCCTTTGCCCGGAAAGGCTTGACCGCGCCGCCGCCATGCCCGAAACCCGCGACGCGCGCGATGACGGCGAATGCGGCATCATCACGCTCTCCTCGTGCCTCTTCGAGATTACGCCCTCTTCGAGTCGAGCTTCCCAGATGAGGGGAAGACCACTTTTTCCGACTGATGAGAGAGGTCGACGCGAGTGAGGAACGAGTGTTTGACGCGCCCGGGGAAGGAGCGTTTGCGCTTCCCGCCTTGCGCCAATTCGCTGGACTCATTTTCTCCCTCCTCAAATCGCGGGGAACACTCTCGCCCGCGCGCGGAATTCTCGCCCATCCGGGCGGAAACCCGGATACGGCAAATGCGGGGAAATGCGCACCGGTGCTCGACCGATGAGGGAGGAATTGCCGGGGGGTTTGATTTCGCCCGTCAGGCCGGAATGATTTCATCCGGTATCCGGGGACTTTGGGGGAAGGGGGAACAATCCCGAGCTTTGGGCGATGTTCTTACAGCGTACTCTGGAGTGAGTAAGAACGGAAGATTTGAAAAGAGGATAATTTAAGCCAATTTTTTCATCAATAGCATTCGATTGCGAAGACTTCAAAACTAGCATTTGGATGAAATATATTGAAAATAATATATAAATATCAAAAATATTGACAATATATAACAAATATAGCATATTAAACGTTGTTATATAGCCTTTTTATGGGAGATTAAAGCATGAATAACAATAGAGAAAAATTCGTAGATTTAGCGAATAAGCGAGTCAATAGGACCTTGAAGTGCATCAAGTTAATAGGAAATCTTTCAAATCGTTCCAACTACCAATACACCGAGCAGGATGTTGAGAAAATTTTTGACGCTTTGCAAGGCGAGTTAAAAGTTTGTCGAAACAGATTTAGAAACCATGGAAAAGAAAATGAGAAAGAATTTAGCCTAGAATAACACCCCCTCCACGAGGATAAATAAATGGCAAATAAAGACCCAAAAGATCTGTGCCTGAATCTCTTGAAAGCTGATTCGGAAGAAGAGGTAATTCATATTCTTAGAAACGAAAATTATTGGGATGATCCTGATTGTTGGCGTTATTTCGATGATAACCCAGGTAACTTCAGCACTTGTGGAAATCAGCAGAGTAGGCCGGACTATGCCCTGGTTGAAAAAGTCGTAAATTCACTGGACGCTATATTGATAAGAAGGTGTCTTGAAGAGGGTATTAACCCGGAAGACAACAATTCGCCTCGTTCAGTTAGGGAAGCTGTCGCTACATTTATTGAAAACTCTCCAAATCCTAAGGGTTCCAGAGCCGGACTGATTTCTGAATGGGGCAACAAAAAAATAGCCGAAGAATCTCGGCATATTACCGTTGCTACTACCGGATTTATGCCTTCAGATAAGCAGCAACCTTGCATAACAATCGTCGATGCAGGCGAAGGACAAACGCCTTCGGAAATGCCAAATACATTCTTATCAAATACGGGCAACAACAAAGCAAAAATTCAGTTTGTACAAGGCAAATGGAAAATGGGTGGTACAGGCGTATTAGTATTCAGCGGTCATCACAACTTTCAATTCATATTGAGCAAAAGATGTCCAGCAATAATTCAAAACAAAAACAATGAATCAGATGATCAATGGGGTTTTACAATAATCAGAAGGCGAGATCCTCAAGATGACGAGCGGGTTTCAGTATATGAATATTTAGCTCCATTAAGAGTCACAAATCAGAAAAATGGAATTTTGAGATTTGCAGCTAGTTCTCTTCCGATTTTTCCTGAGGGACGTGAGGCGTATAAAAGAGAGGCCGAATGGGGCAGTGTAGTAAAAGTTTATGAGTACGCCACTCAAGGTTTTGGGAGGTCCCATATCTTAAGGTCAGACGGGCTATTCGATAGGATGAATCTTCTTTTGCCTGACATAGCTTTACCTATTAGGTTGCACGAATGCAGAAAAAAGTACCGTGGACACAGTGCCAGCTTTGACACGTCATTAACTGGGCTCACTGCTAATATTGAATCGAAAAAGG
>JAPOYD010000125.1:0-19017 GCA_026706735.1 Nitrospinota bacterium | reverse complement strand
TCACATGTCCGATCAATGCTACAGGTGATGATTTAGATGTAAAAATTTACGTGTTCAAAAAAGACAAAGCGAAATCTTACAAAAAGAGTGAAGGAATCCTTTTTTGCGTTAACGGTCAAACACATGCACATGTGAGTAACAGTTTTTTCAGAGGCGAAAAAGTTGGCCTCGGTTATCTAGCTGATTCAATTTTGATAATTCTTGATTGTAGCAATATGAACAAAAGAAGTAGAGAAGACCTTTTCATGAATAGCAGAGACAGACTAAATAAGGGTTTACCTATATACAAAGAGATTATTGATGCTCTGGTCGACATGCTGAAAAATCATAAGAGCATTAGAGCTCTTAACGATAAAAGGCGTGATGAAAAACTAGGGGATCAATTAAAAGATAACAAACCTTTAGAGAATATTTTAGAGGATTTGGTCAAAAAGAATAATATGTTGTCGAATTTGTTTCGCTCAGGTAGAGCGATACCCACTAACAAAAACAAACCAGGGCCAATCCCCAAACAGGAGTTCATAGGGAAAAAATTTCCCACATTTTTTAGGTTTAAGAACAAGAAAGATGGGGATTCTCTAATAAAACCATGTCCGTTTAACTCAAGGTTTAGGGTTACCTTTGAGACTGACGCCACAAACGAATATTTCAAGCGTGATATAGATCCAGGAATGTTTAACTTAAAAGTTATTTCCAATGGGGCAGGAACTCCCGCGCATAATTTTGTGGGACCAAACTTAAGCGATGGCGAAGCAACTCTCAGCGTCAAATTACCTGACAATTTTAATGTGGGAGACCGCTTCGAGATGCGGGCTGAAATCGACGATATTAATTGTGTAGAACCTTTTCAAAATACCATAGAAGTAATCGTAGAGAAAGAAATTCCTAAACCAACTAATCCTAATCCTTCACCACGATCTAAACAGGAGAAAGGAGGAATAGCACTACCTAAAATTAAGAAGGTAGAGAGATCGGAATGGGAAGAGTATGACTTCGACCAAAATTCGGCGCTTCGAATAGAACGAACTGGTGTGGAAGAAAATGAAACCTATGACTTCTTCATTAACGTAGACAATCAATATCTCTTGAATGAGATGAGAATGTCAAAAGACAACCCTGAACTGAAACAAGCGCGATATGTATTCGGGCAAGTTATCCTTGCTTTGGGTCTTATACAAAACCACTCTCAACGCGATACAAGAGAGAGCACGGAACAAGAAACCGAATACAATGCAGAAGAGAATGGAATAGAAAGTTCAGTTGCACAGGTTGGGCAAGCCATATCGCCGGTAATTATTCCAATGATCGAATCGCTCGGCACTTTAGACTTAGAATCTATTCAGACATTTGCGTCCGATATCTATGACGACGATTAAAAATTATACTTAAGTCTGTGAAATAGAACGACTTCTCGGCTGGAGCGAAGTCTGCCTTTTGAATGTGCATGCCATTTTCTATTCGGCACGTTTCTCCATATTCTTTGATCTTCAGCATTTGCAAGAGAAGGGTATTTTAGTTCTCGGAATCCACAAACTCGCATCTCCTCAAGATATTTAGGAAGTTGCCACTCAGGGTCAGAAAAAGCCACTAATTGCACAACTGTTGTCTTTTTGTTTGAAATCTTTGCAAGGGCAGAAAAAGAAGAGCGAAGATTATTAAAGTAGTCCACAAGGCCATTTTGTTCGCGATTTCCCAGTGTATAATAGGTTTCCCCGTTTCCATTAAAGGTTCCTGCTATCCAGTATGGTGCTGGAGATTCTCTCCGACCTTGTATTTGCCATCGATGATAAAGGACATGGACTCCAGGGTATGGTGGTGAAGTTAGAATTAGCTTTGGAGCTTCGATTCCATTTTTAGAAAAGAAAGTTTCCAGATTAGCAGCGGCCAGAGATAAGCATACGGGGTTGATACTCGATTTTGACAACCAACAAGGCTTTGATTCTTTTGCGGATTCTTTGAGAAGGATCGCCCCTGAAATCATTTTCTTGAAATAAAAAATCAGTTGCTCACGAAATTCTTCTGCTGAAGGAATAGTTTTTCGAGAATCCAGTGCCCATTGACCTGTCTTAAGAAGGACGCAGCGTGCGAAGTTTCTTTGGCGTTTCGTTTTGAGGGCATTTAACTCAGCAATTGCGAGCGCTAAAATTTTTCGTATCGGCCAAGTTTGCTTTCCGTCGATATTGCGAAGGTATCCATTCTTTTCCCAAGTTGTTTGCAGGTTTGCAGGTTGACGAAGATTTAATTTTTCTGCGAGTGTCGCAGTCCAAGCGGACAAATCGGAAGCATCATTTTTTGACAACGAAGTTGTCTTCACCTTAGATACGAAAATCGACAACTCGTTTATATCAGAACCGATTGATTTTCTTCCCAAGGATTGTGCTTCCACCAATGTCGTACCACCACCCATAAAGGGATCAAGAATCAATTCCCCGGGATTTGTGAACATTTTGATAGCGGTTCTAGCGAAGGCAGGTGAATATCGTGCGGGATGACGATAAAAGTCGTGAGTTAGACCTGAAACCTTAGACCTATCATGAATGGCTCTGAGAAACTCATCCTTGAACCCATATTTCATGTAACTATTTCACTCTTGGCGGAGATACTAGCGAGAAAATATGCGTCATTAAATATGTGACTAAAGTGACCCTCTGGCGATAAGTGTATTCGAACGAAATTATTTGTAATCTCGTGCGACACCGAGGTCAACCCCTACCCCCCCTTCACCCCCCCCCTCCCCGATCTTCCAGACCCCCTTCTCCCGGAAGGCGGGGATGGTTTGGCGGCGGGCGGCGTTGGTGGCGGCGGGGGCCGAGAGGCCTCTCTTCCTGATGTAGTCGGAGAGCCGCACGACCGATTCTCCCCGCAGGTAGGTCACCCGCTTGTGGAGCGATTCCAGCAGCGCGAGCGCTACGATGTTCTCCATCGTCCGGGGCGTCCGGCGGTCCCTGTAATCCGAAAATGCCCGGTAGTAGCGCTCCTTGTCCGAGTTGCGGATGATGAGGCGCGGCAGACCGAGCCGCAGGAGCTGGAAATTGATGATCACCCGCCCGATGCGGCCGTTGCCGTCACAGAAGGGATGAATCGTCTCGAAGTCCAGATGGAACCGGGCGATCTTGTCCAGGAAGTAGGAATCCAGATCGCTCGAATACTCGATAAGGATGTTCTCCATCATGCGCTCCACGTGTTCGGGAGCGGGCGCGATGTGCGTACCCACGCGCACGTACTCCCCCCGCCCGCGGAACCGGCCCGCAATGGCGTCGTCGATACCGCCGATGAGCATCCGGTGCATAAGCAGTATCAGTTCCTCGTCCAGTTCACTTTCCTCCGCACGCGCCCGCTTGTATTCGGTGACCCGCGCTAGGTTCCTGGCTTCAAAGACCTCACGCACGGACACCTCGCGCGAGAGGGATTGCTCCAGCAGGATTCTTTCGGTCTCATCGAGGGTGAGTGTGGAATTTTCTATCGCGTTCGAGTTGTAGACGCTCTCGGGTACTTCCACCTCGTCGATCATCGCCAGGAGCGATTCCTTGCCCCGGCGCAAGGCGTCGTACTCCCGCTTGAGAGCCCCGATGCGATCTCTTGTCGGTCCCGGAGTAGCCATGCCATGAATATAACTCATTCACGCTAAAATATCAATTTTCCGTGAATAGACCCCGAAATATGCCCTTCATTCACGGGGTTTTGCCTGATAGGCGTGAATGATTTTCCCCTTGGCGATCAAACCCGAGCGATGAGGGAGGGGAAATCACTCCCCCCTTGAGGGTCGGGCATCCCGAGGGGAATGCCCGACGAAGAGGCCAAGCCCTTGGGCGAAGGCCGATTCGGTGGGGGGACATGCCACAGAAAAAGATCCCCCCACCAGTTCGCTTGCGGGCTTGCGCCCTTAGCTCACTGACTCCCCCTCAAGGGGGGAGTGGTTCTTCCTCTTTCATCAGTTGCCAATCACCCTCAAGGGGGGAGTGAACTTCAATACTCGCAAGGGGAGTTAATTTAGCAAGTCCTCCACTCACCCCCCTTCCCTCATCCCCCATTCACGTTTATCCTTTCACCCATCGTTCACTTTTAGCCATCGAGCGGGGGCCATGCCGAGAAGAGTCGCCATCATCGGTGCGGGGGTCTCGGGCCTGGGGGCGGCCTGGGCGCTGAACCGCCATCCCGACAGGTTCGATTTCAGGGTGTACGAGGCGCAGGCCCAGGTGGGCGGCAACGCCGTCACCGCCGACATGCCGCAGGAAGACGGCACATCGATCCCCTTCGACATCTCCGTCACCGCCTGCATCCCCTCGGTGTACCACCACATCCTCCTGTTGATGCGGCAGTACGGAATCGAACTGCTCGACACCCGGTTCAGCTACAGCGTGAAGTACCGGGGCGGCGTCTACGCCCACGATTTCGATTCCGACATCCGCAGGCAGCTCAAGCCCGAGATCGAGAAATTCCAGAAACTCTTAAGGCGCCTCAAGTGGTTCGGCGCGCTCAGCCGCTCGCGCTCGAGACTCCTGGCGGCGCTCAACCCGTTCAATTACGTCAGCATGGGCGCGGTCTTGAACCTGGGCCGGTTTTCGGGCGATTTCCGGTACAAGATACTCAAGCCCATGTTCGTGAACTTCCTGATGGCCACGAACGTGTTCGACATGCCCGCGTCGCTCTTCTCGCGGTACCTGGAGTTCTTCGATATCGAATCCGCCACGCCGATGCAGACCTGGGAGCGCGGCACGCGGCGCATCTACGAGGAACTCACGGCGGATTTTACCGACAGGATATATCTCAGCCGGCCCGTCCGGAAGGTGTACCGGAGCGCAACAGAAGTCGTCGTGGAGGATGAGGCGGGGAACTCCGAGACGTTCGATGACGCGATATTCGCGTGCAACGCGAACCAGACATTGATGATGCTGGACGCGCCGACGCGCTTCGAGAGCTGGCTCCTCTCCTCGATTCGCTATGAGAGCGAACTGCACAACCACACGGTCGTCCATTCGGACGCCTCGGTGCTGCCCGAAAGCAGCGTCTGCGCGCTCGACACGCGCAGCAACCACATCGAGCAGTACGGCGCGCGGCCCGACAACTACGAGATCACCTACATCATGCACAACCAGCAGCCCTGGGCGAAGCGTTCGGACAAGCCGTGCCTGGTGACGTACAACCCCGTCAGCGCTATTGACGAGCGGAAGATCCTCAAGCGGTGGTGGTTCCAGCACATCGTGCACGACGTGCGCCACGTGGCCCTGCTCATGCCGATGTTCCGCTTCGCACAGGGAAAAAGACGGACCTGGCACTGCGGCGCCCACACGCTCATCAACAGCCAGGAGACCTGCTTCGTGACCGGCCTCGCCGCGGCGCGGCAGATGGGCGCGGACTACCCGTTCGAAGATTCCGAAGCCAGGAAGTGGTTCAACTTCTACGGGCGCACGATGTACGGCCGGCGCTTCAAGAAGGCGTGAGTGGGGGGCGTGTCCTTTTGGTGTCAAGGCGCACGCCATGTGCTTCGTCGCGCGCTCGGTCAACTTTCCGATGGAGCATGAGGTGGATATTGTGAAAGAATAGGAGAGGGAATAGAAAAAGCAGCCTCCAAAATCACTCGTCCCTGAGGAATAAACCCTATCAATGCGGGAGGAATCGCAGAACCCGGGTAGGTCCCCCTCATGACTGTTGCGGATTGCGGGCAGGCATCGGTCAGATGATACGGAAACGGATGTGACGACGACTTTATCCGATGATATTGGCTCCTGGGACGCCAGGTCCGCCGCTGCGCTGCACCCGATCTACGAGCGCCATCGCGCTGAGGAGAATTTCGTTGCGACGCTCCTGGCGCATTTTATAGATGTGGAATCGCAGCGGGCGGCAACCTGGCTGCTGAAAAAACACCTCGAAGCGGGCAATTCCCTGTCCGCCGCCGAGCGCCGCACGGTGTTTGGTGTTCTGTCCGCTCAGGTTCATTGGGAAAGCAGGTTGCATATCCTCCAATGCCTCCCCTATCTGGATATTCGTGAGGAGGATTGCGCCGGTCTCGAGAAGTTTCTGGATGCCTGCATCAAGAGCGAAAAGAAATTCGTCAGGGCGTGGGCCTATAACGGGTTCAACGAGCTGTCGATGCGCTTCCCGCGCTACCGCGAAGAGGTGGACGGCATGCTTGCCCGGGCCGGCGAATCGGAAGCCGCGTCGGTTCGGGCGAGAATTCGCAATATTCTGAAAAGGCGCTGAAATTCCTGCGGGAGCGCTTTACGGCCGAATGGCGGCCTCCGCGCGGCCCGCGTTGTCTATACCTAAACGCCGCACTTGTTCCTCACGTAGCCTCGTCCTCTCCGGGGGGTTTTTTGTTGCATCCCCCACAACCCTCCTCCCCCACCCCCCTCCATTGCGAACCCTCACCGCCCATGCTATAACCACCGCAAAAATCAGGACATTTCATTCTGCTTTCCGGGGATGTGAACGTCCCTGGAGTTCATCCTCCATTTCGGAAAAAAGGAGCAAACTCATGTGGCGTAAATGGATACGGATTCTCCCGGTCATCGCGGCACTCGCGCTTTCGCTCACGCTCACGAGCGCAGCGCCCGCCGCGGACAAGGTCATCCTCACCCAGCCGGTGGACAGCCTGAGCTTCTTCCCCATCTACGTGGGGCGGATAAAAGGCTTCTTCAAGCAAGAGGGCCTCGAGCTGGACGTGAAGGCCACCGCGGGCGGCGGACCGCACCTGACAGCCGTCCTGGCGGGCAAGGCCGAGTTCACCGCCAGCCCGGGCACCTACCAGTTGAACGCGCTCAATTCGGGCAAGCGGGCCATCGGCTTCGTGGACCTCTTAAGGCGCAACATCATCGGGATGGTCATCCACAAGGACGCCGCCAAGAAGGCGGGCATCAAGGACGGCATGCCGCTCATGGACAAGGTCAAGCGCGCGAAGGGCCTCAAGATCGGCGTGACGCGGCCGGGCGCCCTCACCGACGTGCTCGCGCGTAACTTGTTAGGCCGCGCGAACCTCAAGGTTCCCGCGGACGTGCGCATCCTCGCCGTGGGCGGCGGCGGCACCATGCTGCCGGCCTTCAAGAACCGCAAGATCGACATCTTCACCATCTCCACGCCGCACCCCGAGCGCATGCTCTCCCAGGGGCTCGGCATCTGGTTCGTGAACTGGGCGGCCGGCGAGGACAAGGCCATCAAGGAGTTCATGATGACGGCCGTCATGGCCACGCCCAAGCTCATGAAGGAGCGCCCCAAGCTCGTGAAGCGGATGGCGCGGGCGGTCATGAAGTCGCAGAACTACATCCAGAAGACCTCCGTCGAGCAGCTCACCAAGGACATGACGCCGTTCTTCGGCAAGCGCGTTACGCCCGAGGCGCTGCGCATCTCGGTCGCCACGGTGAAGGGCGCGGTCAACCCGTCCGGAGTAATGACGGACGAGGCCGTCCAGACCACGTTCAACATCATGAAGAGCGGCGGCAAGCTCAAGAACCTGAAGAGCGTCAAGCGCAGCGACGTGTGGACGGACGATTTTTTGAAGTAGGCGGATTTTGGTTGTAGGGACAGGTCGCGACCTGTCCCTACGAGGTGGTGCGGTTTTGTTCGTCATTCCGGCGCATGCCGGAATCCAGGGACTTTGCCTTTGTTTTTTTATTTCTTCCGTATTCCCGCCAATGAGTGGGGGATGAAAAACCGGAGCGTCGCCATTCTCCTCGGCTCTGGATTCCGGCATGCGCCGGAATGACGGCGGTGGCCAATTCCGACCGGGGGTGGTTGAAAAACCCTGTTTCGTGAGCGATGGTTTTGTAGGGACAACCCTCCGTGGTTGTCCTGCCCTCCGTGGACGTCCTTCGTGAGGACAGGCACGGAGGCCCCGGACAATCCTTTTGAGTTGTCCGGCTACGGTGAACAATTCGATGATCGGGATTCCCTCCCTCCTCGGAGGGAATTTATCAACAGACCCGCCGGGGCGCCTGCGCTTCGGCCGGAGGAGCTCAGGGAGCATGATTCGGTGACGGCGTCTTTGTCCATCCGGCAGGTCGGCAAGCGGTTCCTCTCGCGGGGGACCATCGTCCACGCGATGTCCGACGTGAACCTCGACGTGGACGAGGGGGAGTTCGTGACCATCGTCGGGCCGAGCGGGTGCGGCAAATCCACCCTGTTGAACATCCTGGCCGGGCTCTTCCCCCCCAGCAGCGGGCAGGTGCATTTCCGGGGAGAGCGCACCAGCGGGCTGAACCCCGAGATCGGCTACGTGACCCAACAGGACAACCTGCTCCCCTGGCGGACCCTGCGCAAGAACGTATTGTTGCCCCTGGAGTTCCGCGGGGTGTCCATCTCGAACGGCGTCGCCGAACGCGTGCAGAACCTGATCGACAAGGTGGGCTTGTCTGGCTTCGAGAACCACTACCCGCACGAGCTCTCAGGCGGCATGCGGCAGCGGGTGAACATCATCCGCACCCTGATCTGCGACCCCCGCGTCATCCTGATGGATGAGCCCTTCGGCCCCCTGGACGCCCAGACCCGCTTGACGCTCCAGAACCAGCTGCTCGAGCTCTGGCGCGAGGAGCGAAAGACCATCATCTTCATCACACACGACCTGGGCGAAGCCATCACGCTGGCCGATAGGGTGGTCGTGATGACGGGCCGGCCCGGAACCATCAAGAGCGTCTCCCCGGTGACGATCCCAAGGCCGCGCGACGTCTACCACATCCACGACTCGCAGGCCTACCGCGAGATCTACGACAAGCTCTGGGAAGAACTCAGGGACGAAGTGGCGAAGGTGATGTGATGGCGAAGACCGACGAAGTGAAATCCACGCCGCCAGAAGATCTGGACCTCCTTCTGCCTCCGGAAGTAACGGGGCTGCGCCTGCTGTGGTGGCGGCTCAAGAACGCGGAGGAGCTCCGCTGGGTGCGCGTGGCGGCCCTGCGCGTCATCTTCGGGGTCGTCATGATCGTGCTGTGGGAAGCCGTATCGGGCCGCCTGATCGACCACCGGACCATCTCCAGCCCGAGCCTGCTCGTAACGTCTTTCTTCGAGATCTCGGATCCCGCCAACCCGGACGGCTCCCTGTGGGTGCATTTCTCCTACACGGTGGAGAACACCTTCTGGGGCTATCTCTTCGGCGCCCTGGCCGGGATCCTCTTCGGCTTCCTGCTGGCGGAGATCGAGGTCGTGGCGCTGGTCATAGAACCCTTCATCATGGCGTTCAACGGGGTCCCGCGCATCGCGTACGCGCCCCTGTTCATCGCCTGGTTCGGGATCGAGCGGCAGCCCAAGATCATCCTGGTGATGACCATCGTGTTCTTCCTGACTTTCGTGAGCACGTTCGCGGGCATCCGGGGCGTGAGCCGAGACCTCATCAACGTCTCGCGCGTCCTGGGCGGCAGCAAGCTCGCCATTCTGCGCAAGATCGTGATTCCCTCCGCCTCGCCGTGGATCTTCAACGGCCTCAAGATCAGCATCCCCTTCGGCATGGTGGGCGCGATCGTCGGCGAGTACATCATCGCCGACAAGGGTCTCGGGTACCTGCTCCAGCGCTACAACAACGAGTATTACACCACGGGCCTCATCCTCATCATCTTCCTGCTGATGATCCTGGTCATCCTGGTGAACCAGGTGCTGAACTGGGCCGAGGGGCGCGCCCTGCGCTGGCGGCCGACAAGCCGGATGGGGCAGGAAACCGTCATTCCGGGTTAAATACGGAGGAAAGAACCGATGCCGCAAGTCGTCGTCCTGGAACAAGTCCGCGCTCCCGTCGAGGAGGTCTTCGAGTTCGTCGGGAACGTGGAGACGCACCCCCAGATCGCGCCGTTCTCCAAGGAGGTGACGATCACCTCCCCCGGCGGCCACCAGGGGCAGGGCACCCGGTTCCATCAGGTCTTTCACGACAGGCCCGAGTGCGACTCGGTGATCACCGTCTGGGAGCCGCATTCGAAAATCGTCTGGGAGAACTACGTCGGCGGGAGCGAGAAGCCCGCCCAGGTCATCACCTACCGCTTCGAGCAGGTGGGCGGCGTCACCCACGTTCTGCACACCGTGGACAACGACGCCTATGAAGACCAGACCCTGCACCGGGGCGGGACGGAAGAGAACATCGTGGAGTTGGCGAACCTGAAGAAACTGACGGAGAACTGATAAACAACCAACCCGAAGGAGGAAAACCATGAGAAAGAAACTTCGCATCTGCGCCGTCGCCGTCCTGGCCGCGGCATGCGTGGCGGGCGCCTCGCTGGCCGACGCCGCCACGATCACACCGCAGGAGAAAAAGCTCATCCGCGCGGCGAAGAAAGAGGGCGGCGTGGTCATTCTCAACCCGCTGTTCAGCGACCGCACATCCAAAAAGATGGGGCCCGCCTTCATCAAGCGCTACGGCCTGGGGGACGGCTTCAAGTTCCGGAACGTGCGCAAGGGGACCGGCTCGACCGTTGCGCAGGTGCGCCAGGAGATCAAGGCGGGCAAGTTCACCGTGGACATCCACCTGGTGAGCGCGCCGGGGTTCTTCCACGCGGCGGTGAAGCGCGGCGCCTTCCTCAAGCTCGACAGCGGCAAGTGGAAGGAACTCGTAAACGTCGTGGAGAAGGCCGGCCAGTACCACAACTACCCATACATCGTGACGCCGCTGGCCTACAGCTTCCAGCCCGTGTGGAACAGCTCCTGCCCGGGCCTCAAGGACTTCAAGGTCACCTCGCTGTTCGACGTGGTCCATCCCTCGCTCACGGGCAAGACCATCGTGACCGACATCACCAAGAGCTTCACGACCACCAACACCGTCATCGGACTCACCGAGGCGGGCGTGGACATGAGCGATTTCTGGAAACGGATGAAGGCCACCAAGCCCATCGTCATGTTCCGCACCGAGCCGCGCATCCAGACGGTCATCAACTGCGAGCGCCCCGTCGACATGTTCAACCTCACGGGCCGCATCTACCAGAACGTCCTCAAGAAGCCGTCTCTCGCCAAGATCATCAAGTCCAGCCACTTCAAGGAAGGCCAGGTCATGCTCGGCAACCAGGCGGGCGTGATCAAGGGCTCGCCGCACCCCAACGCGGGCAAGCTGCTGCTCGAGTTCCTGATGAGCAAGGAAGGCACCGACATCTACGTCGGCAACGAGGCCATCTATTCCTTCAGGGAGAACTACACGCCGCCCGAGAACGTGCGGCCGTTCCTGATGGACCTCAGCAAGGTGAAGCTGATCGGCCTCAAGGACTGGGTCGCCGCCCAGCGCAGCTTCAAGAAGGTGCGCGGCGAGTGGCTCAAGGTGTTCAAGTAGGGTAGACGGAATCCGTCCTGCACCCGTCTGTGGAGATATTCTCCGCAGACGGGCCGGGGGGGGAGCGCGATTGCCGCTCGTTTTGTAGGGGTCGCATACATGCGACCCGGCCTTTTTTCGCCGCCCGTCATGGGCCGCATATATGCGGCCCCTACAGGAGTATACATCCTCCTCGGAACCGTTCGACCCCGTAGCCCCTTTCCTCCCGATTATGATAAGAAACACCTCGTTCTTTCGTTTCACACCCAGCACTTGGAGAAGTCATGAGCGACAAAATCCGCCTGCTCGTCACCGACGGGGCGTCGGGTCGTTTTCTGGGCAGGGTCAAGGCGAACGCAGCCGCAGCGCCTTTTGAGATCATCGCACCCGAGGGCGCGGAAGAGGAAGCTCTTTTGGCCTTAGCACCTGAAGCCGAGGCGGTCCTCTGCTACAAGGCTGCGCTCCCGGCTTCCGTCATCCAAGCGGCGGGCAAGCTCCGATACATCCAGAAACACGGGCTGAACTGCAAGAACATCGCCGTGGACGCGGCGCGCGAGCGGGGGATCCCCGTCGGCACGCAGTCGCTCATGCGGAACGCCACGGTGGCCGAGCAGGCGCTCGTCCTCATGCTCTGCTGCGAGCGCAAGACGATTTTGGGCCAGAAGGCGGTCGAGGCGGGCGTATACCGCGAGATGGGGCTGGAACCCGTCGCCACCAGCCAGTGGAACATCCGGCCCAACTGGCCGGAGATCGAGGGCATCGCAGAGCTTTTCGGCAAGAGCGCGGGCATCATCGGCCTGGGCGACATCGGGATGGATATCGCCAAGCGCTGTCTGGCCTTCGACATGGAGATCTTCTACTACCAGCGCACGCGGCACTTAGCCCAAGTCGAGGCGGAGTACCGGGCCGCGTACCTGCCATTCGACGACCTGCTCGCGCGCGTCGACTATCTCGTGCTCGTCTTGCCGCACACCGAGGAGAGCGAGGGGATGATCGGGGCGGAACAGCTCGCTCGCATGAAGAAGACGGCCACCCTCATCAACGTGGGCCGGGGCGCGCTCGTCGATGAAGAGGCGCTCGCCCGAGCGCTCAAAGAGGGTACGATCGCCATGGCCGGGCTCGACGTCTACCGCCATGAGCCCCTGCCCGCCGACAGCCCCCTCATCGGGCTGCCGAACGCCGTGCTCCTGCCCCACACCGGCGGCGGCTCGAACCGCCAGTGGGACGTGGACATCCCTGCGTCGCTGGGCAGGATCGCCGCGTTCTTCGGGGGAGAGTGCAAAAAGTCATAGCGCGGGTGAGGCAACACGCCCCTCCTCGGGGTTGTAGAAAAACCCCTCGTCGGGGGGGCGTCGTTTTTACCCCCCTGTTAAGGGGGGATACAGGGGGGTTGATTTTCAAACCGAGGGAGGGCGAGCGGGAAGAGTAAGCAAAATTCCTTCCGAACTCCCCATCTCCCTTGCTGTAAACCCCCAACCCCCCTTGCAAAGACTTTTTCAATAAACCACTGAATTTCGGACTTGTTGCCGGGCATCCCGAAGGCGGCTAGCATCGAGGGGGTGACAGTATCGGCGTTGAAGGAGCAGGGAGAATCGCCATGAAGAAAAAAACCACTTATACGGCCACGATCGGCAGAGATGGGCAGTGGTGGATCGGATGGATTGAGGAGGTTCCCGGCGTCAACTGCCAGGAGGCTTCGAGAGAGGAATTGCTGGATTCCCTCAATATCGCTCTCCGTGAAATGCTGGAAATCGATCCCGCCAAATCACCAGGAGAGAATTTCGAGAGAGAACTGATCACCATATGAAGCGCCGGTATCCCAAACCGCTCTGTATTTTCTGAAGAAAGACCTGGAGAAACCTGACTCGGGGTCATAGGCTGGTGCGACTTCGACCAGGTTGGAAAGGACGTTTTCATATCCTCTGCAATATGTCGTGAAAGCAGAACTTTTCTTTTCGAGCATTACGAAAAATAAGCCCTCGACAGAAACCTTTGTTTTATGCTGTCGGGGTCACTGCTGCATTTCTGCACCAGAAAAGTGCCCAGCACATGCGTTTTCATCGTCGTTTCGATTGCTACTCTCTTGGTGTCGTAGTCTCCGATCACATCGCGATTTTTGATTACGATATACCTGCCGTCATACTTCTCGGCGAGATCGATCCGGTTTTCCAAATAGTATTCAAATTCATCGTTCAATCCACTTTCCATGGTGCGCCTCCCGAGAAACTCTCGATTTCAACCGATTGGACAAAGACCCGGAAGAGAACAAAATTCATTATACCATCATCCCCTCGGAATGCGGCCCATCCATACCCCCGGCGGAGCGCCCGAAAAACCGAAAAAATTTGTTGCCGACCATCCAAAAAGCGGCTAACATCGCAGGATCGAAATGCACGGCCAGTGAAAAAGAAAATGAAGCTGGCGCTTGGAGACGGTTTCACCGTGGCCTGGAAAAACCGGCGCGAGCCTTGCTCACGCCCGTATCTGCTATCGGGCGCGAATCGCCGAAAGAAGAAGGAGGGGGTTACTCATTTTTCCCATTCCCCGCCAGAGGACCCAACTCGAACAGGGAACGGTACTTACTACTCCACGAGGTTAAGTAGCAAATGAGTAACCCCCAAATTCTTCACTCCTCCCGCAGGTTCCGAATTCATCTTTTCAACTCACTTCCGCTGTCCACCGTCAGGATGCCGAAACAGGAAGGGGGTTACTCATTTGTTTTACATTCCCTGTCGAAGGATTCATTCTGACAAGAAATGAGTGCGACTCCACGAGGTCAAACGGCAAATGAGTAACCCCCAATTCTTCATCTTCTCCTGTGCGTTCCGAACGCGACGTTGAAACTCTTCCCGTCATCGGCGTCGCATCCGCCCCCTGAACCACAAAACTTCATCGCCTGCATGGGGAGGCTCGCAAGAATATAAGACCTCCAGAAAGAACACCGGTGAAACGACACGCGCCAGTTTTCCTTTCTCACTCCGACGCCGAAAATGTCCTTTCCTCACTCACGGCCGACGCCCGATCGATCGACTCTTCCGCGCCTCCTCCTCAAGCTTGAATGATCAGTCAAAAACCGTTTGACGATACCAATCCGTATTCTGTATATTGATTTGCCTAAGCCGCTTTTTTCATTTTTAGATAATTGAATTCATCATGAAGCCGCTTGACCCATACGATCCTCTCACTTCCACACGCGGATTGATTCATTCAAGCCGACGGACGAAGTCCGGGCTGGTTGGCATACAATCCACGTTTTGGAAGAAAAGTGGGTTCCCGCCTATTTCAACTCTCGGGAAGAGTCGTCTTGTATTCAGCGGGCAGCCCGTGAGATCGACCACACATGGATTGTATGCCGGGTAAAATAGTGGGGGATTGAACCTGACTTGTCAAGTGAAAAACGAGGCTTTCGGTCAAGCTTAACAATTTCTTTAAGAAAACCCCGCCATCATCCGGGAGCAAGAAAAAACGCAGAACACCTGCCCTGCCGCCTCATGGAATTACTGCGTCCCGCACCCGCCTTTGAATCCATTTGCGCGGCGAGCCGGGCGCCGGTGTGTATTCTTGAAACGCGTTTCCCTACTTTTGCGCCCAGTCGGGAATCTCCTCGCCCTCGGGGACGTACTGCACCAGTTCCACGGCGAGGCCGCCGGTTGTTGCTGCGTTCGTGAATGTGATGACCCCGCCGCGCGACCCGTAGGTAGGCGCCAGGACGAACTCGACTCCCTTCGCCTCCCACTCGGCCATCGTGGCCCTCAAATCATCGACGGCGAAACAGACGTGGTGCAGACCCTCGCCGCGCTCGGCGATGAACCGGTTGAGCGGCGCGTCGGGGTCGCTCATCTCCACGAGCTCCATCACCGCGCCCTCGGCCTCGTAGAAATCGAGACGGGCGGTATTGCCGGGCCGCTCATAAACCCTTCTCTCCAGAAACTTGAAGCCCAGCAAATCCTCCATCACGTTCTTCTTCTCATCCAGATTGCTCACGGCGTAGCCCAGGTGGTCGACTTTCGGCATTTTTCACTCCCAAGAAAATGTATGGCATAGCGCATGGAAACAACGGGAATCCGCCCGCAGGCTACCGCGTCCCCGCGCCCTCGCGCAAATTCTTACCAGAATGGGCGGTTGAAAAAGTCCGTTTCGGTCGGGTTTGCTCCTCATGCCGTCATTCCGGCGCATGCCGGAATCCAGAACCGATAAGGACGAATATATTACGGCACCTCAATCCTTTTCCGATGTGATTGACATGGCGGCGAAAATCAAAAAAACCCTGGATTCCGGCATGCGCCGGAATGACGAGCAAAAGCCAAATCGCCTCGTAGTGGGTCGTTCTTGTGAACAACTCAAGGTCGTGACCTCGGACAGGCATGAAGGTCTGTCCGTCAAGGCCCCTCCTCTTCGGTTGACTCCTGGCGACAAATCACAAATCAGGACTTTTCCGACAACTCCCGAAAAGGGCGGTTTATTTTCCGTGAAAGACGTTCATCTCCGCGAACGTCTCGCCTCCCGCGCCTGCCTGTCGGAGCAGCCACCCCATCGGGGTGGCCTCCCGATGGAGCGGTATGTATACTCAGCCTCTTTTTGCGGAACGGAAAGGATTCCCGGGAAACGCATGTCATCCATATTGCCGCTTTTGAACATCGTCTTTCCGGTCATGGCCGTGATCGGGGTCGGCTTCTTCTACGGCCGGTGGAAAAAACTCGACCCCAGGGTGCTGGCCGAACTCGTCCTGTTCCTGCTCGCCCCCGCCGTGGTGTTCGACGCGCTGGCGCGCCAGCAGATCCACTGGGAGGAACTCGTCAGGACGGGCGTCATCTCGACTCTGATACATATCATCCCGGCCGCCGTCGCCCTGGCCATCAAGCGCGCGGCGGGCATGACGAATCGCCCCTTCGTGCCCAGCGTGATGCTCATGAACTCCGTCTCGCTGCCCTATCCCCTGGCGCTTCTGGCCTTCGGCGAGGAGGGTCTGGCGTACGTGGTGCTGCTCTCCATCCCGAACATCTTCATCAGCTTCACGCTGGGGATCATGGCCTACGGCGGCGGCGCGAGCATGAAGGAACCCCTCAAGATGCCCGCTCTCTACGCGGCGATATTGGGCATCGCCGTGGCTATGGCGGCGGTTCCCGTGCCCAAATTCATCCTGCGCTTCTCGCATCTGGCCGGACGCGGCATGTTCCCGGTGGAGCTGTTCACGCTGGGCTACCGGCTCCGCTCCATCCGGGCGTCTGATTTCAGAATCAGCCTCCTGGTGGCGGCGCTTCGGTTCGGGCTCGGGTTCGCGCTCGCCTGGGCGCTGTCGGAGGCCTTCGCGCTTACGGGCGCGCCGCGCGCGGCGCTCTTTCTGATGTCGTGCAGTCCGCCCGCCGTACTGAACTACATTTTCGCCGAACGCTACGGGGATGAAGGGTCGCTCGCCGCCTCCATCGTGTTCACGGGAACGGCGCTGAGCCTCGTCATCATACCCCTGCTCCTGCTCTATCTGGGAGTTTCATAAGTTTCATACAGGCCGGGATTGTCGCCAAAACACAGCAATGGGGCAGTAACCTCCCAACCCCCCTTGTCGGGGTTGTTGAAAAACTCCTGTGGAGCGATTTTGGTTGCGCGCACGCTTTTGAAGTTCACTCCCCCCTTGAGGGGGAGTCAGTGAGCTAAGGGCGTAAGCCCGAAAGCGAACTGGTGGGGGGTATAATTCGGAATGGCAATAAAACGCATTTTACCCCCCACCACATCGGCCTTCGTCCAAAGGACTCGGCCTCTGTGACTCCCCCTCAAGGGGGGAGTAATTCTTTCTATTTGGTTGGTTGGCAATGCTGTTCAATAACCCGTAGGGACAGGTCGCGACCTGTCCGAGGCAGCGGCCCGTCCGCGCTCCTTTTCTCATCGACCGAGATAAACCACCGTCATTCCGGCGCACGCCGGAATGACGATCAAAGGCCGCCTCCGCGAATGAAAGGTTTCCGTGCAGGGGGTTTTTCAACAACCCTTCAGCAGGTCAGGCGCGCCCGGCCCTACGACTTCTCCCGGCCGGCCTTTTCTTTCAGCCAGTGGGTCAAAGGCTCCTGGAAATAGACCGCCGCCGCCCCGATGATCACCATGACCACCAGAAGCGCGACCACCATGCCGTACTGTTCCTCGTACATCCCGGCTCCCTGGATGCCGAGCATGATGGTGCCGGGGATTCTGCCGAGACACGCGATGATCACGAACGTCAGCGTTCTGAGCGGGCTCAGACCCAGCAGGTAGCACATGTAGTCCTTGGGGAAGCCAGGGATCGAGAAGAAGATGAAGGCGAGAAAAGCACCCCTGTTCGTGATGAGAAAGTCGAACTTGTCCAGAATCCTGGGCGGTATGAGTTTTTCCACGAAGGGGCGCCCGAGCTTCCGCCCAATGTAGAAGGCGAGGAAGCTGCCTATCGTCAGGCCGATGGTGCTCAAGATCGTCGCTGTGGGCGCGCCGTAGACGTAGCCGCCCAGAAAGCCCGTCAGCTCGCCCGGTATGGGGGAGAGGATCACCTGGAACACCTGCACGCCGATGAACACGGCCGGACCCCAGGGGCCGAAGGAGTGAATCCAGTCCCTGAACTTCTCTTTCTTGTCCTGGAGCTTCACGAGGTACGCCCAGGCGTCGTCGATATGTCCCCAGAAAAAATAGGCGAGCAGCGCCGCCGCCAGCAGGCATAGCCCCGCCGCCCACAGGATTTTCCCGTTGCCGTTCAACTTGAGACCTCTTCAGGGCGATAAAACGCTTTCAACCAAAACGAATCACTACATATCATCAAATCCCCTCACATGGATAATAAAAAACTCCTTTCAGCGCAATTGTTGACATCGAAACGCTCGCGCCCCAAGATCGGTGGTTCACGAGACTTATCCGAAATCACCTGGAGAAGAGATGGCCGACGCCCGCCCGAACGCGCATCCCGAAAACTTTGGTGCAGACTCCGCGCGCCCGCTGGAGAGCTGCATGAGCACGGGCGAGTTCACGAGCACCGTCAAGGAATGTGCTCTCTCACACGGTTTCGATCTGGCCGCCGTCGCCCCGCCCGGCTTGGGCGAGGCGCACGGACGGTATCTTGAATGGATCGATCGCGGCTACGCGGGCGAGATGAGCTATCTCGCCAGAAACCCCTACGTGCGCGGGGATTTGCGCCGCCTCTGGCCGGAGACGCGTGCGGCCCTGGTCGTCGCCATGCAGTACAAGCCCGAGCGCGAAAAGCCTTTTGCGGAGGGGCAAGGAAAAATCGCGCGCTACGCCCACGGCGGGGACTACCACAAGTTCATGAAGAAAAGGCTCATCCGCGTCCTGCGCGATCTGAAAAAGATTGACCCCGGCGTCGAGGGCAGAAGCTACGTGGATACCGGCCCCCTGCTCGAGCGCGACCTGGCCGTTCTGGCGGGCCTGGGCTGGAAGGGGAAGAACTCGCTGCTCCTCTCGCGCCGGCTCGGCAGCTATTTCTTCTTAGGCTGCCTGCTCTTAAACCGCGCGCTTGAGGCAGACGCGCCCTTTTATGAGGAACACTGCGGCACGTGCACGCGGTGTATCGACGACTGCCCCACCGACGCCATCGTGGCGCCCGGCGTGGTGGACGCGCGCCGCTGCATCTCCTATTTGACCATCGAGCTGAGAGGCCCGATTCCCCGGGAACTCCGCGCTCCGGTGGGCGCGCACATCTTCGGGTGCGACATCTGCCAGGAGGTCTGCCCCTGGAACGACGACGCACCCCATGCGCGCGAGCCGAGGTTCGACCCCCGCCCGGCGGCGCTGGAGCCCAGGCTGCACGCGTTCGCCGCGATGGACGAGCGGCAGTT
>JAPOYD010000099.1 GCA_026706735.1 Nitrospinota bacterium | reverse complement strand
GATAACCGGACCTGCGGGCGAGAGGGGAGAAAAAGGCGACCCGGGTGAGCAAGGCCCTGCGGGCCCCGAAGGGGAGAAGGGCGACCCGGGCGAGCAAGGTGTTCCGGGTGAACGCGGAGAGAGAGGGGAGCAGGGCGAGCCGGGCCAGGATGGCGCCAAAGGCGACAAGGGCGACAGGGGCGACCCGGGACCCCAGGGCCCGCAAGGCCCCAAGGGTGACAAGGGCGACCAGGGCGAGCAAGGCATCCCTGGGACAGCAGCCGAAAGAGGGGAAACAGGCCCGCCAGGTCCCGCCGGCACACAAGGCCCCAAGGGCGACACGGGAGCGCAAGGCATCGCCGGCCCCGCAGGTCAGACGGGACCGAAGGGGGACACGGGAGCAATGGGTCCGGTCGGTCTGCAGGGTCCCAAAGGTGACAAGGGTGACCCGGGAGACCAGGGGATTCAGGGACTTCGCGGTGAGAAAGGCGACACGGGAGATAGGGGACCTCGCGGATACACCGGCGCAACAGGAGCGACTGGGCCGAGAGGAGCGAAAGGAGATACGGGCGATATCGGCCCGCGAGGTTTACCAGGCAGAAAAGGCCCCAAAGGGGATTCCGGTGCGGCTTTGATCGCCGCAGAAGTGGCAGGGCTCTTAAGCTGAAGTCGATGTTCACGGCGGATGGGCGTGCGCCGCCCGAAAACGCGCAAACCGGACGGAACGCCCACGATGGTTTCTGATAATCACGCCCCGAGCAGCATCGTCGGCGTGGTCGTTCCATCACAAACAGAAGAATCAACTTAAAACTCTTATTCATGAAAGGAACATTCAAATGCCTCCGACAACAGTAATTGCAAAAGCCGGCCCTGATATCAGGGTTGAGACTGGTCAAAGTGTGACAATCCACGGAATGGCCGTTATCGAGAACGCCGTTGGGGCCACCACTTATCTTTGGACGCTGTATGAGGGAACGGGCGGCTCTCTGTCGGCCACCGATGTCGCCGAACCTGTATTTACGGCCGATGCAGGGGTAACGGAAGATAAGACTCTTACCTATATATTTTCCGTCACGAACAATGGCGTGATACACACCGACATCGTCTCCATCGTGGTCTTTCCTGAAGCGGATCCGTCCACCATCCTCGATGCCGTGAACGCCATGACGGATGTCGTGCGTGAGCGTGCGATAACCGGACCTGCGGGCGAGAAAGGAGAAAAAGGCGAGAAGGGCGACCCCGGTCAGGACGGCGAAAAGGGTGATAAAGGCGACCCGGGCGAGCAAGGCATCCAAGGTGAGCGCGGAGAGAGAGGAGAACAGGGCGAGCCGGGCCAGGATGGCGCGAAAGGCGACAAGGGCGACAGGGGCGACCCGGGACCCCAGGGCCCGCAAGGACCCAAGGGTGACAAGGGCGACCAGGGCGAGCAGGGCATCCCCGGAGAGGCGGCTGAAAGAGGGGAACAAGGCCCGCCAGGTCCCGCCGGCGCGCAAGGCCCCAAGGGCGACACGGGAGCGCAAGGCATCGCCGGCCCAGCAGGGCCGCAAGGACCGAAGGGGGATACGGGAGCAACGGGTCCAGCCGGTCTGCAGGGTCCCAAAGGCGATAAGGGTGACCAGGGCGACCAGGGGATTCAGGGACTTCGCGGTGAGAAAGGCGACACGGGAGACAGGGGTCTTCGCGGGTACACCGGCGCAACAGGCGCGACTGGCCCGAGAGGAGCAAAAGGATACAAGGGCGATACCGGCCCTCGAGGTTTACAAGGCCCCGAAGGCCCCAAAGGGGATTCCGGTGCGGATTTGATCAGCACGAAGCTGGTATCGGACTATACAGGGACAGGTCCCTACACTGATTTCACCGGATGGAGTATCGGCAGGGTAGGCAACGAAATCCAGTTGATAAAGCATTACCTGAGACACGATGATGATGGCTCCGGTGGCGACGCTGAATAATGTCACAGGAATTTCCGTATGTGATAAACGCGCGCCGGGGGGACGTCGATGAATGGCGGCGTCTGCTGAATGACGCCGTGATTCATGGAACCCCCGAAGCGCCGATTATCAACCGGATGGGAGGGCATAGCCCCCGGATGGTGGACATGCGGATTCCGCTGACGAACGGCGCCCGGGCAGGATGGATCGGTGAACATCTTGCCTGGGCGCTGCGCGGCGGCGTCTTCGATACCAAGGCTATCGCAAGCAGCGGCGTTGCGGGAACCCTGGCGGTAGGCGTCTTGCTCGCGCAACTTCCCGATATGGAAGCCTGCATTATTCGCTCCGAAAGAAAAAAGCATGACAGGCGGCGTATCGTAGAGGGCGCCCGGCCGGAAAGCGTTGTCTTTGTTGACGACATCTTAGCGGGCGGGAACAGCGCGATGCGCGCTATCGAGGTGCTCGATGCGGAGGGAATCAGCGTGGAGGGCGTCCTGACAATCGTCTGCTATGACTGGAAGACAGGAGCAAAGCGCTTGTATGGAGAGGGCGTCAAGGCGTTCCATCTGGTGCATCTGCAGAAAAAGAATCAAGCGTCAACGGGTAGTTGTTGAAATGTCGAAAAAAACACTTCTCATGCTCTCAGGAGGACCTGATAGCGCGGCGGCCTTATGGGTCGCCGCGCAGGAAGGCCCCGTTCTGGCCGTCCATGCGCGCTTTGCTCCGAGACAAAATCGAAGAGAAGCCGAGGAAACGGCAGCGCGCAGGATCGTGGAATATGTTTCAGGGCAATCAGAACACAATATACGTCTCGATGTCGTGGATTACGATATTCCAAGAGATGTCGCCGATATCGTATACGATTGCTACCATCTGGCCGGATTGGAAGCCGTATACCTGATCGCTCACAAAGACATTCACCGGGTGACGCGCGTAGCAAGAAATGAAAACCTCATAGAGTCCATTAGCGTTATGCGCCGGGAGCGTGCATCCATGGCCGTGGAACGGATGGTGAACCTGTCCGTGGAGAGGAATGAACCTTTCGCATGGTGGGACGTTTTCGGTTGGCCCAATTCGATGAAACGCGTGGATGCGCATCGTCTCATGCCTGATCACCTCGTGAAAATGTCAATCTCCTGTCGAAGGCCGGGATTGGACGGAAATGGTGAATGGTCCCCGTGTGGGGAATGTTTCAAGTGCAAGGGGTACCTACCGAAACTAAGACAACCCGAAGCGTGTGGGTATACCGAATTGGTTTTTTTGTCCGGTGGAGCAGGCAGCGCGACCGCTCTGTGGCTTGCCGCCAGGGAAGGTCCGGTTCTCGCCATCCATGTGCAGTTTTCAAATCATCCGATCAGAAGAGAAGTGGAAGAAGACGCCGCTCGCCGTATCGTCGATTACGTTCGCGAAAAATCCAGGCATCCCGTTCGTTTCGACGTGATCAAATATACACCGGCAGCCGACACGCTCGGGGTCGCCCAGAACGATATGCACCACTTCGCATCCATCCGGGCCGCCTACGTGCTGGCCTACGCGGACATCGAGCGCATCTGGCGCGCCGCACCGGCTCACGATGCGGGATATTCAGCTAGGCGCGGCCAGACGCGCCGCGCATGGGTCGCCTTCCACAACGCCTTGTGCCGGGACCGGCGCGGGCTGGAGTGGCGCGATCCATTCGGCTGGCCCAACCCGGTGCTCAAGGAAGATGCGCTGCGCATGGCGCCCCGGGAACTCATCGACCTCACGGTCTCGTGCCGCAGCCCTGTATCTGACGGCCGGGGAGGATGGGAAGCGTGCGGGCGATGTCATAAATGCAGAGGGGACTGGTCGTATGAGAACGGGAGGAAACCGTGAAACCCAATAAATTGTTCGAGTTGAACCCGGCGCTCATGCGGCGCCGGCGGAACCCGGCGAAGGGGCGGGAGGAGGCATGAAGCGCTCCATGAGGCTGTCGGAATTTCTCGCGGAGATCGGGCGCGCCGGAGGTATCGCGGCCCATGCCGCTAGTCAGTACAGCGAAGAACGGCTCCTGGGCCATTGCACGTTCCACAAGGACCAGAAGAGCTACAAGCCGGACACCATCGGGATCATCATTGACGGCAAGGTGATTCCCGTCCCCCGCTACGTGTTGTCGAGGGCGGGGGGACTGGACCTCGGGCAGCTGAAAGTCGAGTTCGAAGCGACCGTAGACC
>JAPOYD010000040.1 GCA_026706735.1 Nitrospinota bacterium | reverse complement strand
TCTGGAACTCGACGAGTTGCCGCTGGCAGATGACTCAGAAGTGGCCCCGATAGAAAATCATCACGAGGCTCTTCCTGCCCTTGAGGTCGGAGAGCTTGAAACCCTGTATCTCGAACTCATGCGCTTTGTGTCCCACCTTGGGGCGATTCTCATCATGCGGCGCGGCCGCCGTTACGTTCAAGCTCATGAGGAGGAAAGCGAGCGCCGTCACCACCAGGCGCAAAGTTCGCTTCAAATGACACCTGCTCCATCTCATCGGGGAAAACCTCCGGATCATTAAGTCAATAATCACCAGCGAGAGGAATCTTAATCCGCCCGGAACGGGCTGTAAACCACGAGGGCGCGCCGGATTGACGATGAGCCGCGGCGTATGCGAATCTCCAAATGTCTCCCGCCCACCGGTTATGATCAGGTGCGTATCAAATCGCTCTCTCTTTTGGCCCTCCTGCTCACGTGGGCGTTTTTATCCGCCTGCGGGGAGGAGCGTTCCCAAAGAAACGACGCCATTGTCGTAGGCATCGGAACCAACCCCACGCAACTCGACCCGAGGCTGTCGCAGGACGCCATCTCCTCCAAGGTGCAGCGCTTCATCTTCAGCCGTCTGATATCGCAAGACCACGAGGGCCGCATCGTCCTGGAACTCGCCGAAAAATGGGAGCGGCCCACGCCCCTCGTCCACCGCTTCGAACTCAAACGCGGGGTGCGGTTCCACAACGGCGAAGCCCTCACCTCGTCCGATGTGAAATACACTTTCGACTCCATACGCGATCCTTCTCTCGCCTCCCCCAAGGCAGCGGGACTCAAGGAACTCGCGCGCATCGAAACGCCCACGCCGCACAGGGTCGTCTTCCACCTCACCGAACCCTCCGCCTCGTTCGCGGAATCCCTCATGGTCGGAATTCTCCCCAAAAGCGCACGTAAGGCGGGGAGCCGATTCGCCCAAAAACCCGTCGGCACCGGCCCGTTCGAGTTCGTGGAATTCACGCCGGACGTGCGAATCACACTCAAGGCGTTCGCCGGTCATTTCGGCGGCAAACCCGCCTTCGAGCGCCTCATCTTCCGTATCCTGCCGGAGGAGACCATCCGCGTCCTGGAACTCGAAAGCGGAGGGGTCGATTTTCTCCAGAACGCCTTTTCGCCCGATATTCTGCCGCGCTTCATCAAGAACAAGCGGCTCAAGATACGAAAGCGCCTGGGCACGAACTTCAGCTACATCGGCTTCAACATGAGCGACCCGATACTCTCCAAACTCGAGGTGCGCCGCGCGATAGCCCACGCGATCGACAGGCGGCCCATCGTGCGCTTCATCCACAAGGGCCTCGTAGAGGAGGCGGACAGCCTGCTGTCACCGGATCACTGGGCGCACCAGAAAGGTCTCCCAAGCTACTCACATGACCCGGCCCTCGCGGTGAAAATTCTCGATGCGGCGGGCTTCCCCGACCCCGACGGGCCGGGGCCAAAACCGCGCTTCACGCTCGTCTACAAGACCTCGCAAAACGAGCTTGGCCGCCGCATCGCCACCGTGTTCGGCCATCAACTCGAACGCGTGGGAATAAAAATGAAAATCCGCTCCTATGAGTGGGGCACGTTTTTCGGCGACATCAGAAACGGAAATTTCCAGCTCTACAGCCTGACGTGGGTCGGCATATCAGACCCCGACATCTACCGCTATATCTTTCACAGCCGCTTCACCCCGCCGGCCGGACTCAACCGGGGCCTCTACAAAAACGCGCGCATGGACACGCTTCTGGAGAAAGCTCGCCAACCCATCGCGCCGGGAGCCCGCGCCCGCATCTACGGCGAGGTGCAGCGCATCCTGGGCCGCGAGCTTCCCTACATCAATCTTTGGCACAGCGTGAACGTGGCCGTCTTCGACAGGCGCATATCGGGCTACCGGGTGTTCCCGGACGCGGACTTCATCTCGCTTGCGAAAGCCACCCTCTCCCCGGCGACGAGGCGGTAAGTGAGAAAATTCCTCTTAAGACGCATTCTGCTCCTCATCCCCGTCCTGTGGGGGGTGACGACGCTCGTCTTTATCGTCACCCAGGTGCTGCCGGGCGACCCGGTGGACCTGATGCTGGGCGAAACCGCCCGCCCCGCCCAGCGCGAACAACTGCGCAAGACGCTGGGGCTGGACAGGCCCCTGGGCGTTCAATACGCCGATTACATGGGAGGTCTCCTGCGCGGAGACCTGGGGAATTCGCTCCACCAGAAAAGAGCGGTGTCGGCCATCATCTTCGAGCGCACCTACGCTTCGGCGGAACTCACGCTCGCCTCGATGGCAGTCGCCTTGCTGATCTCGCTTCCACTGGGAATCACCGCGGCGCGCCGACAGGGCACGGCGCTCGATCTGGGGGCCGGCTTTCTCGCCGTGGCGGGTGCGAGCATGCCCGTCTTCTGGCTCGGGCCACTGCTCATCATCGTCTTCTCCATCGGGCTGGGCTGGCTCCCCGTCTCGGGCCGGGAGGGGAGTTTAAGCCTCATTCTCCCCGCGGTGACGCTCGGCGCAGCGCTCTCGCCGATATTGATGCGCATGGCGCGCTCGAGCCTCCTGGAAGTGCTGCCGCAAGACTACATCAGCGCGGCGCGCGCCAAGGGCATCTCCGAGAAGCGGGTGCTCTGGCTCCACGCGCTCAAAAACGCATGCCTGCCGCTCATCACGATCCTGAGCCTCCAGCTCGGCGCCCTGCTCTCGGGCGCCATCATCACCGAGACCGTCTTCGCCTGGCCCGGCGTGGGCCGCCTGGTGATTCAGGCCATCGCGTCTCGCGACTACCCCCTCGTGCAGGGCTGCGTGCTTTTCATCGCTGCCGTCTACGTGAGCGCGAACTTTCTGGCCGACATCGCCTACGCCTGGCTCGACCCGCGCGTGAGGCTCACATGAGGCGCGGCCTGTCCATCTATCTGGGCGGGGGCATCATCGCCGTTTTGCTCATCGCCACCCTGGCCGCTCCCCTCCTTTCGCCCCAGAACCCCTATGAGATGGAGCTGGCGCAAGGGCTGGCGGCTCCCGAGGCGGCGCACCCCTTCGGACGGGACAAGCTCGGCCGAGACATCCTGAGCCGCGTCCTGCACGGCGGGAGAACCTCGCTCACCGTGGGCTTCGCAGCCGTCTCGGTATCCGTGCTGCTGGGCGTCATCATCGGAGGAATCGCAGGCTATCTCGGCGGTGTGTGGGATGAAGCGATCATGCGCGTCACCGACGTGTTCCTGGCCTTTCCCGGCATTCTGCTCGCCATCGCCCTCATGTCGGTGCTTGCGCCGAGTCTGTGGAACATCGTCATATCGCTCTCGGTGTTCGGGTGGGTGGGCTACGCGCGTCTCACTCGCGCGCAGGTGCTGGCGTTGCGCGAGCGCGAATTCGTGATCGCCGCCCATGCTGCGGGCGCCACGCCCGGGCGAATCCTCACCCGCCACCTGTTCACGAACGTCATCTCCCCGGTCATCGTGGAGGCGAGCATCGGCATGGCAGGAGCGATTCTCGCCGAATCCGGGCTATCGTTCCTGGGGCTGGGGATACAGCCGCCGGAGCCGAGCTGGGGGGCGATGCTGGCCGAGGGGCGCGACTTCCTGCTCGTCGCCCCGCACCTGACGATTTATCCGGGAATCGCCATCGCCCTCACCGTCATGGGCCTGAACATCCTGGGCGACGGGCTGAGAGACCTGCTCGATCCGACTCAGAAGAGATAAAGGAAATACCAGCGCCGCTTTTTCTTCTTTTCTTTCTTCACGGCGGGGGGTGGAGCCTCCTGTTTGGGCGCAGGGCCCTCCCCTTTTTCTCTTTTCAGGCGGGACGTGGGCTTCGGCTTGGGGATCTTGGCGATGTCGACCAAAACGCCGTGCGGAAAGGCGGTGCCGCGCTGCTCTTTTTTGAAAAACGTCTCGGGGCGAACGACGTGGCATGCGAGGCACCGGGTAGCGGCGCGCAGCGGGCTTTTCTCGCCGTAGCGAAGCTGCTGCTTCTCGACGTGCGGCGCCTCCTGGAAACTCGCGTGCAGATGGCAGCTCTGGCAGTAGGACGTGACGACCACGTTCTCCTCGGCAGGAGCAAGAGAACCGCGCACCGCCCTTTCGATGGGCTTTTGCTGACAGGCGGAAACGAGCAGCAAGCAGACCGCCAATCCCATGAACCATAGGTTCTTCATCCAACCGCTCCAAGAGTTTTCCATTCAGAAGGAAGCCCCCGTCCCGCTCATGAGCGCGCAGTATACGAA
>JAPOYD010000155.1 GCA_026706735.1 Nitrospinota bacterium | reverse complement strand
CTTGGGTTTCTCGATCATCTGGGCGGTGATCATCTTGGGGCGCGGCTTTTTCCTGCCCCCGGAGGCGCAGGCCGCAGGCGGCGAAGATCCCTACCTGCAGGGGCATTGGCTGGAGTTCTCCTCCGTCGTCGTGTTCGTATACCTCTACGCGGTTCTGCTCGAGCCGATAGGGTTCGAGATCATGACCATCGTGCTCATGATGTGTCTGCTGGTCCCGCGCATGCGGGTGGAATCGGCGCCGCGCGGCGCGTTGCTGCTGGGCTTTGCGCTCTCTCTGGTGACGATGATCATCCTGTATCTGGGACTGGTGCCGATGCTGAACATCCCGTTGCCGCTCAAATTCCTGCCGATCTATATCCTCTAGGGCCGTAATCGATGGAAGGGCAGTGATAGATGGAAGGAACTCTCGGGCACATATTCGCAGCGACCGGCCAACTCGCCTCGCCCGCCATTCTCGCGATCATGCTGGGGGGCGTCGCCATCGGCGTCCTCATGGGCGCCATGCCGGGTTTCGGAAGTTCACAGGCGCTGGCCCTTCTTTTTCCACTGACATTCAAGATGCCCGTGGAACACGCGACCATGTTCTTCCTCGCCGTCTATTCCGGCGTCGAATACGGAAGCTCCATTCCGGCCATCCTGATCCGCACGCCGGGCACGGGCGCGTCCGCGGTCACCGTGCTCGACGGCTACACCATGACCCGGAACGGCCTCGCGCGAAAGGCGCTGCGCATCTCCCTCTACTCAGGCGTGATCGGCGGCGTCACGAGCACGCTGATCTTCATCATCGCAGGCACCTCGCTCGGCAACATCGCCCTGATGTTCGGACCGGGCGAGTTGTTCGCGGTCGGCGTGTTCGGTTTGTCGATCGTGGCAAGCTTTTTCGGAAAAGACGCCGCGCGAGGCTTCCTCGCCACGGGCATCGGACTACTGTTGGGCACGGTCGGGAGTTCGGGTTTCGGCGGACTGCGGTTCACCTTCGACCAGGGCTATCTGATGGACGGAATACCGCTCGTCGTCGTGATCATCGCCTTCCTGGCGGGGCCCGAGGCGTTCAACCTCCTGGTGGAGCACCGGCGCACGATTGAAAGCAAGGAAACCGCCGCCCAGGGAGCCGCCGATGAGCGCAACCGGATTCGGCCGTGGGAAGTCAAAAGGCTCATCCCCACCTGGATTCGCGCGAGCCTGATCGGAACGGGGGTCGGCGCGGTTCCCGGAGCGGGCGGCTCCATCGCCGGCATGCTGGCCTACAGCGAGGAGAGGCGGTGGTCGAAGCGCTCGGATAAATTCGGCACCGGCATCATCGAGGGCGTCGCCGCGCCCGAGTGTTCGAACAACGCCCTCGTGGCGGGTACGCTCGTGCCCTCGCTCTCGCTCGGCATTCCGGGTTCGGGCGGGGCGGCCATTCTTCTCGGCGTGCTGATCAGCAAGGGCCTGGTTCCCGGCCCGCTGCTCTTCCGGGACAACGGGACGTTCGTGATGACGGTGTTCATCGGCTTGTTCGTGATCAACCTCATGCTCCTTTGCACGGGCCTCGTCGGCACCCGCGCCTTCAGCCTCGTCGCCAAGGTGCCCCGCCGCATACTGGGGCCGTTCGTCCTGATCCTCATCGTCGTCGGCAGCTACGTGTATGCGAACTACACGGCCCACGTCGTGATGGTGCTCATCCTAGGCGCGCTCGCCTACTTCTTCGAGAAGGTCAACATTCCCGTCGTGCCCATCGTGCTCGCGTTCATCATGGGGCCGATCATCGAGATCAACTTAAGCCGCGCGCTCACGATCTCGGGCGGAGACATGTGGGCGCTCCTCTCCAGCCCCATCACGGCGACCATTCTCGTGCTCTCGCTCATCACCGCGGTCTACAGCATGGCCGCGATGTTCCGGGCGGCAAGGCTCGGGATCACCGGAGGTGCAGATGCGGAATAGGCGAAGTCACGTTGTGTTTTCTCTCGCGTCCTAGATAACCCCGTCTCGCTTGAGCTTTTCGAGCTCTTCTTTCGAGAAGCCGGTCAGATCTCCCGGAATTTCCTTGTTGTACCGCCCCGATACTGCCTAAGTCATCGACAGGCTCGAAAACTATCTGGATAACTAAGAAGGGGAGTAGTTCCAGGCCGTTGCCGGATAAAGGGTTTGCCGATACCATGAAGTGCGACTCCACGTTTCACTCATGGAGGCCTGAAAGATGGCGCGAAAGACCTACAAGTATCACTTCAAGATGGGCAAGAAGACCTTGTATTCCGGGGTCACCAAAGATCTCGAAAAACGTGAGCGCGAACTGAAACAGGAGTTCGGTGAGGACGGCTACATCAAACAAGTGGGGCGCGCGACCACCATGGACGAAGCTCTCGTATGGGAGAGCGAACAGGCGCGATGGGGCAATCCCACCAGAATGAGCTTGGTGGGGAAGTCGGCCAAGTGAATATCGAACTTCAATTACAGATTATTTCCATACTCATGGCGGTCATCGGCGTGGCTTTGCCTTCCCTGATCGCTATTGCCGGTTTCGTGTACGTCAGAAGGATTACGGAGAGGATGGACAATCTTTCTGACCAAACGGAAGAATTGAAAGATCACATAGCTCGATTGTGGAATCGCGTGGGTGAAAGTCAGACATAGGTCGGAATAAAGCGAAGCCGGGTAAATCACCATCGTTGCCAAAACATGCCGCATCGAACGCTAGGGAGAGATTTCTAGCGTTCGTTATAGGTGCGTAGCATGGACGACTCGGAAACAAGGGAGGAGTAGACAAGAGGCACGTGAGCCGTGCCTGATGGTCTTAGCTTCTTCATCAGCCATCGCCGCAGTCCGTCATTCCGGCGTATGCCGGAATCCAGGACCGGTGAGTAGGATGACGTTGCGGGTCGATTGCAAAGGCAAGAGAAAAAATCAAAGTCGCTGGATTCCGCATTAAAGCATTGCGGAATGACGAGCGAAAACACCAGACAAAAAACCGGACGGGACGAACGTCGCGCCTCAAATCACCCCGTCTTCCTTGAGCCTGTCGATCTCCTCTTTCGAGAGGCCGAGCAGATCACCGAGGATTTCCTCGTTGTGCTCGCCGCTCTGGGGAGCGGGGGCCTCAAAACCGCCGGGGGTTTTGCTGAACTTGAGCGGAAAAGCGGCCGTCTTGACTTCGCTGAGGTTTCCAAGCGCGGGATGGGGGAGGTCTTCGATCATGCCCCGCGCCTTTAAGTGTGGCCAGGCGAGAATGTCCCGGATGGTGTGGACGGGCCCGCAGATGACGTCGAAACGCCGCAGTTCTTTGAGCGCCTCCTCCACGGTCAGTTTTTCCGTCCATTCGGTGATGACGGCGTCCACCTCGTCGTTGTTCGTGATGCGGCCGCTCAGGTCCTTGTAGCGTGGGTCGCCCACCAGTTCATCGCGCCCCACGGCGCGCAGGATGTTCTTCCAGTGCTCATCGGTGCCCGAGCCGACCACCAGCCAGCCGTCAGTGGCGGGATATGCGTTGAAAGGGGATAGGCGCATGATGCGGTTTCCCAGCCTGTCGGGCAGCCCCAGCGCTTCGTAGCAGTCCATCGGCTCATCGAACACCAGCGACAGGAGGCAGTCCACCATCGAGACGTCCAGCCACTGGCCCTCGCCCGTGCGCTCGCGGTGCAGGAGCGCGGTGGTGATGGCGCCGAAGGCGAACGTGCCCCCGATGCTGTCCGCGATGGCCGAGCCCGCCTTGGTGGGGGGGCCGTCGGGGAAGCCGGTGAGGTTCATGAGGCCCGAGACCGCCTGGGTGACGGCGTCGTAGCCCTTGAGCCGCGCGTCGGGGCCGCTCTGGCCGTAGCTGGTGATGGAGCAGTAGACGAGCCGGGGGTTGCGTTTTTCGAGCGTCTCGTAGTCGATTTTGAGGCGCCCGGTGACGCCCACCGAGAAGTTCTCGACGAGCACGTCGGCCTCATCCACGAGGCGGTAGAACAAGTCCAGCCCGCGCGGATCTTTGAGATTAAGCGTCAGCGATTTCTTGTTGCGGGTTCGCTTGAGGTAAGCGATTCCCAGATCGTCCTCGGTCTGGCGGTGGAAGGACACGCCCTCGGGGCCTGCGAAGGGAGGGCCCATGGCGACGACGTCGCCCGTGGCCGGGTGGTTCACCTTGATCACCTCCGCCCCCAGACCCGCGAGCAGGAGCGTCGTCCAGGGGCCCGAGTAGAACTGGGTCAAGTCCAGCACCCGGAATCCTTCCAGCGGTTTCGGCATCGCAGACTCCCGAGAAAAGAAAGGGAATTATATACTCAAGTTGACGAGTTTTTCTTGCCGGTCAACACATAAAGAGTCCGGCAGGCAAGTTCATAATTCCCATTGTAAAACCACTCTCTCATGTTTGGGTTTTCTAACTCCCCCCTTGAGGGGTTGTTAAAAACCCCTTCTCGCCCGGTCGATTCCTCCTTCATCGGTCGGAATCGA
>JAPOYD010000035.1 GCA_026706735.1 Nitrospinota bacterium | reverse complement strand
TTCTTCCGTCTTGATAGGAATGGACATCATCGGAAGGGGTGACTTCGCGGTCACGAATTTTCAGGGCGAGACCTGCATGAGCTTCCAGGTGCCATCCAATCGCAGGATTGATTTTGTGAAAGAGCTAGAGATTGCGGCGAAAGGGAAAAGACGCTCAAGGAAATCACGTAAAAGAAGAAGGTAACGAGCTCGGCTGGCCACGTCATCATCATTCCCAATTTTTTCGGTGCGCCGCTCGCAAGCTGGTGGGCGCGCGCCGCGAGGAATCCCAGGGGGCGTCGAACAGCTTCAACAAGCGCCGCGTCTATCCCCGCCTTCTGAACGAAACCGGCCAGACCCGCCTGGAGTGGCGCGAAAGCCAGCTCGTCACGGGCAGAGCCTATACGCTGTTCTGGGACTGGTAGGAATTCCCGGAATCGCAAGACTTCTTCACGCTATTCTGCTAGACTCCGCGCTTTCGCAGGCCCCCGGGAGGGGGTTTCGTTCATCACGTTTCAAGGGAGAATGCGCCATCATGCTGGAGCCTGAAATTTTTGTGGTCGATCTCACGGAGAACTTCGGCGGGGAGGTCCTCGCGGACGGACGGGTGAAGACGACGAGGGAGCAACTCGAGGGCTGCGCCGCCAAGTTCGGCGCGAGCGTCTCGGTGAGCCACGCCAAGAACTTCGAACTCGGCGTCCACGTGCCGACCATCACCGTGCGGCGTCTCGAGAAAAAAGGTAAAAAGACGGAAACCGAACTCCTCTTCTTCTCCTACGAGGGCGAGGGCGGCGACATCGTCACCGACCCCGCCGAATGGGGCCGCGTGCCGACGCAGATCTTCGGCTGATTGGCCTTCGGAAGCATCGTTCTCGCCCGTATCGCGTGGATAGCTGCCGGGCATACGATGGTGGGGACAGGGCCGTAGCCCTGTTGGTGTGATGATACGGCTCGGTGGTTTCGCGATGTGGAAGATCGGCATTTGCGCGCATGCCGCGTTTTGGTTCTATAATGTTCACGAGATAACCTTGAGATAACCTGAATGAGGACCCGGAAAGAGAGAGGGTAAGAAGATGATCGATTTACAGCCGATCACTACGGGAGACCTCATAAGCATCGCGCAATTCGCCATAGGCATCGCGCAAAGCGCCTTGATCTGGTACGGCCTCTACACCATGCGCGCCGGCACCAGGCAGAGGGACAAGGCGCTCGATGAGATAATCGCCCAGGGCCGGGAAGGCAGGGAAGCGCTGCAGAAAACCATGCAGAGCTTGGATAAAACCATGGCGGGTTTGGATAAAACAATGGTGACTCTGGATAAAACCCTTGAGGGCTTTGATAAGACGCTGGAAGGCTTGGATAAAACAAACGAGGGCCTGGAAAAATCGAACGAAGCATTGGGGAAATCCACCGAAGCCCTGGCGGTTCTGCTCAAAAGATCAGCGTAAGTTGCGGCTTTTCGTGAAGGCTCTTTAACCTTCTTGAGATGGTTCCGTTTCATCGTTGGTATTCCGGTGAATGATGAAGTGCTTTTCTCGCGTTCATCTTCCTCAGGAGGAAGCGCGCGCCCGAAAGGATAGACATGGAGCGGTTGTGGACCAGGGAAGACGTAAAAAGGGAATTCCAGGCCCGCTGGCAGGGGAACTTTAACGACCTCCTGGGTTTCGAGGTGCTCGAAGCGGCGGAGGGCTTCGCCCGCGTCGCGATGCCGGTGGAGCCGAGACTGCACCAGCCCTTCGGGATCGTCCACGGCGGCGCGCTGGCCTCGCTGGCCGACACCGTGGGCGGCGTGGGCAGCTTCGTGAGCCATCCGATCGGCACGGAGTTGGTGACGGTGGAGATGAAAATCAACTTCGTCCGTCCCGTGAAGGAGGGAACACTCGTCGGCGAAGCGAAGGCCCTGCATCTGGGGCGCAAGACCTCGGTGTGGGAGATACGGATTCTCGACGATGCGGAAAGGCTCATCTGTTTCGCCTCGGCCACTTATATGGTCATAAAAGAGGCGTAAGCGGCGCTATTTGCGCTTGAATTCCGGGTTGCCCTCGTCCTCGACCCCCATCTGTGGTATTATCTGGCAAGCAGGAAGTCGGCATTTCCGTTATCCATTATGATTCAACTGGTTACAGCTTTTTGCCTGAGGCCGCCTCTTTGGCCGGTTTCGGACGCAAGGAGCGCTTGACGGGGTGGGGGCCGTTTCCCCGGTGGTTTTTCCGGGAGGCGGGATTCCCGTCCGGAAAGAGGTGAAAGATGACCAACAGCTTCAACGCCCGCTCACAACTCGAAGTCGGCGGGAAAACCTATGAGATATACCGGATAGACGCGCTGAAGGACAAAGGCGACGTCGCGCGGCTCCCCTTCGCCATGAAGGTCCTCTTGGAGAACCTCCTCAGGAACGAGGACGGGCGCTCCGTGCGCGCCGCCGACATCGAGGCGGTCGCCTCCTGGGACGCGAAGAAGAACGAGGCGAAAGAGATAGGCTTCATGCCGAGCCGCGTGCTCTTGCAGGATTATACCGGCGTTCCCGTGGTGGTCGATCTCGCCGCCATGCGCGACGCCATGAAGGACCTGGGCGGCGACCCCGACTCCATCAATCCCTTACAGCCCGTCGACCTGGTGATCGACCACTCCGTTCAGGTGGATGAGTTCGGCACCGAGACGGCGCTCGAGGCGAACGCGCAACTCGAATACGATCGCAACACCGAGCGCTACGCCTTCCTGCGCTGGGCGCAGAACGCTTTTGACAACTTCCGCGCCGTGCCGCCCGACACCGGCATCGTCCACCAGGTGAACCTGGAGTTCCTCGCCCCCGTTGTGGGCACGGACGAAAAAGAAGGCGTGGCGCGCGCCTTCCCGGACACCGTCGTGGGCACGGATTCCCACACCACGATGATCAACGGCCTCGGCGTCCTGGGCTGGGGCGTAGGCGGCATCGAGGCCGAAGCCGCCATGCTGGGCCAGCCCTACTCGATGCTCATCCCCGACGTGGTGGGCTTCCGGCTCTCCGGCGATTTGAGAGAGGGCGCCACGGCAACGGATCTCGTGCTCGTGGTCGTGCAGATGCTGAGGGAAAAGGGCGTCGTGGGCAAGTTCGTCGAGTTCTACGGGCCGGGGCTGGACAACCTGCCGCTCGCCGACCGCGCCACGCTCGCCAACATGGCGCCCGAATACGGCGCCACCTGCGGCATCTTTCCCATCGATGGCGAAACCCTCAAGTACATGGAACTTACGAGCAGGCCGGCGGAGCAGATCGCACTCGTGGAAGCCTACGCGAAGGCGCAGGGCATGTTCCGCGAGGCGGATTCGCCCGAGGCCGTCTACACCGACACGCTGGAACTCGAGCTCGGCGACGTCGTCCCGAGCATATCGGGTCCCAAACGGCCGCAGGACCGCATCGAACTCACCGACGCCAGCGCCACCTTCGAGCGCGAGCTCGACAAGATGCTGACAGAACTCGGTGGCGGGGAGGGCGGTGCGGTCGCCGCGCCCGCGGCGGTCACCGTGCGCGACGGGACGAAGACGTACGAGATAACGCACGGGGCGGTCGTCATCGCGGCGATTACGAGCTGCACGAACACCTCGAACCCCACCGTCATGCTGGGCGCGGGCCTCGTGGCGAAAAAAGCCGCCGAGCGGGGCCTCAAGGCCAAGCCCTGGGTCAAGACCTCACTCGCGCCGGGCTCGATGGTGGTGACGGAGTATCTGAAGAGCGCCGGCCTCACGCCCTATCTCGAAGCGCTCGGCTTCCACAACGTGGGCTACGGCTGCACCACCTGCATCGGGAACTCGGGCCCTCTGCCCGCGCACATCTCCCAGGCCGTGGCCGAGGGTGACCTCGTCGCCTGCTCGGTGCTCTCGGGCAACCGGAACTTCGAGGGCCGCGTGCACGCGGAGGTGCGCATGAACTTCCTCGCCTCGCCGCCCCTGGTGGTGGCCTACGCCATCGCAGGGCGCATGGACCTCGACATCACGAGAGACCCCCTGGGCGAGGATCAGGACGGAAATCCGGTCTATCTCCGGGACATCTGGCCCACGCAGAGCGAGCTTCAGGACGTGGTGATGAACCACGTGAAGGCGGACATGTTCCAGAGAAGCTACGGCGACGTCTTCCGGGGCGACCTGCGCTGGCAGGGCATACCGACGCCCGAGGGCGGCCTGTTCGATTGGGACGACATGTCCACCTACATCCGGAAGGCGCCCTATTTCGACGGCATGAAGGCCGAACCCGAGCCGGTCGAGGACATCGCGGGCGCGCGCTGTCTCGCGCTTCTGGGCGATTCGGTGACGACGGACCACATCTCGCCGGCGGGCTCCATCAAGCGAGACAGCCCGGGCGGACAGTTCCTGGTGTTGAACGACGTGCTGCCCGCCGACTTCAACTCCTACGGCTCCCGGCGCGGGAACCACGAGGTGATGATGCGCGGCACCTTCTCGAACGTGCGCCTGCGCAACCGGGCGGCGCCGGGCACCGAGGGCGGCTTCACCACCTATTTCCCGACGAACGAGGTCATGCCCATCTACGACGCGGCGATGCAGTACCAGGAGGCGGGAATCCCCCTCGTCGTCCTGGGCGGCAAGGAGTACGGCACGGGCTCCTCGCGCGACTGGGCCGCCAAGGGGTCGAGCCTGCTCGGCATCCGCGCCGTCATCGCGGAGAGCTTCGAGCGCATCCACCGCTCGAACCTGGTGGGGATGGGCGTGCTGCCGCTCCAGTTCAAGCCGGGCGACTCGGCGGAGAGCCTGGGCCTCACGGGCCGCGAGACCTTCGACATCGAGGGTGTGGAGCAGGGCGAAGCCAGAGAGGTGCGGGTGACCGCCACGCCCGAGGACAGCGGCGAGGCCATCGTATTCGACGCGGTCGTGCGCATCGACACCCCCAACGAGGTGGCCTACTACCAGCACGGCGGCATCCTGCAGTACGTCCTGCGGCAACTCCTCAAGAGCGGCCAGGATTAGGGGCAGAGCGACCCATTCGATGGTTTCGTAGGGACAGGCCTCCGTGCCTGTCTCTACAACCGTAAATGCCTGACATTCGAGATGTCCAAAATTGGAGAACAATTACTCTGTCCTGGATTCCGGCATTCGCCGGAATGACGACAATTTCGCAACGCTCCGTCTGGTTCAAGAGCTTTTCCATTCGGCCACACCTCGAATTCTTCTCGTTACCGATAAGCAAACCCACCGTCATTCCGGCGAATGCCGGAATCCAGAGCCGATGAGGTCTTCATATAAATCGCGCCATGTCGGGTTACTTTCTTCAATCAACGCGAGTTTTCCAGCTCGCGGCCAGTTTTTGAGCCTCTTCTCGCGCGTAATCGCACTCTCCATTGTTTCATGACTCTCGTACCAGACAAGCTCGTGGACGCCGTAACGCTTCGTGAAGCCTTCTGCCAAATCATTTTTGTGTCTCCAGACCCGCCGGATGAGGTCTGAAGTAACACCGATATATAGTGTGCCGTTACGCTTACTGGCGAGAATGTATACGCAGGGTTGTTTCATTGCTCAAAAAATCTTTCTGGATTCCGGCATGCGCCGGAATGACGGCGGTGGTCAAATTCGAGTGAGGAGTGAGAAGTTGCGTACCGATGTTTTTCTCATCCGCAGCAAACTCTCCCTCTTCGGTCGAGTTTGACCCCTCACGAAACAACCTCCACCAGCCTCGCCCAGAGGTATTCCGCGTCCGCATCCGTGAGCGGGTCGGGGGAGAGGAAGATTTCAGACTCGCCGGAGATGCCGACCTGCACCCGCACCTCGCACGCCCACAGCGCATCCACAATCGCATCGCGCGATTTCCCGAGCGTTTCTGGGTCGATTTCGATCACGACTTCGGGCAAATCCTGCCCCAGGGAGTTGGGGCGCCTCACGCGGGGCGAGAGCCCCTTCATCCCGCTCATGCGTTCCATGTAGAACTCGCACCATCGCTCGTTGTGGGCGTATTGGTCTGTCTCGCCGCCGTCCAGATAATGATCGAGCGCGCAGAGCAGGCCCACGATGTCGTCGCGCCCCGCCTTCATCGGCCGACCGACCGAATATCTGGGGCTTCCCATCATGGCGCAGGCCTCGACGATCTCCTTTCTCCCCAGGATGATCCCGGTGTTCTGCGGTCCGCCGATGCTCTTTCCCCCGCTGAAGATGGCGGCGTCGGCGCCCATCTCCCTGGTGTAGCGCCAGAGATTCGAGGACGGGGGAAGCTGCGCCGCGGCATCCACGACCACGGGCACGTTTTTCTCGTGCGCGATCTCGATGATGGTCTCGAGCTTCAGGATGTTCCCGCCCGCGTAGCGGCCCGGGAAATAGAAGATGCCCGCTGTCTTCTCGCCGATGGCCTCTTCGAGCTCCCAGGGGTGGGTCTGGCGGTGCGAGCCGATCTCGACGAGCCGCGCCCCCGCCTGGCGGATGTTGATGTCGTAGTGGTTTCGCTGGAAGCGGTGGATCACGATCTCGTTCTTCAAGCCGTCGGTGAAGGGGAGCCTGTCCATGAGGGCCGGGTTTCTGCCCGTGATGCAGGCGGCCGCGCACAGCACGAGGCCGGCGGCGGAACCGCTCGTGACGTAGGCCGCCTCGTTCTGCGTCATCCCGGCGATGCGCGCGCCCGCCTTCGCGTGCAACTCGTTCATGTCCACCTGGGCGGCGTTCGCCTCCCGCATGGCGGCCCATACCTCGGGCCTCATTTTCGAGCCGCCGAAGACGGTCTGGCGGGTTCGCGCGCTGATGACGCGGCGCATGCCGAGGTCGTTCAGGAATTTTGGGTTTTGCGGGGATTCGTTGATCGCCTTGCTCCCTAGCCTAAGGTGGAATACCGCAGCGCCGCGCCTCCGAGGAGGGCCCACGGTGCGTCTTCGGTTTTTCCGAATAAAGAGAGGGTGTGAAAACCCTCCTCATCGCGCGAGAACCGCCTCTCGAATTTAAGACTGAAGGCCTGTGACGACGCCTCTTGCGGCGTAATCTCATCGTCTGCCGATTCGGGCGGCGCGCCGTCGAGGCCTACGCCCAGAAGCAGCGGTGATGCGGCATCGCTCCTCACGCGGCCCTCGATTTCGAGATGCGCCTCCTCCTCTCCCCACACGAGAAAAGAGACGGCGAAGTCCGGCGATACCTCGCTCCATTCGCCCGGAGAAACCGCCGCATCCGCGCGCAAACGCCGCTGCCACTCGATCCGCTTTCGGTTGTGCCGGCTCAGGATGAGCGTCCTGTGCTCGGGCCTGTCCGCCCAGTGGTAGTGCCTGGGCCTGCTCTCATAGGGTCTCCCCATGCCGACGAGAAGCGCCGCCGGGTCGCCGCGCATCACCTCCTCGCCTTCCAGGGTTTCATGTCCGGTAGTGGAGGCGCTCAGCTTCACGCGCTCTCTGCGCTCATCCCACCTCGCGTAGACGTACTGCACCGTGTCGACGGGAGGCCGCGAGGCCACGTTGGGCGGAGGTTCCTGCAGAGCGCGCAGGCGCCCGCCGATACGGATTTCCGCACCGCCGTGGCGCACGAGTTCGAGCTGGTGAAAGCCCCGGTATTCGAGACGGCACGGCTGGGTCATGGAGGCTCCTCCACCGGATGCGCTTGCGCGTGTGTTCGATGCGCCCATCATATCACGATGTGCGTGCGGGATGGATCGTGTATCATGGAGCGGCTCCGCCGCCCGGCGGCGTTTTCTTTATCGACTACAGGAGTTTCGAGATGCGCATCATGACCACCCTCCCGATGGACGACCTGAAAAAAGCGGGTCCCGCAGCGCGAGAGATCGAGGCGGCGGGCTATGACGGCGTAATGACCATGGAGAACGCGCACCACCCGTTCCTGCCCCTGGCGGTGGCGGCGTTGGAGACCGAGCGCGTGGAGCTTCTGACCGCCGTGGCCATCGCTTTCCCCAGAAGCCCCATGGTGTGCGCGAACGCAAGCTGGGACCTGCAGGTCGCCTCGGGCGGGAGGTTCGTCCTGGGGCTCGGCCCGCAGATCAGGGCGCACAACGTGCGGCGCTTCAGCGTACCCTGGAGCGCGCCCGCCGCGCGGATGCGCGAATACGTGGAATCGCTCCGCGCGATATGGCGCGCGTGGCGGAACGGGGAAAAACTCGATTACCAGGGCGAACACTACCGGTTCAGCCTCATGACGCCCGCCTTCACGCCGCCCTCTGGCGGCCAGCCGATGGCGCCCGTCACCATCGCGGCGGTGGGGCCGGGGATGCTCAAGGTGGCCGGAAGCCGCTGCGACGGCGTGCGTCTGCATCCTTTCTGCACGAGCAGGTATTTCGAGGAGTTCTGCCTGCCGAGGCTTGTAGAGGGTTTTGGGGAGAACGGAATCACGCGCGAGCAGTTCGAGATCACCGGCGGGGGCTACGTCGTTACGGGGCGCGATGAGGAGGCCATACGGCGCGGGATGGACGAGGTGAAGGTGCGCCTCGGCTTTTACGGCTCAACGCCCGATTACTGGCCGGTGCTCGAAATGCACGGCTACGGCGATCTGGGGCGCAAGCTCAGGCAGATGACGCGCGAGGGCAAATGGGGCGAACTTGCGGGCGAGATTCCCGACGACCTGGTCCGCCTTTTCGCCGCCGTGGGCGTGCACGCGGATATCAAAGATGCGATTGGGGCGCGCTTCGGGAACGGCGTCGACACCCTCTACGCGGGCATGCTCCCCACGGCGGACAGGGACCTGCCGCCCGATCTGATTCGGGACATCCAGACGATCCCGGTGGCGTTTGAGGGGTTCGTGGAGAGGTAGGGGGAGGGCGTGGAGACGTTTTTGGTTAGGGACAGGCCCCCGTGCCTGTCCGCCACGCGGCGGGATTAAATTCCCACATCGGCAGGACGCATCTGTAGGGACAGGTCGCGACCTGTCCCTACGGGAATAACCCTCGCTCCCCGTTTCCCCCGTCTGGCATCCGCACCGAGGCCCTGCTAGAATCGCCGCAGGCTTTGCTCCTATTCCAAAGAAACGGAGGAACCGCCCATGAAGGCCATGATCCTCAAGGAATTCGGCAAACCCCTCGTCTACGAGGAGGCGCCCGAGCCCGAGATCGGCCCGCGCCAGGTGCTCGTCGAATCGAAGGCGAACGGGCTTTGCGCGACCGACCTCAAAATCGTGGACGGAAACGTCAAGTCATCGCCCACGCCCCTGATGCTCGGCCACGAGAACTCGGGCGTCGTGCTCGAAGTGGGCGCGGAAGTCGAATCCGTCGTTCCGGGCGACCGCGTGGTCGTCGTGAGCAAACAGACCTGCGGGCGCTGCCGCATGTGCCGCGCGGGCCATGAGGAGATGTGCCTGAACTCGCCCGGACGCCTTGGCATCGAGATAGACGGCGGTTTCGGGCAGTTGGTCGCGGCCTCGGAGCGGAACCTCGTCAAAGTCGGCGAAAACGTATCGCTGGCGGCGGCTTCCCTCATCGGCGGGACGCTCGGCTCCCCGCTCCACGCCATCCGCATGGCGCGGCCCGAACTCGGCGAGTGCGCCGTCATCTTCGGCGTGGGAGGCCTCGGGCTGCACGCCCTCCAGATCCTGCGCCACCTGGGGGCGAACGTGATCGCCGTTGACGTGAAGGAGGAGAAGCTCGCCAAGGCGCGCGAACTCGGCGCGTTCGAGACCGTGAACGCGATGGAGACCGACCCCGTGAAGGCCGTGATGGATATGACGAGCGGGTTCGGGGCGGACATCGCGCTCGAGATCGTCGGCGGGGCCGCCGTGCCGCCCGTGCTCCAGCAGTGTCTCGACCTGCTCCGGCCCGGCGGACGCCTCGTCATCCTGGGCTACGTCTTCGGCCAGAAGATGGAGATCGAACCCGCGCAGCTCATCATGAAATGGATACAGATCATCGCGTCGCACAACCACACGGTGCGCGACGTGGCCGACGCCGCGAGCCTGGTGAACGACGGCCGCGTGCGCGCCGTCATCACCGAGGAGGCCCCGATGCCGGACGCGAACGACGCGCTGGCCGCCCTGCGCGCGGGCGACCCGGTGGGAAGAATCGTGCTCACGTGGTGAGGCGACCGGCCTGATGAGATCATACGACCTGTATCAACCAACCAACGCATCCGCAGGAGGCAGCATGGCGTATCGAATCGAAACGGACAGCATGGGCGAGATCGAGGTGCCCGGGGACAAATACTACGGCGCGCAGACGGCGCGCTCGCTCGTTCACTTCAAGATCGGCGGCGACCGCTTCCCGCGCGAGATCATCCGCGCGCTGGGCATCCTGAAGAAAGCCGCCGCTGCGACGAACGAGGAACTGGGAATCCTGGATTCCGCCAAGGCTGCGCTCATCACTCAGGCGGCGGATGAGGTGATCGCGGGCGATCTGGACGCGCACTTCCCGCTCGTCGTCTGGCAGACGGGCAGCGGCACGCAGACGAACATGAACGCGAACGAGGTCATCGCCAACCGCGCCATCGAGATCGCAGGCGGCGAGATGGGCTCCAAGAATCCGGTTCACCCCAACGACGACGTGAACAAGGCGCAGTCCTCGAACGACACCTTCCCGACGGCGATGCACGTCGCGGCGGGCGAGCAGATGACGAAGCGGCTCATCCCCGCCGTGGAGACGCTCAAGACTACGCTTGCGAAGAAGGCGGAGACTTTCGATTCGATCATCAAGATCGGCCGCACGCATCTGATGGACGCTGTTCCCCTCACGCTGGGCCAGGAATTCTCCGGATACGCGCAGCAGCTGGAAAACGGTCTCGCGCGCGTCAGGATGTCGCTGGACGGCATTTATGAACTCGCCCTGGGCGGCACGGCGGTGGGCACGGGCCTGAACACCCACCCCGACTTCGCGGACAAGGCCGCCGCCCGGATCGCCGATATGACGGGTCTTCCCTTCCGCTCGGCGCCCAACAAGTTCGAGGCGCTCGCCGCGCACGATGCGGTCGTCTTCGCGAGCGGGGCGGTGAAGACGCTGGCGGCGTCGCTCATGAAGATAGCGAACGACATCCGCATGCTGGCGTCCGGCCCCCGGTGCGGCGTGGGCGAGTTGCTCATCCCCGAGAACGAGCCCGGAAGCTCCATCATGCCCGGCAAGGTGAACCCCACCCAGAGCGAGGCGATGACGATGGTGTGCGCCCAGGTGATGGGCAACGACGTGGCGGTGAACGTGGGCGGCGCGACCGGTCATTTCGAGCTCAACGTCTTCAAGCCCGTGATGATCTTCAACCTGCTCAATTCCGTGCGCCTGCTGGCCGATGCGTGCGATTCGTTCAACGAACACTGCGCGGTGGGGATCGAACCCAACCGCCCCGCGATAGATGCCTACCTCCGGAACTCGCTCATGCTCGTGACGGCGCTGAACCCCGTCATCGGCTACGACAACGCGGCCAAAGTGGCGAAAAAGGCGTTTGCCGAGGGCGGCACGCTGCGCGACGCGGCCATCGCGCTCGACCTCTTGACGGGCGAGGAGTTCGACGCCGCCGTCAAGCCCGAGAACATGATCGGCCCGCGGGGGTAGGGGAATCGGCCGACGTCATTCCGGCGCATGCTGGAATCCAGGGTTTTGTTTTTGGATGGGCCGTTCGCGAATGGTGGGGCGGTCCCGTAAAGGCAACCCCCCTTGTCAGGATTGTTGAAAAACCCCACAAAAGGAGCGTACTGAATTTCACTCCCCCCTTGAGGGGGAGTCAACGAGGCAAGGGCGAAGCCCGCAGGCGAGTTGGTGGGGGGACATGCCACAGAAAAAGCTCCCCCCACCGAATCGGCCTTCGCACAAACCGCTCGGCCTCTTCGACTCCCCCTCAAGGGGGGAGTGAAATCAAAAGCGTGTGCGCAACTCAAAATTGCTTCCCGGGGGTTTTTCAACAGCCTCTTGTCAGGGGGGTATAAAAAGGCAATGCCCCTCACCTGGTAGAGGGGGCTTTGCTTTTTCTTGCCCCCCTGACAAGGGGGGGTAGGGGGGGGGGTGGTTTTGACGAGTCCCGGCGAATGACGACCACAGAGGACAGGTCGAGACCTGTCTCTACTCGTTGATTACGCACGGTTGGATGAGAAGGCCCCCCTACATCCCCAGACCACCATCAATTCGTAACACGATGCCCGTCACGTAGCTCGCCTCGTCCGACGCCAGGAAGACGAAGCCCGCCGCCATCTCCTCGGGCTCTCCCCACCGGCCCAGGCAGATGCGCTCAAGATATTTGGATTCGAATCGCTCGTCCGTGCGAATCGTCTCCGTCATGGGGGTGATGGCCGCGGGCGAGACGCAGTTCACGGTGATGTTGTAGCGGCCGAGCTCACGGGCCGCGCTCTGCGTCGCACCGACGATGCCCATCTTGGCCGAGGAGTAGTTGATCTGCCCGATGGTGCCGCGAAGCCCCGCGCCCGAGGTGACGTTGATGATGCGGCCCTCTTTTCGGGGGATCATGCGCTTGGCCGCCGCGTGGATGCCCGTCCACGTGCCCTTGAGATGCACTGCGATCACCTCGTCCCACTGCGCCTCGCTCATCTTGTGCAGCATGGCCGCGCGCACGATGCCGGCGTTGTTCACCATGACGTGGATCGGCCCGTGCGCGGCCTCCGAAGCGTCGAGCGCGCCCTCGACTTCCGCGAGGCTGCTCACGTCGGCCTTGTGGAAGAGCGCCTCGCCGCCGGCTTCCCTGATCAGGCGCGCCGTCTCCTCGCCGCCTTCCTCGTTCATGTCGACGACGAGCACCTTCGCGCCCTCCTCGGCGAAGCGCTGGCAAACCGAGCGTCCGATGCCCTGCGCAGCGCCCGTGACGAGGGCGTTCTTGTCTTTCAGTCTCATGGAATTCCTCTCTTTCCGTGCTGTGGATTTCAGTCCAGCCAGGCTTGCGCGCTGCCCGCTGTGACGACGCGGCCGTCTGAATCTACCGCCTCGATCTCGCAGGCGGCGTATTCCCGGCCATTCTCTTGCGCGATACCGGTCACGACGCCCCGGCAGGTGATGACCTCGCCGAGCTTCACCATGCCCTGAAAGCGGACTTCCAGCCGCTTGTAGCGGCCCGCGCCGAAGGCGGTTTCGACGAATTGCCCGAGAAAGCCCATCGAGAGCATCCCGTGGGCGATGACACCCTCGAGGCCGCCCGAGCGCGCCGCTTCGTCGTCATAGTGGATGGGGTTGAAATCCCCGCTCGCGCCCGCGTATTTCACGAGCTGGGTCCGCGAGACGGGCGCCTTCACGAGTTCGGGGAGCGCGTCGCCTTGTTTGTAGCTCATCCTCTCTCCTTCAGTTCCTGAAACGCCGGAGCGACACCCACTTGCCGCCGCCGATGCGCGAGCCGTCGCGCGCGTCTAAAAACTCGTATTCGCGCTCGACGAAGACGAGGTCGCCCGTGCGTCCCGATTTTTCGGTGATGTCGACGATGGTGAAGGATACGTCCAGTTCATCGCCCGCGCGGATGGGCCGCTCGACCTCATAGACCTGGGAGGCGTGAAGCCCCACGTCGCCGAAGTCCGGCGGAAGATCCGGATAGGCGTCCCCGGGCCGGAAGGTGGTCGGAAACGTCGGCGGCGCAATGGCGTCAATTCCTCTGTAGGCGGGGTTGTCGTCGCCGATTGCGTCCGCGAATTTCTCTATCGCCCCCTGCTCGACCCGCACGCGGTAGGGGCCGTGCTTTCGCCCCACCAGGGCGCGTATTTCGGGCGTGATCCTTTGGCTCATGCGGGTCCTCTCACCGGGAATTGATCTTTATCCGCACGTCGGCGGCAAGACAGCCTTCCGCCGTGGCGATGAGCGGGTTGATATCCATCTCGGCGACTGTATCTTCCAGTTCTGTCGCCAGTTCGGAGATTTTGACCATTATATCGGATATGTGCGGGATTTGAACGGCCGGCCCGCTCCGGAAGCCGTCGAAGATGACGCGCGAGCGGAGCCCCGACAGCGCGCGCGCGGCTTCCCCGGCCTCGAAAGGAGGCAGAAGACGCGCCACGTCGTCTAACGTCTCCACGTACACGCCGCCCAGTCCCGCCGTCACGCACGGGCCGAACGTCGGGTCGTTCGATATGCCGACGAGGAGTTCCAGGCCGTCCTCTATCATCTCCTGCACCAGAAGGCGCGCGTCGTCCGCGAGGGCGAGCAGTTTTTGAGCCGCGCTCAGCACCTCATCAGGCGTGTTAAGACCTAAAATGACGCCGCCCGCTTCCGTCTTGTGCGAAAGGAGTTCCGATACGACCTTGAGGGCGACGGGGGCCTGAAACTCCTCCCAGGCCTTGAGCGCTTCTTCCGCCGTGTTCACGAGCGCTTCTCTCGGCCTCGGAATTTTGTAGAGGTCGAGAACCTTCGCGCAGGCTTCGGGCGGCAGAAAGCCGTCGGGCGAAGAGGGCGCTTCGCGAATGATTCCCTTGGCCTTCTCCGCCCGAACATGGTCAATGGAACGGGTTCGGGATGCGGCCGCCTCGCGCGCGTTTTTGAGGGACAAGAGGGATTCGAGTCCCCGGATCGCGCGGGCGTAATCGCCGAATACGGGCACGGAGGCTTTCCTGAGCGCTTGTATCTGCTCGCGCGGGCCGGTGAGCCAGGCGAAGGCGACGGGCACGGGCGAGCTTTCGAACAGCGCCTTCACCTCCGCCGCTATCTGCTCGCCCACGTGGTGGTAGACGCCCATCATGAAGAGCAGGGCGTCCACGCTCTCATCCCCCGCCACCGCTTCCCCCGCCGTCTTGAGCGGCTGGCTCTCGGGTTTGCTGACCATCAGGGATACGAGGTCGACCGGGTTGTCCTTGGGCGCGTAGTCGGGCAGGACGCCCGCGAGTTTCGCTTGCGTACCTTCCGCGAGGATGGGCAGCGCCAGGCCTGCCTCGGTGCATAAGTCCGCCGCGAGCGAACCCAGACCGCCCGAGAAACTCAAAACGCCCACCCCGTTTCCCTGGATCGGCTTTGAGCGCGCCAGGAAATCCGCGACCTCGATGAACTCGTCCATCGAATCCGGCACCTGAACGCCGTATTGCGCGGCGAATGCGTCAAAAACGTCGCTCTCGGTCGTGAGGGCGGCGGTGTGGCTGCGCGCGGCGCGCGCGCCCTCCTCGGTCTTGCCGCCCTTGAGCAGCACGATGGGTTTTTCCCGCGCAAGCGCGCGCAGGGCGGCGCGCTTCAGGCGCTCGCCGTCGCGCACCGATTCGAGATACCCGCAGATGACGCGCGTGTGCGGGTCGTCGATGAAGTATTCGACGCACTCCGCGAAATCCACGTCCACCTCGTTCCCTAAGCTCACGAGGCTGCTGATTCCCGAGCCGCTCTCCTGAAAGCCCGTGAGCATGCAGGCTCCCATCGCCCCGCTCTGGGTGACGATGGCCACCGCCCCCGGAATAAGCGGGTCGTCGTCCCGGATGGATATCGTGAACGTGGCCATCAGCTTAGAGCGCACGTGCACCACGCCCATGCAGTTGGGGCCGAGCACGCGCATGCCGGATTCATCGCGCAGCGCCAGGATTTTCTCCTGAAGCGCCGCGCCTTCTGGGCCCGTTTCCGCGAAGCCCGAAGTGATGACGGCGGCTGCCTTGACGCCGCGCTCCGCGCACTGGACGAGGGCGGGGAGCACGTCCTCACGCGGGGTGCAGATCAAGGCGAACTCGGGCGCTTCGGGCAGGGAGTCGACGTCGGGGTAGCATTTCAGCCCTGCTATCTCCTCGCGCCTCGGGTTGATAGGGTAGATGGGGCCGGGAAAGCCGTAGCGCATCGTGAGCCGCAAGGGGATGCCGCCCAGGCGGTTCAGGTCCGAAGCCGCGCCCACCACCGCGAAGGATTCGGGGTGAAACAGGCTCTTGAGGGATTCGTGCGCGGTCATCGAGCGGATATCAGGCCAGGCGGCCGCTGGCCGTGCCGACCGTTACGGCTGCGCCGTCCTGGTTCGTGAGCGATACCTCGAAGAGATAGCGCGTTGCGCCCTCACCGGGCGTTTTCTCCTTGAGCACAGCCTTAAGCGTCAGAACGTCGCCCGGAAAAATCAGTTTTACGAAGGAAACGTCCACCTCGCCGCCCGTGATGAAGCCGAAGCCTAAGTGATCGACCATGAGTTCGGTGATGAACGACACCGGGTGGCGGCCCGTCGCCACAGCGCGGGGGAGACCCGCCTTTCTGGCCACCTCATCGTCCGTGTGGATGTTCTTCGTGTCCACGCCGCCGGTGACGTAGCGGTTGAACTTGAGGATATCCTCCCAATCCACCTTGTGCGTCCGCTCGGGGAGGGCGTCTCCAATTTCTAAGTTTTCGAGGGGGGTATCAGTCATCATCTGCGTGCTTTCTCGTGAGGCTCAAGACTGAAGTGTGCGCAGAGGTGAGCAGCAACTCTCCCGCCTCGTCCGTAACGGCGAGCTCGCTCACGATCCAGCCCTTCTCGCGCTTCACGTAGAGGTCGGTCACCGTGACTTTCTGGTGCACCCTCTCGCCGACCCGCACGGGCCGGTGGAAGCGGTAGCCGAGCTTGGCGTGGATGGTGCCGAAGCGCTTGTAGTTCGCATCATAGATGGCGAGCAGGTCGTTGATGAAGATCATGGGCGGCGCGATGGGGCACCCAAGTGGGGATTCGCCCGTATACCATTCCCGCCGCGCGCCCAAGGCCTCGCAGTGCGCGTCCACCATCGCCTGCGTCACCGTGAGGCTGCGCTCGCCGACCGTCATGCCGACCTGGAGATTCTCCCAGACGAAATCGGGCTTGTCGCTCATCCGGGTTGCTCCCCATTATCGTCATCCTCAGGCCCCGGGAAAGACTCGGGCCACGCCGCCACCACATCCGCCAGATAGTTCTTGAGGTTCTCGGGGTCCTGCCTGCGTCCTATTGTGATGCCGGAGACTGTCTTCGCGTCATCGAGCGGGATGCGCAGGGCGTCCTGAAAGCGGTTTCTCATGTTGAAGTAGGTGATGACCATGGTGAGTTCGACGAATTCTGTGTCATCGAAGTGCCGCCGCACCTCGCAGAACACGTCGTCGCGCGTCTTGGCGGTATTCAGCGTCACGTGCTCCGCCCACAGGACGGCGGCCTTCTCCCGCGCGCTCAGCGTCTTTGAATCCGTGTAGGCGTTCGAGCAGATTTCCTGCACCTGCTCCTCGGTGACACCGGCGTCTCGACCGAGCGCCGTGTTGTGGCCGAGTCAGTAGTCGCACCCGTTCAGGTGGCTCGTCTTGATGACGGCGATTTCCTTGATCTTGGTGGGCAGCACCGTGCCCAGCCCCTCGCGCATGAGGGTGACGGTGAGCGGCAGGATGACCTTGGCGACATGGGGCTGATAGGCCATGACGGCGAAGGAATTCGCCACGCGGCCGAGCATCTTCGTCACGCCTTCGAAGAGCTTCGCGGCCTCGCCTTCCGCCTCCTCGACGGGTATGGGTTTTATATAACTCATTATTGCGCGCCCTTGCTCATTCTACGGGGGGCCAGATGCGCTTGCCGCGCGTGGGCGAGCCGGGGGCGTGGAGCAGGCGCTGGCATACGTGATACGACCAGTCGTTCTCGCCGGGGAAGAGCTTGTCCACGCGCGGGTAGTGCTCATGCACTTTCTCCAGCGATGAGAACTCATAAAAAATGCTGTGCTTCGCCCATCCCGCCACAGAGACGAGCTTGCGCGTGCCCACGCAGCCGCGCATGTACTTCATCGCGGGCAGGCGGTCCTGCGCGTACCAGGAACTCAGGTCGAAATCATCCTCGGGCGTGAAGCAGTTGAACGTGCCCATTTGGATAATCGGTGCGGGCACGCCGCCCACCGCGCGGGTGGCGGCGGCGGGGCCGTTCACCCTGTCGACTTCGGTGAAGATGCCGGTGCGCTCGCCGATTCTCTTGGCGATCATCGCCTTTGTCTCATCGGAATAGGTCTCCGCGAGCTGGGCGGGGTTGGGACTCAGGAAAACCTCTGCGCTCGCGGCGCCGAAGAGCAGCAGAAACTCCGTGCCGCCCGGAATCGAGGGGTCGTCCGTGTAGGCCAGATGGTCTTTTCGCTTCGATTTGGGCGATTCCCTGTCGACGTGTTCATAGTGGGCCGCCCACATGTAGCCGGGGCGCTTGAGCGCGTCCTTGATGTGGGTGTGGTGGAGCCAGTCGTTGTATTCGGCCTCGTCTTCTTTCGGCAGATCGTACCAAGTCGCCCAGATGCTTCTGTCCATGTGGTCTCCCCTAGGGGTATCGAAAAATGGATATTAGGCCTTGCGCTCCTCCAGGACGGCGCGGAGGCACTTGATGCCCATCATCAGCGAGGGGCCGCCGGCGGGGAAGATGAGGCATTGCACGGCCTCGAATATCTCATCCTCGGTGGCGCCCAGGTCCAGCGCGCGGCGGATGTGGTTTTTCACGTAAGTCTCCACCTCCGTGCCCGGCAGGCGCACGCATAGGGCGGTGATGATGATGAGCTCGCGCATCTTTTCTGAAAGCGCGCCCTCGCGCTTGATGACGTGGTTGTACACCGCGCTCTGTCTGGCGTGATATTCGGGGTCCTTTTCGATGTAGAACTTCTGCTCCGGTAAAATCCAGCCGCGATCGGCGACCATCTGATCCATCAGGGCCTTCTTCTCGGCGTCGTCCATCTTCGGTCTCCATCGTGGTGATGCGGGAGCGGGGCGATTCAAAGGCACTCGAACCGTCCTCGCCTTCTACGGGCGGATACCATGCCCGCAAAAACGCCCGGCTTCACATGCCATCGACCGGGCGTTCCTGTCAAAATCGTATGAAACCCGAACGGATTCGGGGTGATTTGTAGTGTGCCGCCAGGGACTCGAACCCTGGACCTACGGATTAAAAGTCCGTTGCTCTACCAGCTGAGCTAGCGGCACAGAGAGAAAAGAGATTTACGACGCGTCGGCGCGTAAGTCAAGCCTGATTGACAAACCTCAGGCGGCGCTGAACCCGGAATTCAGTCCTCACGGTCCGCTTTCGGCTTGACGAAGGCGGGAGCGGTGTGTTCAATACCACCCTCATGGGGAACGCGAGCCTCATCAGGGTTGCAAACTCCTTCCAGCCGACGTAGCTCAGACAGGTAGAGCAGCTGATTCGTAATCAGCAGGTCACCGGTTCAAGTCCGGTCGTCGGCTCCAATTTATTCCAATTCCGATAATTCCATCCGAGGTGTTTCATGGCGAAAAGAAACTGCGTGGGCGTCATCGGCCTGGGCCGCATGGGCAATCCCGTGGCGCAAAGGTTTATCGGGGCGAAGATGCCCTTGATGGTCTGGGACGTATCAGAGGAAAGGCGGGGGCCGTTTGAAGACACAGAGGGCGTTACTATTGTCACGCCGCGTGAGATAGGCGAATCCTGCGCGGTCGTTTTCTTCGTCGTGCCCTCCTCAAGTGAGATAGCGACGTGCTTCCGGGGGAAAGACGGCCTGCTCAAAAACCCGAGGAAAGGCCTCGTCATCTACGACCTCACGACTTCGGACCCGGCGAAGACGAAACGCTTGGCCAGGCGCGCCGAGCGCGCGGGGCTGGGCTATCTCGACGCCGGGATGAGCGGCGGGCCCGGCAACATCCTGGAGGGCAAGCTCACGCTCATCATCGGAGGAGACGAGGCGCTCCTCAAGCGCACGAGGCGATACCTGAAACCCTTCGTGGATCACACATTCCATCTGGGCGCGCTGGGCTCGGGCCACACCATGAAGCTCATCCACAACATGGTGCTCCACACGACCTTCCTGGCGACGTGCGAGGGGGCGCGCCTGGTCGAGCGCCTCGGGATGCGGGTGGAGGATATGATCGACGTCTTCAACGCATCGGCGGCCTACAGCTACGCGAGCCGTCACCGGTTTCCGAACAACATCCTCTCGGGCACGTGGAACGGGCAGGCCCGCATCTACAACCTCCAAAAAGACGTCGGCCTCGCAGTGGGCATCGGGCGAAAGCGAGGCGCCGACATCCAGCTCGCCGAGCACACGCTCTCGTTCTTGAGGAAGGCCGTCGAACGCGGGATGATCGAGGAGGATTTGACGCTCCTCTACCGCGATTTCGACCAGATTCAGAAGATGGACCCGCCAGAATAGGCATAAAGCGGGTTTTGTTCGCCAAAGATGAGGTTTGACGCAGGCCAATCCCTGAAAGTAGAATACGCCCGCTTGTGAAACAGGGCAGAGATACAATTTTACACTAAACGGAAAACTTATCCGCAGCGTCTCAAATCGCTTTTCCTGCGGTTATTTGAGTATTCATGAGGCCGCGGCCTCGGTGGTTTGATTGTTATCACCTGAATCGGAACATTCCATTCCCATCAAGGAGAAAACGAAATGGCATTTGAACTTCCCGCTCTCGACTACGACTACAGCGCACTGGAGCCGCACATCGACGCGCGCACGATGGAGATTCACCACACCAAGCACCACAACACCTATCTCACGAACCTGAACAACGCCATCGCCGGCACGGACCTGGAGAGCCAGAGCATCGAGGATATCCTCGGGAACCTCTCGCCGGATCAGGGGGGTCTCAACTTCAACGGCGGCGGCTACGACAACCACTGCATCTTCTGGAAGAACATGAGCCCCAGCGGCGGCGGCGAGCCGGGCGGCGACCTGGCGGCGGCCATCGGCGACTTCGCAGCCTTCAAGGAGGAGTTCTCCACCAAGGCGGTGACCGTGCAGGGCAGCGGCTGGGCGTGGCTGTGCACGAAGCCGGGTTCGGGCAGCGTCGAGATCAAGCAGATGCCCAACCAGACGAGCGTACGCACTGAGGGCTACGTGCCGCTTCTGGGCGTGGACGTTTGGGAGCACGCCTATTACCTCAATTACCAGAACCGCCGTCCCGACTACGTCGCCGCATGGTGGAACGTGGTGAACTGGGACGACGTCGCCGCGCGCTTCGCGGCCGCCAAATAGGAGGGCTTTCCCATGGCTTTGAACGTAGGTGACGCGGCTCCCGACTTCGAGCTGCCGAGAACCCTCGCCGAGGGCGATACGATCAAGTTGAGCGATTACCGCGGAAAGAAGAACGTCCTGCTTTGCTTCTATCCGTTCGACTTCTCCGGTGTGTGCAGCGAGCAGTTGCCCGCCTACCAGCAGGAGAAGGCAAGATTCGACAATGCCGACTGCGAGGTCATCGGCATCAGCGTGGACAGCCCGTTCGCGCACACCGCCTGGGCGGAGCAATACGGCATCGAATTCCCGCTGCTGAGCGATTTCTTCGGCAAGGGGACGTGCGCGGCCTACGGCCTGCTGAACGATAAGGGCTTCAGCAACCGCGCGGTGATTCTCGTCAACAAGGACGGGAACGTCGCCTACATGGAAGAAACGGCGGCGCCGCCCGAGAAGCCCGACGACGATAAGCTCTTCGCGGCAATCGAGGGTCTGGGCTAGGCTGGTTTTAGGATATCGTGTTCGAGGGCGCGGGGTGGGCAAGCCCCGCGCCCGTTTTTTTGTGTTTCTCATTCTCCCGGCGTCCGGATGAAGGGGTCAGAAAGGGGTAAACGGGTTGTCCGCCATCATCGAAAGCATCACCGCTAAGGATATCAGCGTTTCCATCGAGCTCTATCCGCCCAAGGGGCGCAAGGCGGTGGAGCGCGCCCTGCGCGAGGTGGTGGCGATTCAGGACGAGATGGACGTCGCCTTCACCTCGGTGACCTACGGGGCGGGCGGTTCCACGCAGGAGGGCACGCTCGAGTTGGTGCTTGAGTTGTCGCGCCGCTATCCGGACCGCGTCGTGGCGCACTTCACCTGCGTGGGCGCGAACGAGGCGGAAATCTCGCGCCTGATGACCATCTATCAGGATAACGGTGTGCGCGACATCCTCGCGCTTCGTGGAGATATCCCGGAAGGCATGACGCGCGAAGAAGCCGCCTCCGGCGGGTTCCGCTACGCCGCCGATCTCGTGCGCTGGCTCTGTAACCTGGGCGGGTTCCACTCCATCGGCGTGGCCTGCTACCCCGAGGGCCACCCCGAAACGCCCGACAAGAACGCGGACATGGATCACTTCGTCAGCAAGGTCGAGGAAGGGGCCGACTACGCGGCTTCGCAGTTCTTCTTCGAAGCGCACGTCTGGGAGCGGTTCATGGAGCAGATGGCGAGTCGGGGTGTCGCGATACCCCTGGCGCCCGGCATTCTGCCCGTGCGCGACCTGGGCCAGGTCCAGCGTTTTGCAAAAAAATGCGGGGCGAGCGTGCCGAAAAGCGTCGTCGATGCGTTAGCGCCCTACGAGAACGACCCCGAGGCCTTTCAGGAAAGCGCGGCCGATCTGGCGGCGGCCCAGATTGAGGAGCTGATGGCGATGGGCGTCAAACATTTTCACGTCTACGCGCTCAACCGGGCGGACATCATCCTGCGCATCGCGGACAGGCTGGACTGGCGCAGGTAGGCTTTCCCGACGTGCCGCTCAAGCGCAGACGCGGTCCATCCTGTCTCGATTTATGAAAAAAAACACGGAATCGCCACCTGTTTGTAACACCTCCCCTGAAAATTTTCTCTATATTCCATCCTGTAGTGGGCTGCGAGAGGTAAATCCAGCCTCGAAATGGATGTTTTCTCCAGTTGTTGGGGGCGCCTTTTTTCGTATCGAAAGATGCTAATCTTTCTTGCAATCCATAGGAGATGGATGGGATGGACTCGATGAAAAATTTCGCTTCATTCCTGCACAAATGCTTGGGCGCGCTGCTCGGTGCGGTGGCGCTGCTCGCGCTGACGGCGGGCGCCGCCTCGGCCGACAAACCTTTCACCTTTGTGGCGCTCGGCGACATGCCCTATGGCAAGCCCGCGAAGGTCTACCCGCCGTTCAAGGCGCTCATCGGCCAGGTGAACGCGCTGAACCCCGCCTTCACGATCCATGTCGGGGACACGAAATCGGGCTCCACCCCGTGCTCGGACAAGATGCTGCTCGATCAACTCGCGTTCATGAACTCCTTCGACGCCCCGCTCGTCTACACGCCCGGCGACAACGAATGGACGGACTGCCACCGCTGGACTGCCGGCCGCTTCGACCCCATCGAGAGACTCGCCTTCTTGCGGAAACACTACTATTCCCACGGCCCGCGTTCGCTCGGCAAGGCTCCCATGAAGCTCGAGCGCCAGAGCGACCTGATGAAGGAATACGCCGGTTATCCCGAGAACGCGCGGTTCGTGAAAGAGGGCGTCCATTTCGTGGCGGCGCACGTGGTCGGCTCCAACAACAACTTCGAGGTGCGCGACAGGCGCGCCATCGCGGAGTTCTTCGGGCGTGATAGGGCGAACGTCGCCTGGCTGAACGCGGGCTTCGAGAAGGCCATCGCCGCCAAGGCCAGGGCGCTCGTGCTCGCGATTCACGCCGATATGTTCAAGCCAGGGTTTTTCAGAGCGAAAAAAGAGGCGTTCTCGGGCGCGTCGGGCTTCAAGCGGTTCGGGGACGCGCTGATCAAGAAAGCCGCCGCGTTCAAAAAGCCGGTCCTGCTGATCTACGGCGACAGCCACAAATACCAGATCACGCGTCCGCTCCCGAAGAAAGCGCCGAACGTGCTCGCGCTTCAGGTCTTCGGCGCCAAGCAGATGCATGCCGTCAAGGTAATGGTGGACACCGGCACGTCGGGGGTCTTCGCGATTCTCCCGGTTATGAACAAGGCGCTGGCGAACTAGGGCGTTTCTGTAGCAGCAAAGCGGTAAAACAACGAACCCGGCAAAGCGCATCCTTGCCGGGTTCGTTGCGTGAAGAGCCTGCCTGAAGTCGTCTGTGCCCCCTAGTCCAGCGGAGCGGGCAGGTGGGATTCTCCCATCAGGTATTCATCCACGGCGCGGGCGCAGGAGCGGCCGTCCGCAATCGCCCATACCACCAGGGATGCGCCGCGCATCATGTCGCCCGCCACGAAGACGCCCGGCGCGCTGGTCATCCACCTTTCATCGCGGCTCACCGCGCCGCGCCCGGTGCGCTCGAGCGCCAGTTCATCGAGCAGCGGGTGGCAGTCGGGCCCCTGGAAGCCGATCGCCAGTGGAACGAGGTCCGCGTCGATTTCCTCTTCCGTGCCCGGAATCTCGGTGAAGACGATTCCTCCATTCTCGTCGTGGGATTCGTTCACCTTTACGGTGTCGATTTTTCTGACGCGGCCGTTTTCGCCCAGGAACCGGCGGGTCTGAATCTGGAAGATGCGCTCCCCGCCCTCTTCGTACATGGGCGCTGTGCGAAAGATGTTCGCGTAGTTCGGCCAGGGATCGTTCAGCGGGTCCCGCTCGTCCGGGGGGCGCGGGTGGTACTGGAACTGCCGCACGGATTTCGCCCCCTGCCTGTGCGCCGTGCCCACGCAGTCCGCCCCCGTATCGCCGCCGCCAATGACGACCACGTGCTTGTCCTTCGCGGTGATGAACTCATCATCCGGTATGTCCTCGCCCGCGAGCCTCCGGTTCTGCATGGTGAGATAGCGCATGCCGAAGTGGATGCCGTCCACATCTCGGCCCGGAATCTGCAGATCTCTGTGCAGCAGAGCGCCTGCGGCCAGCACGATGGCGTCGAATTCTTCCTGTAACTCGGAGACCTTGGGGTCGACGCCCACGTTCGCATTCACGCGGAACTCGACCCCTTCTTCTTCCATCTGCTTCGTGCGGCGGTCGATGTAGGTCTTGTCCATCTTGAAGTCGGGTATTCCGTAGCGCATGAGCCCGCCGAGCTTGTCGTCGCGCTCGAACACGGTGACGTCGTGCCCCGCCCAGTTGAGCTGCTGGGCCGCAGCCAGACCCGCCGGCCCCGAACCCACGACGGCGACTTTCTTGCCGGTGCGCACCGCAGGAGGAGTCGCCTTCACCCAGCCCTGCTCGAAGGCGTGCTCGATGACGGATTTTTCGATCTCCTTGATCGTGACCGGAGAGTCGTTGATCGTGAGAACGCAGGAATCCTCGCACGGCGCCGGACAGAGCCAGCCGGTGAACTCGGGGAAATTGTTCGTCGCGTGAAGCCTGTCGATGGCGTCTTTCCACAAATCCCGGTAGACAAGATCGTTCCAGTCGGGAATCAGGTTTCCCAGCGGGCATCCCTCATGGCAGAAGGGAATCCCGCAGTCCATGCACCGCGCGCCCTGGCGCTTTAGCGTCTCGTGCGGCGTGGGGAGGTAGACCACGTCCCAGTCATGGACGCGCTCATCCACGGGCCTCGTCTTGGGCGCTTCCCTGCCGAATTCCACAAATCCCGTCGGCTTACCCATGGGCTCCCTCCATCACGGCTTCCTCCCACGGGATACCTTTTTCTTTCGCCTCTTCAATCGCCAAGAGCGCGCGCTTGTAGTCGCGGGGCATCACCTTGGCGAAGCGGGTCTGGTGCGCCTCCCACGCGTCGAGAATCTCTCTGGCCCGTGCGCTGTCGGTATATTCGACGTGTTTCTTGATGAGGTCTTTCACTTCCTCGACGTCGTCGGGCGCCTGGAGTGGCTCGATATCCACCATCTCCATGTTGCAGAGCCTGGCGAAATCGCCCGACTCATCGAGCACGTAGGCGACGCCTCCCGACATGCCGGCGGCGAAGTTCCTGCCTGTCTTGCCGAGGATGACGACGCGGCCGCCCGTCATGTACTCACACCCGTGGTCTCCCACGCCCTCCACTACCGTGTGCGCGCCGCTGTTTCTCACGCAGAACCGCTCGCCGGCTACGCCCCGGAAATACGCCTCGCCCGAGGTGGCCCCGAAGAGCGCCACGTTTCCGGTGATGATGTTCTCCTCGGGTGCAAAACCCGCCCCCTTCGGGGGATAGGCGATGAGCTTTCCGCCCGATAGCCCCTTGCCCATATAGTCGTTGGCGTCGCCTTCGAGAGAGAGGGTCATTCCCTTGGGGATGAAGGCGCCGAAGCTCTGCCCGGCCGAGCCGGTGAAATGGATGCGGATGGTGTCTTCCGGCAGGCCCTCTCCGCCGTGTCTGCGCGTTATCTCGGAACCCGTGATCGTGCCCACCGTCCTGTGGGTATTGCGGATGGGCAGTTCGAAGGCGACCGGCGTTTTGTTCTCAATCGCCTCCTTGCACCGGGGCAGTAACTCCCGCATGTCGAGCGAGCGCTCGAGTCCGTGGTCCTGCTTGGTGGTTTGGTGGATCGCTGCGTCGGGGCCGACGTCGGGCTTATGGAGGATGGCCGAGAAATCAAGGCCCTTCGCCTTCCAGTGGTTCACCGCCTTTTTGGTGTCGAGTCTGTCCACGTGCCCGATCATTTCCTCCATTGTACGGAAGCCGAGCCTGGACATGTATTCGCGCACCTCATCTGCGACGAAGCGGAAGAAATTCTCCACGAACTCGGGCTTGCCGTCGAATTTCTCCCTGAGTTTCGGGTCCTGGGAGGCGACGCCGACCGGACAGGTGTTGAGATGGCACACGCGCATCATGATGCAGCCCATCACCACGAGCGGCGCGGTCGAAAATCCGTATTCATCCGCCCCCAGAAGGGCGCCCACGATCACGTCGCGCCCGGTCTTCATCTGCCCGTCCACCTGGACGGCCACCCGGTCGCGCAGCCTGTTGAGCACGAGCACCTGCTGTGTTTCGGCCAGTCCCAGCTCCCAGGGCGTGCCCGCGTGCAGGATGCTCGTGATAGGGGAGGCGCCCGTTCCGCCGTCGTGGCCCGAGATGAGGATGGTGTCGGCATGGGCTTTCGAGACGCCCGCCGCCACGGTGCCGACGCCGACTTCGGAGACGAGCTTCACGTGCACGTCCGCCTGCGGATTCGAGTTCTTGAGGTCGTAGATCAGCTGCGCCAGATCCTCGATCGAGTAGATGTCGTGGTGTGGCGGCGGTGAAATAAGACCCACCCCGGGGGTGGAGTGCCTCGTCTTGGCTATCCACGGGTAGACCTTGTAGCCGGGTAGCTGGCCCCCCTCTCCGGGCTTGGCGCCCTGGGCCATCTTGATCTGCAGATCCGTGCAGTTGACCAGATACTCGCTCGTCACCCCAAAGCGTCCCGACGCCACCTGGTGGACCGCGCTTCGTCTGAAATCGCCGTTCTCATCGGGCGTGTAGCGGTTCGCGTCTTCCCCGCCTTCGCCCGAGTTGGACTTGCCGCCGATGCGGTTTAACGCAATGGCCAGGGCCTCATGGGCTTCCGAGCTCAAGGCGCCGTAAGACATGCCGCCCGTGCTGAAGCGCTTCATGATCTCCTCGACCGGCTCCACCTCCTCGATAGGAACAGGCGTCTCCGCCCACCGGAAATCCAAGAGACCGCGCAGCGTGGCCAGGTGCTTGTTCTGGTTGTCTACCTTGTCGGTGTATTCCTTGAAAATCTCATAGCGCCCCGACATCGTGGAGTGCTGGAGCTTGAAAACGGTCTCGGGGTTGAACAGGTGGAATTCCCCGTCCCTGCGCCACTGGATGTCTCCGCCGCCTTCGAGTTCCTGGGAGCCCACGGGCCTCTCGGGGAAGGCGTTTCTGAGTCGCTTCAGGGTCTCCTCGGCCACGACATCGATGCCGATTCCGCCGATGCGCGAGGCCGTCCACGTGAAGTACTTCTTCACGAAGTCCCGCTTCAAACCGATGGCCTCGAATATCTGCGCACCGCGATACGACTGGATGGTGGAGATGCCCATCTTCGACATCACCTTGAGGATGCCCTTGTTGAGCGCGGTGATATAGTTCTTTCTGGCCGCGTCGGGCTCGATGTTCTCGAGAAGCCCGTTTCTTATCATGTCGTCGATGGTCTCGAAGACAAGATACGGGTTGACGGCCTCGGCGCCGAAGCCGAGCAGCAGGCACATGTGATGCACCTGGCGCGCTTCGCCCGTTTCGAGGAGAAGCCCGACGCGCGTCCGCGTTCCTTCCCGTACCAGATGGTGATGGACGCCGGCGGTAGCCAGAAGCGCAGGGATGGGGGCGTAATCCCTGGAAACGCCGCGATCCGATAAGATGATAAAGCTGTAGCCCTGTTCGATGGCACGGCTGGCTTTTCTGCAAAGATCGTCCATCGCCTGCCTGAGGCCGGCCGGACCGTCCTCGGCCCGGAAGAGAATGGGCAGCGTGACGGCTTTCAGGCCCGGCTGCCGGATGTGGGCTAGCTTGTAGAAATCCTCGTTGCTGAGGATGGGGGAGTCGAGCCTCACCTGCTGGCAGGAATCCGGCTCGGGGGCAAGCAGGTTCTTCTCCGGCCCGATGGTGGCCGATATCTGCGTAATAATTTCTTCGCGTATGGCGTCGATGGGCGGGTTCGTCACCTGGGCGAAGAGTTGTTTGAAGTAATCGTAGAGAATACGCGGGCGGTTCGAGAGAACAGCGAGCGCGGCGTCGTTGCCCATCGAGCCCGTGGGGTCGTTTTTCTGGTTCACCATCGGGCCGATGAAAAACCGCAGGTCCTCCTGCGTGTAACCGAAGACCTTTTGTCTTTCGAGAATGTTCTGGTGATCTGATTCGGGAAGCTGCGGAGCGTCGGGCAGCTTGTCGAGATGCAGCAGATGCGCGTCCAGCCATTCGCGGTATGGATGTTCTGACGCATAGCGCGATTTGATCTCCTCGTCATCGACGATGCGGCCCTCTTCGGTGTCCACGAGCAGGATGCGCCCCGGATGGAGGCGTTCCTTGATCTTCACGTTCTCTGGCGGGATGTCAAGAACGCCCACCTCGGACGCCATGACGAGCAGATCGTCGTGCGTGACGTAATATCTCGCGGGCCGCAGGCCGTTTCTGTCCAATGCGGCGCCGATGACCGAGCCGTCCGTGAATGCGATGCAGGCGGGCCCGTCCCAGGGCTCCATCAGGCTGGCGTGGAACTCGTAGAATGCTTTCCGCTCCTCGCTCATGGATTCATGGCCTTCCCAAGGCTCGGGGATCATCATCAACACAGCGTGGGCCATTTCCCGGCCGGCCATGTAGAGGAACTCCAGCACGTTGTCGAAGATCGCCGAATCGCTACCGCCCTCGACGATGATGGGCAGGATTTTCTCCAGGTCGGACAGGTGCGGGGATTCGCACAGCGCTTCGCGGGCGCGCATCCAGTTGATGTTGCCTCGCAGGGTGTTTATCTCGCCATTGTGGGCGAGGTAGCGATACGGGTGCGCCAGGGGCCAGGAGGGAAACGTGTTGGTGGAAAATCGCGAGTGAATCAACACCATGCCCGATTCCATGTCCGGATCCTTGAGATCGGGATATACGTTCTCAAGTTGTTTCGCGGTCAGCATCCCCTTGTAAACCAGCGTGCGTGCGGATAGCGAGGGGATGAAGAACTCGTCCCTGTCACGGATGTCCGACTCGCGAATCGCGTGCTCCACGCGCTTTCTGATCACGTAGAGCCTGCGTTCTATCCCCATGGAGTCGAGGGATTCATCGAATCCACCGATGAATAACTGGCGCAATTGCGGCGCGGCTTCGCGGGCCGTGGAGCCGAGCGAGGAGAGATCGTTCGGCACCGGTCTCCAGCCGAGAACGTCGGCGCCTTCCTCGTAGACGATAGACTCGAATATCTGCTCGCATTCGTTCGCCTGGCTGGGGGATTTTGGGAGAAACACCGAACCCACCCCGTAGCGGCCCTCCGCCGGGACTTTGATTTTTTCGGCTTCACAGGCCTTGCGCAGGAATTTGTCGGGGATCTGCATCAAAACCCCCGCACCATCGCCCGTGTTGATTTCAGAGCCCGTCGCGCCCCGGTGGGCGAGGTTGCGGAGGATGGTGAGGGATTTTTCGATGATGTCGTGGGACTTGCGCCCCTTGATGTCCACGACGAAGGCCACCCCGCATGCGTCGTGTTCAAAGGCAGGATCATACAGACCCTGTTTTTGTGAGGGTTTTCTCATTGCTTCACCAGCTTTCTTTCTGAGAGAAGTTCCAGGAAAACTCCCCGCTTGCCCATTTCACGAGGAACTCCTGGGTGCGTCTTATGGACATCGCATGATGATTTCCATGAAACGGATTTCAAGCATAACATACCCTGAAAAATAAGACAAACTAAAATTTTTAATATATTGCATTAGGATTATTTATATTGTAGTCTTTTCTTATGAACATCGAAACCTTGAGGCTTTATTGCCGCATCATCCAGGAGAAAAGCTTTTCCAAGGGAGCCGCTCAAAGCGGCGTCACCCAGTCCGCGGCGAGTCAGGCGCTTCGCCAGCTCGAGGGGGAATTGAGCGTCGAGTTGCTCGACAGGAGCAAGCGCCCCTTCGGAATCACCGAAGAAGGCGCCCGGTTTTATGAAGCGTGCCGAAAGATGCTGGGAGAATTCGACCAGGTCTGCACGGAGATATCGCACGGCATCGGCGAGGTGCATGGCCAGGTTCACGTAGCGGCCATCTACTCTGTGGGGCTTCACCAGATGGGCGCCTACATGCAGCGGTTCCGCTCCCTGTATCCCCAGGCGCGGGTACGCCTCGAGTGCCTCCACCCCGAGAAGGTGGTGCAATCCGTTCTGGACGATACGGCGGACATTGGAATCCTCTCGTATCCCCCGAGAGACAAGGCGCTCCGTGTCGTGCCCTTCAAGGAAGAACCCATGTTCTTCGTTTCGCATCCGGGGCACCAACTGGCCTTTCGCCACGCGGTGAAGCTCTCGGACCTCGCGAGCGAGCCCTTCGTGGCGTTCGATGGTGACCTCCCCATTCGCAGCGCGATTGACAGGGTCTTGCGCAAGGCTGGTGTGAGGGTGGACGTCGTCATGGAGTTCGACAACGTGGAGAGCATCAAGGAAGCGCTCTTCATCGACACCTGGGTGAGCATTCTGCCCGGCTCGGCGGTTCATAATGAGCGGGCCATGAACACGTTGGCGGTTTTGCCCTTCGAGGGCGAGCGTATCATCCGGCCCTTGGGCCTTATCTACAGGCGCGACAAGCCGCTCCACGGCGGCGTGAAGCGCTTCATCGAGCTTCTGGGCAGAGAACTCGACTAGCCGCATCCCTCCTGTAAGCCCTTCCTAATCAAACACCTGGCCGGGCGTACCCACAATATGCCTATTATTGAATATTTTTATTGACAATATAGTTATATATAGATATATTCACCTTGTCTGATGTGTGAATAAGAATATCACGCGCAGGCGGATGAGCCATATATTTAATTGATATTGTTGACTTTATGATGAAAAAGGGAAATCTCATGAATTTACCGAAAAACACCGTGAATTTATCCAAATTTATCTATATTTACGGAAATTCGCCTTGCCCGGATGATCCGTCCCGCAATATCCCACCATCTTCCCCACCGAACACGGCGCCTCGAACCGCCCGCGAGGCGCCCCCCTCCGATGGCAACGCACCTTCAAGACCGCGCGGATCATCCGGGTTTTTATTGCGCCGCATCGGGAGCGCGCCCCATCTGTTCCCGGGAGGGGCGTCGTCATGATCGAGGCCGCCTCCTTCATCGGAACCCATGAGCGCACGCTGGCCGATCTCGTGGACGAGGGGTTCGGCGTCCCCGAAGAGGCTGCGCTGCTCGTCTACCGCGACCGCACCCGTGAAAGAAGCGTGCGCCTCATCTTCCCGAGTTCAGAAGCCGCCCGCGCCCGCGCCGACGCCCTCGTCAGGATGCGGAGAGCCCGCCGCCGCGACGTTTCCGTCACGCCGCTCACCGAGGCGCTTCGCTGATGCCGCCGCGCAAGAATGCCCGGGGTCGCAAGAGGCGCGTGAAAAGCAGGAGCCACGCTCCGCCGGACCCGAGAACCCCGCGCCGGATTCTCGAGGAAGAGGCGTTTCTCACCAAGCCCATGCTCGCCAGGGTGCTGGGTTATAAGAGCTACCGCACGCTAGACGCCATCATCGCCGAGGACTGCGCGAGCGACGCGCCCTGCCTCCGGCCCGTCTACCTGCGCCGCCCGCCCCCGCGCGCGGGCGCGAGGCAGCCCGAGAACCACCCCTCCTTCAAGAGCGCGCGCTTTCGCCGCGAGGACGTGCTCGCCTACGTCGAGAAGATGACGGAGGATTTCCCCCCCGACCTGGAATGGAAATTTGGCGGCATGCGGGAGTAGGGGAGAGGATTGCGTATCTCGATTCTAGAGAGGAGGCATCGCTATATACGAGAGTGAGTTGCATATATTCGTTGGATGCTCTATCAATGAAGTGCCACGAGGATAACACGTCACCGGGAAAACTTATGAGTGAACGGCCGGCACCTCGTGAGCGTCTGGAACAGCGAGATTTCCTCATCCAAAATCGAAAACTCGATATATGGCACCATGCGATATCCCAACTAAAATGGGTGTTTTTAACTATCATTGTCTGGTTTGCCTACCTTGCGATAGACTCCATTGCGGGAAAATCGACGATACTTGATATCGGAATCAAGGCGATAGCTAGCGTCGTTTCCGGAAAGTTGGAAAGTTTCCTCGTAGGTGCGTTGATTATCGCTCTTATGGGGTGGTGGTTCGAGAGGTCCCTCAGACGAAGAACGATAGAGCAATTTCATGAAATCCGTGAAAAGTATGAGAATTTGATAGACTCGAACCGCAGTTCCAGCCGCCTCACCCCTCAAGGCCGTTCCAGGCCGGAGGATTAGTCAAATGATTGGGGAAGATGCTCTTCACGTCTTGAGGTTTTGTCTCGTTTTGTTCATCGCGTGGCTGATTTGGCATCAGTTCTGGATTCCGTACAGAATAGATTATTTCAGGCAAAGGCTGTTCAAGCTCAGGGACGAATTGTTCGAGTATGCGAACGCGGGAAACTTGGAGTTCACTCATCCGGCATATACGGACCTCAGGCTGACCATCAATGCGCTGATTCGTTACGGGCACCGCGTCACGATTTGGAGAATCGTCATGAGCATGATCAGCCTCGCGCGTTCCGGGAATTCGCACATGGCGAACGGCTACATTGAATGGAAGGAGCAGACCGAGCGCATCGAAAACGAAGAGACGAGAAACAGGATTTACGCTTTCAGAAATGAAATCTCGCAAATTATGGCGGCGCACATGATTCTGATTTCTCCAATGACGATAGCGGTCGTCTCAGCAATCGCCATTTATCTGAGGGCGTGCAAGATGATGAAGAGCTTGAGTGCGGCCAGGGATGCGGCCAGAGAAAGAATAGAACTGCTCAATGTCGAACTCGCCACCGCGAAAGCGAGAGGCCATCACCTATACTAAGGAGAGCGAGCGATGTACCTTACACGCGACGAGGATCCCGGCTTCTAGCACGAGCCTGAAACGACCCAAGCCCCTCGGGGAAACCGGGGGGCTTTTCTTTTGGCAAACGCGCAATCTTTTCCCTTCTTTGTCGCGATTCCTCCCTCCTCGGTCGGGACCTCCCTACCGCACCCCGCCCAGCCACGCCTCCTTCCACTGCCAGGCGGGTATTCCCGTCTCCCTGAGAATCGCGGCCTCCGCGTCTTTTGCGGCGTAGACGCGCATGAATTTCTTCACCCCCCACTCGCGCAGGAGATAGCCGGCGTAGGAGCCGGCGAGGACGTAGAACATGCGCCGAACAGCCCTGTTCTCGAATCTGGGAATCCCGTTCTCGCCCACCAGGTCGAGCGCCTCCATTGCGGGCGGAAACTCGCGCCTGAGCACCCGGCCCGCGAATTCGTCCACCGATTCCCCGAAGTTGGGGAAGGCGGCGTAGCCGCCCAGGCGGTCGTTCAGGTGAACGGCCAGGCCTTTTTTCAGCCACAGGGCGTTCCAGTCCCACGCGATGATGTGGACCGTCTCGTGCAGATAGGGCGTTCTCCTCCCCTTGGCGTAGGAGAGGAACACCACCGGGTGCATGTATTTTCGCGGGCTGTAGGCCGTGATGGTGTGGGAGGGCGCGCGGCGGCCGTGGATGAAGAACTCGATTTTCTCCTGCCCGTAGGCTTTGCGTGAAAACGGAAGGCCCAGAAACTTCTCGGCGGCCTTAATCCCGGCGTCGATTCTTTGGTGCAGAGCGCTCGCTTCATCTTCTGAGAGATAGCCTGCCTCCGCCCAGAGAATCGAGCGCGCCGAGACGCGTTTTTCACCGTCCATCTTGATGGAGCGCATGAGCCCGATGTCGCGGCAGCGCCCCGTGTAGGGGCCATAGGAGCATTCTCTGGCATCCGCGCGAGTGAGGCTTATCGCACAGGACAGCAAAGCGCCGATGAGAAGTGGTGCGAGAAATGAGTTTCTTGTGCGCCTTTTCGGCATGGCGTTTCCTTTGCGCGGCGACGGGGCGATGCGCTTCAATGATACATCATCCAACGCCTGGATTCGCAGCAGGGGCGGTTCGCGAACCGCCCCTGCGGTCCCGTGGGGTGTGGTTTTTGTTTGTCATTCCGGCGCATGCCGGAATCCAGAAATGTCCCGCGTGGGGCATTTCACCTTGCTTTTCGTTCCTGGGTCGTCGTTCCGGGCGAATGAACGAGGAAACGGAACGCCGTAATATGCCCGTCTCATCGGTTCTGGATTCCGGCATGCGCCGGAATGACGGTGATCAAACCCGACCGATGCGGGGCTTTTGAACCGCCCCTGCATCTATTTCGTTTGTTTGGTTCCCGGCTTTCTCTGACGCATGACGATGGGAAGCGGCGCGTTGCAGCCCTTGACGGCGGAGATGCGGCGCAGGGCGGCGTTTCGCCGCTCGAGCGCTGCGGTCTCGCCCGCCTCCTTGCCCTTCAAATCCATGAAGAACCACGGGACGATGAGGAATACGCCGGAAGCGCCGAGGATGAGGTTCTCGTGCGTCTTGTTTGTCCGCTCTTCGATCTTTTTGGCGATTTCCTTCTTGTTGGCCCTGATCTCCGCCTTGAGCGACGCGCAGGAGCGTTTTTCATCGGCGGGCGAGTAGCGCGCCACCGGCATGGGTCCCGAACCCGCGCACCCTGATACGAAGAACATGAACGCCACGCCTGCGCATATATGCCTCTTCATGGGACGCACCTCATGGATGACCCCGGATGATGTCCCTCGAGCGGCGTGCGCCTAGTTGACGATCCGCCAGCTACCGTCGGGCTGCCGGCAGGCGCGGCCGTAGGCGCGCTCGGTCTTGCCGCCCACGGTGATGGTCTGCTGGAACTCGCGGCAATACCGGGTGGTCGAGCCTCTTTTGACCCGGTAGGTGCGCCTGGGCGTGATGGTGCCCCGGTTGCCCGTGTCCGGGTTTACCCATGTACCGGCCACGTTCGTTTTGCCGCGCTCGAGCGTTCTTTTCGTGCTGCGCGACATCAGCAGGCGGTCGCGCTCGTCGAGTTGGCGCCCGATGGAGCTGCCCGCGAGGCTGCCGAGGACTGCGCCTGCGATGGTCGCCACGTGGCGCCCCCGGCCCTTTCCGATCTTCGAGCCGATCAGGCCGCCCGCGATTCCGCCGAGAATCGCTCCGCCGGTCTGTTTGTCCATGCTTCCATCGGTGCGGCACCCGGCGAGTCCCAGGCTGAATACGGCTATGAGGAGGGTGGCGGTCAGTTTTTTCATTGTTCATCTCCTGTGTATGGCGGCATGCGCTGTTCGGCGCGCATTATACCAAAACGACCCTGGGGATGCGCATTTTATCACTACATTCGCGCTGCTTGAAGGGCCGCTTTCGAGGTTTTCCGCACGTATCGAGGGCAGGGTGCGTATCTCCGCGCAATTGCCCGCATTTTCCGTCATAGCGCGCGCGCTTTCAAGACATAAACTTTTCCTGCATCGAGGCGCATCGCACAGGAGCGGCGCGCGGGATTCCATGGATAGAAAGAGAGGAGAGACATGAGCGGGAAAAATGAAATCGAAAGAAGAACGGACGCCGCCTTGTGGCGCTGGGCGAAGGAGAAGCATACCGCCTTGCGCCTGATCGTCGCGGGCGCAGGTCTGGTGCTGTTGGGCTTTATCCTGGGGGGTTATTTATGCCGGCCGTAAGGAACTCGAAATATCGCCCCGTCGAGATTTTCCGGGACAAATCCGGGCGGCATCGCTTCCGCGTGCGGGCGCGGAACGGCCGGGTGCTGGCCTCGAGCCAGGCCTATGCGGACCGCTCGGGCGCGCGCAAGGGCGCGGCGGCGCTTTGTCGCGTCCTGCAACAGGTGGCCAAAGCCGGAGATTCGCTTGTGAATGAGGAGAAATCATGCTCACGGACGAACTCGTAGAGGATATCAAGCATGAGGAGGGTTTCGTGCCGGTAGTGTATCTGGACGTCAAGGGCAAGAAGACCATCGGCTACGGAACGCTGCTCGAAGACGGCATATCCGAAGCCGAAGCGGAACTGCTCCTCCGGCATCGGCTGGGCCTGATGGCCGGGGAACTGGAGCGCTCCCCCGTCGGCGGGACATATAAGAATCTGAAGCCCGGCGCAAAGCGCGCTGTCTTGAACATGGCCTACAACATGGGTGTGCCGAACCTCCTGGGCTTTCAGAAAATGTGGGCCGCGCTCGCCGAGGGCGATTACGCGCGCGCGGCATCGGAGGCGCTCGATTCGGTTTACGCGAGGGAACTGCCCGTCCGGGCGGGCAGGGTCGCCGAGCGCATGAGGAGCGCGTGATGGCCTTTCTGGAAAAGCTCATCGGCGGCGGCGTCATGACGGCGGCGGAAGGCGTCGCAAACGTAATCGACAGGTTCGTCGAGACGCCCGACGAGCGGCGCGCGGCGGAGGCGATAAAGCAAAAGCTGATGATGCGGCCCGCCGAAGCCCAGAACGAGATCAACAAAATCGAAGCCGCCCACCGCAGCGTCTTCGTGGCCGGGGGGAGACCGTTCATCCTGTGGACCTGCGGCGTCTCGCTCGCCTTTTATTTCATCCCGCAGTATGCGCTCGGCGCATGGCTCTGGACGCGGCAGGTGGTGATGGGCGGCGAACTCGTGCCCTATCCCGTCTCGGCGGAGGGATTGTTGGAACTCACCCTGGGGATGCTGGGCCTTGGCGCGCTTCGCACGATGGAGAAGCTCACGGGAAAGACGCGGTGAAGAACTCAGTCGCGGGGAGGGTTTGGAGGTTGTTGAAAAGTCTTTATCAAAGGAGCGAACGCTCCCTCCCGGGTCGCCTTCGACGCCCAGCCCCCCCTGCCGGGGTTGTAGCAACAC
>JAPOYD010000028.1 GCA_026706735.1 Nitrospinota bacterium | reverse complement strand
GAGGGAAGCAACCAACGGGCAACCCCCTTTTCCACTCTTCTTCCTTTTCCTTCGCACGCCCGGCCCCGGGAGGCCGGAGGCGTCCTGCTCCCTTACCTGCGCGCCCCGAACGACCCGATCAAGGCGGCGTCTCCCGCCGGAGCGCTCTGTTTTTCGACGTAAAATGTACCCGCGACAGCGTCGGGAAGTCCGGGCGTATACGTCGTTGTTCGTGTAGCTGGAGTTGTGCTCGTGTCCGTGGCTTCAGACCTTTTGTCGTATCTCATTCCAAAAAACTGGCCCTTCCAAGTACCGATGTAGGCATTGCCTGCAATCACGCCAGCGGCATCGGCCCCATTAGCTCCACCAAAAGGACCGCTTATGTCATCTATAAGCGCCACTTCCTTCAAATCAATGCTGCCTGCGATGGATTTCCCGCCGGCGACGATGTCCGTGACTGCACCGGAAATCTTGCTGCCCGTAACAAGCGTGCCGTCAACATTTACAAACTCGGCCGTGAGTTCGACGTCCGCCGTGAAATAGCTCATCGCTCCTCCGGCCAGGTAGGCCCCGTTCGCATCCCCGCGGTAAGTGGCGCTCTTATCCTTAGCTGTATCGACCAGTGTGGTGATTGTGTGTAAACCATTGGTTATCCCACATGACCTGGTGAGTGTTACTTCGCCAGCTGCATTGGTAGCGTCAGCTACATCAGCAGCGGTGCAGAAATTATAACCACTAGTAGCAATAGCCTGGCTCCCGTATGCAAAGGCGCCTAGTGGAGCGGTAGCACCGGCGGAGTCATTGAGCCAGATTCCGGCGAGCAGATAATCGGCGTCGGCGGCGTACTGATACCGCTCATCTACATCGTCGTCTGCATTAGTGTCCATTGCGACATCATCTCCGGCTGCGTTTTTCGCCCTTACCTGTTGCGCTACCGAAATATCCGTGTAGGCATTGGCGAATTGAGTGCCGTCGGCGTTTTTCAGGTCAAAGCCGTGAGGGAGGCGTCCCGTTCCAGTAAGTTTAGCCGTCTTGCTGGTCGATGAAAGCGCCGACCCTCCGCCCCCAACGGTTATCGTTACTGTCCGCACATCCCTCTCTGTATCTTGAGGTCGTGGGTATACCGTTGGAGTATCTCCTGTGTGAAAGTGAAAGGTGGCCTGGTTCGCCGTACTCGTCGCGCCCACAGTGATAGAATCAGCACTCAAACTTTCCAGAACCGCATCAAATACTTTTTTGTTCTCTCTCACGTGCTGGATGAGCGAGGAGCCGTTCGTCGCGAGGCGATCTTCCTCTGCCTGTTGCTCGCGCAGGTTCCCGACCGCCTCCACACGGCTCCGGATGCCCACCGCCTCCGTTCGCGCGACATTCAGCCTGCCGAGCGCCGCGTTGGCGCTCGCCACCGCGCCTTCCGCCTGCGCCCCCGTGGTGGCCGCATTGGCCACGCCGCTCGTGCGGATGATCTCCCTCAAGGCGTCCAGCGCGGCATTCCCATGGAAACGGGCGTCCGCTATATCCTCATCCGTAGCGTCGGGGTTGGATTCCACCGCCGTCACGGCCGAGCGCGCCGCTTGTTCTATCGCGTTGGCTTGGTTGACGATGCCCGCTATCTCTTCTCTCGCGTCGGCTATCCTCTGCTCATCCGTCGGCGGCGGATCCATGCAGTCCGGGTACGTCCCGACCTGGCCCTGCGGGCATTCCATCACCGGTGCCGCCGCACCGCCGCCGCCACCGCAACCGGAGGCAAATGCCGCAATGCACGCGACACATACCGCCAATCTCAAAAACCTGAGCATTCTCATCATTTGCCCCCTAAGGCTACGCCCCCCTCCCGGGATACCGGAAGGGGGCGGGCGGATGAAACTCGATTTCATGTATTGCTTGCGCCGAAGCGCGGGTGTTCCTGATTTCCATCCCCCGGCCCCGGGCTGGCGCCCGGGGCCGGAAGGAGTCATGCGTTGTTGCTTATTCGGCCTTCCACGCGCCGAACGCGCCCATGATCCTGACCGGGTCATTGGAATGCCCCGGCGCTTCCGCGGCGAAGGTGCCTGCCGCGGTCGTGGGGTGATCACCGCTGCCGTAGAACTGGCCGTACCACCTGCCGTCCATTGCCCGGCCCGCCAGTGTGCCAGAAACGTCGTCGCTGAAGCCTGCGGATGAGCCGACGCCGCCGGTCGCCTCAGTTATCTCCGCCCGTTCCAGCGTCAGCGAGCCCGCCACGTCCATGCCGCCGGCCCTGATGTTGGAGATGGTTCCGGTGACAGCGCCCAAGAGGACGTTAGTAGCCGCAGTGTCGGATTCGGCTCCGCCGCCGAAGTTGGCCATCAGGCTGGCGTCCGCGTCGAAGTATTCGACCATGCCGCCCGCCGAATACAGGCCGTTTGCGACGCCGTTATAACTCGCCGTGCCCTTGTGGGTATCTTCGACAGTGAACACCTGACTGCCGTAAGCGAACGCGCCCGCCTGGGCGTCAGGGGCCGTATTAGCATCAGGCGTTGTCCCTGCCAGGGTATCCACAGTGGAACCAGTTACCCAGAAACCCCAGGCCAGGTAGTCGTTATCCGGATTGGTGATTCCGGTGCTCGGATGGAATGAGTAGCCCGTACTCGCTACGATCTTTCCACTCTCGTCGACACTGATTGAGCAAGGGGTGCCGGTGGTATTACATTGGAATTGCCCTGCAACCGGAGGCATATTATCTGCGGGATCCGCGTTGAACGTCACCGCGAAATTGCTTCCGTCCCCCGCGACCTCCCCCGCCACGATTACACCGCCTACAACTGGAGTAGTAGTTGCATCAGCGCTGTCGCGAGTTGGTGTAGCAGCATAGTTTTGGGTCGGCGCCTGAATGTCCGTGCTGACGATGAGACGAGTTCTGGCGTTAGTTCCCGCAGCTCCCTCGACTACCAGCTCCTGGGCTTCCCAGCCTCCTCTGGTCTGGAAACGCGAAGGCGTTTCACCCTCCTGAAAAACATTGGCAGGAGTAGTAATATCTCCGAATCCGAGCATAAATGCGGATCCGCCCGCCTTATACATCACTACTGCCGTGGTGTTGGTATCTGCTGGTACAGTTATCGAGGTAGGAGCTGTAGCACTATTACTGCTTGCGCCCAAGTTCGTTCTACTACCACTACCAGTACCATCAGCAGTAGTAGACGCAGCGGCTCCAACAAAAGTAGCATCCTCAGCGTTTGTGGCATTCGCCATTGCTATGCCCACGTTGCTTGCATTTGATCGATACGCGGGCGGGTCGTCCCCCTCCAACCCGGCATTTGCGATATCTTCGCTGTTGAGCTGCTTGTTCGCCAGCATGGTAAGCTCAAGGCCGGGCTCGCCGGCCGCTTTCATCGCCATGTCGCGATGTCCCTCGGCCGCCATCTGGTATTCCATGGCCATCGCGGAAGTCGTGGCCATCGCCGCCGCGTCGGACGCCGTTTTGGCCGCGTCCGCGTACATCTGCGCCTTGCTCATCGCCACGGGGTCCTTTGCGCCGCCCACGGCCGCCATCGCCGCCATGTAGGCCGCCATCGCGGCTTCCTGCGCGCCGCTCAGGGCCATCTCTTCGGCAAGGTCATCGGCGGAGGTGCAGGAACCGTCCGCGTTATACCGGCCGCCGTCAGCCTCGCACATTTCCTGCGGGGTCGGGTCCGGCATTGCGGGCGGATCCGGATCAGGCGCCGTAGCCGTTCCGCCGCCACCACCACAGCCGGCCAGCACGAGGGCGAAGACCGCCGCCATCGCGAAAGCGTAAAGCCTGGTTATCGATTTCTCTCTGAACGTCATTTAGTGAGTCCTCCTGAATACATAGAAAAAGGGATTGTCCGTGAATTTCCGGCTTTCTCCGATTAACCTCCTTTCCTTCTCGATATACGGGTCTTCACAAATTGATTGTTCGTATGTCGGGCAGCCCGACGATGGACTCGCCCGCGCATCGTCCGGGCTGGCAGTTCCGCGAGACACGAATTCCTGCGGCATGCGCCCACCTTTCACGGCCTCCAAAGGCGAGCCGCCTCGCACCCGGCCTGCCCGCCGCTAATTTCTATTACGGGATGCCAGAAGCCCCGATCTGCGCCGGGAGACCCGTTCCGGGGCGCATATGGGCCGTGAACGGGCGGAAAAAGACGTAAAATCCCCCCCGAAACCCCTCCGGGGACCCCGGAATTGCGCTTGACATGGTCGGGAGAGGTGTTATATTTTCTGATAATAGAAATTATCAGAATGCAGAAAATCCACCCCCCGTGTGGATACTTGCGCCCCGAAACGGCTTTTTCCTGGAAATTCCCCACCCTCGGCTGTAACCGGGAATCGGCGAAGGTTTTTCAACGGCCACTTATCGGGTCGGGCTTCCCGAGGGGAAAGCCCGATGAAAAAGTCCCTCGATGCGGGAAAACCACCGTCATTCCGGTGTCGAACCCTCCCGCATTGGTCGGGTCTGACACCGGAATGACGAGCAAAGGCGAAGGTCAATCCCAAGCGAAGCGAGACTTTTTCAACAACCCCATAAGGAAAAGATTGCGGAATTC
>JAPOYD010000132.1:4815-36834 GCA_026706735.1 Nitrospinota bacterium | reverse complement strand
AGGCCGAGTCCTTTGGACGAAGGCCGATTCGGTGGGGGGACATGCCACAGAAAAAGCTCCCCCCACCAGCGCGGCTTCGGGCTTACGCCCTCGCCTTGCTGACTCCCCCTCAAGGGGGGAGTGATTCTTAACTGATCGGGGTTATTCAACAGCCCCTCATCAGTCGGAATTGACCACAAACAAAGAAGCACCGCCTCGTAGTGACAACCCCTCCCCGGTCCGGTTCGGTTACTCGCTCATGACCTTGTCGGCCCATTCGACCAGGGCCACCAGGTCCGGCGGCGTCACGAAACGCGCGTTCTTGCCTTCGAGGTCGGCTTCGGTGACCGCACGGGCCCGCGAACACGCCGTTCATATGTTGACCGGAATCCCGTGTTCAACAGTCTGGGCGAACGTCTCGCGCAGTGGCGGCCAGCCGACCGGCGTCACCGCGTTCAAAACCTGGTCCTTCATCAGGTTCGTCGCCTCGCCGAGCAGGAACAGCCGCACCTCGTGGCCGGCCTCCGCGAAGGCGTTCGCGTGCTGAAAGGCGAAGGACGCCTTGGTGGATTCGTCCGACCCCCAGGGGCTTTTGATGAGGACTTTCATGTGGCGATCTCCCATGAAAACGAGTGACGGCGGTGTGAACGGGCGGTGGACAGCGGGTTATCAGTACGAGCCGTTGCAGGTAAAAATAGCACCGCGGCCCGAATCGCGGCAATCGGACTGGATGAAAAATCAGGTGAGAGTGCGGTTCACGAGCCGCCGCCCCGAAAGAGCGGACTCCCCCTCGGCGGGGAAGTTCGGTCTTTCCCGGACGGGTTCGGCCCCGGCCCCGCCAACGCATATCCGCGCATTTGCCGTCACGGGGTTTTCGTAGCGACGGGGCATGCCCGGAAGGCCGTCCGTCGGCCTTCGGTTTTTCAGGCGGCGGAAGGGACGCTGCTCGCAGAAACCGGGCCGTCGCTCAGGCGAGGCGCCGAACCTGAATAATGCAAATAATAATTCCCGTAAAATTCGATAAATTTGGATAAATTCACGGGGTTTTTCGATAAATTTCGGTAAATAAAATTCCTGGGGAATGACGCTCCGGAATCGGAGCGCAGGGGAATTCTGCCATGGTCAGCGTCTTTTGCGATGACGGCAAATGCGCGAATTTGCGGGGAGTTGCGCCCCCGCTCGGAGCGTGCGCGTAGCGAATCGCGGCGTCTAAGGCCCCGGATAGGCCTCGGGCGGCCTGGTGTCGTCCGGCGATCTCTTTGATTTTACTCGCCTTCTGGTGACGATGGGATCATCCTTGAGCCGTGCGATAGGGTCTTCCTCCTCATCCCCGCGCCCGTAGGCGTTGCCCTTCTCGAAGGCGAGCCTGCCGAAGAGGCGGTTCAGGTTGTTGCGAGCGATCTCTTCGTCTTCGGCGTCATTTCTCGGTTTCTTCATGGCCTCTCTCCTCTTCTTTCTTAAGCAAAGTCAGTAGTTTACACGATCCGCCACCGCTCGCCCACCGCCATGAATTTGACGCGGGAGGCGTCCGCGCCCGTCTCGGCCACCTGCGCTTTCAGGACTCCAGGCGGATGGTCGAGCGGTTCGTCCGTCAGGTCGAACGTACCCCAGTGCATGGGGATCATCCAGCGCGCGCCCAGATCGTGAAACGCCCGGAGCCCCTCGGCGGGGTTCATGTGGGAATAGCGCATCATCCAGCGGGGTTCATACGCACCGATGGGGAGCATCGCCACGTCGATGGCACCGAATTTGCGGCCGAACTCTCTAAACCCTTGAAAATAGCCGCTGTCGCCGCCGTGGAAATACTTCCGCCCGCCGGTTTCGACCAACCACGCGCACCAGAGCGTCGAGTCCCGCGCCACGCCGAAGCGGTTCGACCAGTGCTGCGCTGGCAGGCAGGTCAGGCGCGCGCCGCGGTGCTCAGCACTTCGCCACCAGTCGAGCTCCACGGCGCGCCTGCCGAGCGATTCCACAAAGGCGCCCAGCCCCATCGGCACGAACCACGTAACGTCTTTGGGGAGGTTCTCTACCGTCCACGCGTCGAGATGATCGTAATGGTTGTGGGAGATCAGCGCGGCGACGGCCGCAGGCACCGAAGCCGCAGGCACGCCAGGGGGCTGATGGCGTCCATGCCAGAAAGCCCGGGAGCCGAAATGCGGGTCCGTCAGGACGACGCTCTCCCCATCCTGAATGATGAAGCCGCAATGCCCGATCGAGGTGATGGAAGGCTCTTCTTGCGGCCTCGATAGATACGCGCCGTCGTTGGAAACGACTGGAATTTTTGGCGTTTTGGCGTTTTTGATCTCTGCGAACTCGTTGCGGTACAGGAATTTCCATTTGTACAGATTGGCCCGCGAGCCCGGGTTCGGCCACCAGGGGTTGAACCACCTCCCCGGCTCGCCATGCGGCCAGTAGAGGGATGCCGCATCGCGCGAGACGAGGCCTTGCGCTTCGGGAGGTAACACCGACGGCCCCTTGATGCCCAGACCCATCTTCGCGCACCCTCCCGCCAGCCCCAACGCGCCTAGCCCAACGAGACCGGCGCGCTTGAGAAATTTCCGTCTGCCGATTTTCGGTTTCATCGCAACCCACGCGGCGGCTACAGACTGCCTACAGACTCAGGAAGAAGTATATCAGCACAAAGACGCATACCACTCCGCAATCGCACGGCCCATCTCGTCGGGCGAGTCCTCATGGCAATAGTGAAGCCCGGCCACCGTCACCTCATTCACGTTCGGCCAACTGCGAACCATGCTCCGGTGCTCACCCACCAGCACGGCGCCGGGGTCTGAATTGATGAACAGTTTCGGCACCGGATGTTTTTCAAGCCAGGCGTTGTTACGCGCAATGATTTCAAGAACATCCGCGGGTTCTCCCTCGATGGGAATCTCGCGCGGCCAGGTGAGCGTGGGCCTCCTGTCCTCGCCGGGATTGCGGTAGGGCCTCCGGTATTCGTCATGAATTTCTTCTGAAACCTCCCGGATGACCATGGCGGGCAGGATCTTCTCCACGAAAAAGTTCTGCTCCAGGACGAGTTCCTCACCCTCCTCGCTCCTGAACCTCTTGAAAAGCGCCTGTACTTCGGGCGGCCAATGGCTCCATTCGAAATTGCCGATCACTCCCTGGCAGATCACGACGCCCTTGAGCGCATCCCGTCTCCCCGACGCCCAAGTGAAGCCCAGTTGCGCGCCCCAGTCGTGCGTCACGATGGTGACGTTCTCCTTGATCTCCAGCGCATCCATGAGCGCGTTCGTGAATGGCTGGTGATCGACCAGGCGATACATGGAGCCGGTCAGTTTTTCGGAATCGCCCTGGCCGATGTTGTCTATCGCGATGCAGCGGCCCAGCCCCTCGACGTGCGGGACCACGTTGCGCCACATGTAGGAGGAAGTGATGTTGCCGTGAAAAAAGACAATCGGGTCCCCCTCGCCCGTCTCCACGTAGGCCATCTTCCTGCCCAGGACTTGCGCGAATTTCTTCTCATACTTCATGCGAGGCTCTATCATCACCGCACCAACCCCCTCGAAACCGCCTCTATTCATCCATGCGCAAGACCAGCTTGCCGCGCACGTGGCCCCCTTCCAGGAGCGTGTGGGCGGCGGCGATATTCTCGGCGTTCATGACTCCCATATCGGTGACCTCCGGCGCCTTGATCTCGCCGGTCTCCACCCAACTGCGGATTTCTTCGAGCGCCTTCTTGTAGACGCCGTAGTAGGCGGGTCCGCCCCCGCGCACAGGGGCACGCAGGAAGGTGCCGTGAAACGAAGCCGATTTTGTGAACAAGGGGCCTTCCTGGGATGAGAAAAATTCATCGATGGGCGCACCCGGCTCGGGCGCGATGGAGGAGATTCGCCCCCAGTAGTCCACCACCTCGCAGCAGAGTTTTTTCATCTCGCGGCCCACGAAATCGAACGTGGCGGGAAAAAGACGGCCTCCGTTCATCTCCACCGCCCGGCGGGACAACTCATCGAGTGAAAGTCCCGAATACTGCAACACGGCGACAGGGGCGGGAGCGAGCAAATCCTCAATGTATTTCGCGCTCTCATCACTTCCCGCCGTCACGACGATGGGAGACGCGCCGATGCGCGCGAGCATCTGAAGTCCCATGGTTCCCACGCCGCCCGAGCCGCCCGCCACGAATACCGCCTCTCCCGACTCCACCCGCGCCTTCATGATCACCGCCTCATGGGCGGTCAGCGACACGAGCGGCAACGCGGCCGCCTGCTCGAAAGTGGCGTTCTTGGGCTTTTTCACGACGAACGCCTGATGGATGCACACGAACTGCGCGTATCCGTCCCCGCCGCTGTCGCCGAACCTCGGCAGATAGGCCATCACCTCATCGCCGGGGGAGAACTCCGTCACATTCTCGCCTACCGATTCGACCACGCCCGCGGTATCCCTGCCCAGGATGATGGGAACCGCGCCCTGGTTGCCGCCCCGTCTGGCCTTGAAATCGGTCGGGTTCACGGATACCGCCTTCGCTCGGATCTTCACCTGATCGGCATCGGGTTCTCTATCGGGCCAATCCGCGTCCTCGAAATTCTCCACACCGCCGAACTCTTTCAATACAACTGCCTGCATTTTTCCCTCCGCTATACCATCCAGGCCCCGCCCGCGACGACCATTCCCTGTCCCGTGACGTTTTTACTCTCATCGCTCGCGAGATAGACCGCCATATGGCCCACGTCGTCCGGCGTCTGCTCGCGTCCCAGAGGCACCGTCGCCTCGACGTACTCGTCGAACACCCTTCTTGCGAGCCGATCCGTCTCCGCGCCGATGATGACGCCGTGGCCCCTCTCCCAGATGTTCGTCCACAAAAGACCCGGGTTGATCGCGTTCACGTTCACGTTGTAGGGAGCCATCTCCCTGGCGAGGCTCATGGTGAAATTCATGCACGCCGCTTTGGAGGCGGAATAATGCGGCACATCCGCGTTCGCGCGTCTCGCGGCGAGCGAGGCCAGATTGATGATCTTCCCGTACCCCCGTTCGCGCATGTGGGGAGCGATAGCCCGGCACATCAGAAAAACGCCCGACGCGTTGACTGCGAAAACGGCGTTCCACTCCTCGAGCGTTATCCGGTCGATCGGTCTTCCCACGAGCGCGGCTCCCCGGCCGTGGCAATTCACCAGAATGTCGATATGCCCCATCCGCTCAATAGCCGTGCGTACGATGTTATCGGCATCCGCCTCTCTCGCCACGTCCGCCGCCAGGGCGAAATGCGCTCCCTCACCCGCTTCGTCGAGTCCTCTTCGGCAAATCTCATCGCCCAAGTCGACCACGCAAACTTGCGCGCCCTCTCGGGAGAAAGCACGGACGATGGCCCGGCCGATTCCACCGCCGCCACCCGTGATGACCGCCTTTTTCCCTTCCAGACGCATTCGCATTGCCCCTTGAAACAAGTCTTGCCCCATTACACCTGGTCAAAACTATCCAGCCATGTTTTTAGGTGAAAAGACCTTCGCTAAACCATCCAGGCCCCACCTGCGAGGAGCAGGCCCTGCCCCGTGACGTTTTTGCTCTCATCGCTCGCGAGATAAACCGCCATGTGGCCCACGTCGTCGGGGGTCTGCTCGCGGCCCAGGGGAACCGCCGCCTGCACGAACTCGTCGAACACGCGCCTCGCGGGCCTGTCCGTCTCCGCCCCGATGATGACACCATGGCCCTTCTCCCAGAGGTTGGTCCACAATAGACCCGGGTTGATCGCGTTCACGTTCACATTGTAGGGGGCCATCTCCTTGGCAAGGCTCATGGTGAAGTTCATGCACGCCGCCTTGGACGCGCAATAATGCGGCACGTTCTCGTTCGCGCGTCTCGAGGCGAGCGAAGCCAGATTGATGATCTTCCCGTATCTACGCTCGCGCATATGAGATGCGATCGCCCGACACATCAGAAACACGCCCGTCGCGTTCACATTGAAGACGGCGTTCCACTCCTCAAGCGTTATCCTGTCAATCGGGTTTCCCATCAGCGCGGAAGCTCTGCCGTGGCAATTCACGAGAATGTCGACCCGCCCCATCCGCTCAATAGCCGTGCTTATGACGTTTTCGGCGTCCGCCTCGCTCGTCACGTCCGCCGCAAGAGCGAAATGCTCCCCCTCGCCTGCGTCATCGAGCCCCTGCTGAGTCACTTCCTCGTTGATGTCGACCACGCAAATCCGCGCACCCTCCCGGGCGAAAGCGCGGATGATGCCCCGGCCGATTCCGCCGCCGCCTCCCGTGACGACCGCTGTTTTTCCTTCCAGACGCATTCGACTTCCTCCATGATAGACGCCCCTGCTCATTGCATCGGGCAAAAACCGCTCACGCCCCTTTTGGGGCAGAAAATGGATTTCCATTCTAGAAGCGCGATATCCGCCGATTCTAGCAAGATTCGAACGGGGTGAATATCTCGGAACCCGAACTCCCGAAACTCACTCCTCGTGGAGTTTCCCCCGCACGGGGAGAATGGTATCCTCCCCCCGTTTCGAAACCCTTTACAGATCAACCGCGGACGTCGGCAGAACGTCCCTCAATTTGACAGGAGTATGAAATGTCTCTGATCAATATGGCGAAAGATTCCATCGACATCGGCATCGTGGTGAAGGACTTGGACGTGGCCGAGAAATTCTACGGCGGCGTACTGGGTCTTCCGATCGTGCGCGAAGTGGAGATTACGTCGGATAAGGCCTCTCGGGCCGGCTGCGCATCGGGCAGGTTCGAGTTCAAAGCATTCCAGGCCGGCGAGGTGCAACTCAAGGTCGTCCAGGCGGATTCCGACCCTCCCGCGGGCGGCGGAATCGTGGACGCCTCGACTGGATTCCGCTATCTGACGTTCACCGTCGAGAGCGTGCAAGAAGCGCACGACGCCTTAGCGGCGGCGGGCGTGAAGATGATGGGCGAGATCACTGAGGTCGTGCCGGGCCGGTTCATCATCTTCTTTCAGGACCCGGACGGAAACATGCTGGAGTGCGTCGGCCCCAGATAAGTTTGATGCGCGCGGACATTTCGCCAACCTTGAAATACGCCGTACGCGCGCCTCGGAGCAATAGCCCTACCGTGTAGCTGGAGTATCGAGATGTACGAGTTTCTCCAGGAATATCTGGTGGAATTCGCCTATGGCGGGGTATTTTTCGTCCTTTTGCTTTGCGGCCTGGGTCTCCCTGTGCCCGAAGACATCCCCATCATCACTTCGGGCTATCTCGTACACCTGGGCACCATGTCCTTCTGGCCCGCGCTCACCGTGAACCTACTCGGCATCATGCTCGGCGACCTGATGATCTATGGCTTCGGCTACTGGATGGGGCCCAAGGCGCTCGAGTTCCGCCTGCTTCGCTCCGTCATAACGAACGAGCGCATGGAGAAAGTGCATAGTTTCTTCGATCGTCACGGGAGAAAGGCCATCTTCTTCGGGCGGTTCGTCGCCGGTTTGCGTGCGCCGCTGTTTCTCGCGGCGGGGATCACCCGTCTTCCGCTTCGCATATTCTTCAGTATGGATTTCGCCGCGGCGCTCCTGAGCGTGCCGCTGCTGCTCGCGGCGGCCTGGTATTTCGGGGATCACATCGACGAGTTTCGCAGGATGGTCGGAACGGGCAAGGCCGTCTTCATCCTCGCCTTAGGAGTGGTGGCCGTCTGGGTGGGGGGTAAATATCTGTGGCGCAAGTGGCGGTCGAAAGACTCCCGCCCCGCCTCAGGCTGAGGTTACGGCTAGCGAGGAGGACTCCAGCCCGAAAACGGCGCTCGCGTCGATTTCATGCGCGCCACGCGGGTCGATTCTGAGCACGTGCATCCGGCATCCGATGCCACGTGACTGGTACACCTCACGCATTGCGTTGCCCACCCTGCCGGGATGGCCCCGGCAGATTGCAAGGATGCAAGGCCCCGCACCGCTGATACACGCCCCCAGCGCGCCGGCTTCATAAGCGGCTTCAAAGACTTCATCGAGAGGACCCATCAACTCCGCCCGATAGGGCTGATGCAGCCTGTCCTGCATGGCTTCGCGGAACAACTCGTCGCGTCCGGTGGCGAACGCCGCCATGAGCGCACCGACCCTCTGGACGTTGAAGATCGCGTCGCTCAGGGAAACCTCCCCAGGCAGTTTTTGTCTCGCCGCATGCGTGCTCACTTCGAAGTCGGGGATTACGATGACCCAGCGGTAATCCTCCACCACGGGCATGCGCGTGTAGATGGTCTTTCCGTCCGTGGCGGTCGCCGAGATGCAGAAACCCCCTATCAGCGCGGGAACGACGTTGTCGGGGTGCCCTTCCATCTCCACGGCGATTTGCACGAGTTCGTCCATGCCCAACGGGCTGCCAAGCAGAATGTTCGCCCCCACGATTCCGCCCACGATGGCGGCCGAACTGCTCCCCAGCCCGCGCGCCAGCGGAATGTGGTTGCGCTGCTTCATCCACAAACCGCTGAAGGGCCGGCCGACCCGATCGTACACGCGCTTTACGGCCTGCACACAGACGTTCGATTCATCCTTGGGGATGACGTCGCGGCCCTCTCCTTCGACTTCGAGCGCAACGCCCCAGGGGAGGCTGTCGAGTTCTATACGGTTATAAATCCGGAGCGCAACGCCCAGGGCATCGAAACCAGGACCCAGATTCGTCGTACTCGCCGGAACCTGCACGCGCACCAAAACCAAGAGGATCTCCTCGAAACGAGCTTATACCGAGCGGATATCCGAGGAGAGAGCGAAGGCGCAGCCCGCCACGCGCATCTCCTCGATGGCGTTTTTACCATCATCGGGCTCGACGTTCACGGCGCGAATAGCGTCTTCCATGACGACGACCTCGAACCCCTCACGCCTGGCGTCGAGCGCCGTGGCCTTCACGCAATAATCCGTCGCCAGACCGCAAACGAAAAGACGTCCTATCCCTGCTGCTCTCAGGTCATCAGCGAGCGTGGTGCCGTCGAACCCCGAATACGCCTCGGCGTCGCGGGTCGTGGCTTTCGATACCACCATCTCCACATCCGAGGCGTTCATGCGCGGATGAAATGCGGCGCCCGCAGTCTCGGCCACGCAGTGAACGGGCCAGATTCCGCCCTGCGCCTGAAACGACATATGGTCGGCGGGATGCCAGTCGCGCGTCGCCACCTTCATCCAGCCCGGAATTTCCAGAAGCCCGTTCACCGGCGAGACGATCTCGTCTCCCTCGGTAACGGCGAGTGCCCCGCCCGGACAAAAATCCACTTGCAGATCGACGACAATGAGGCCGTCTTGCGCACTTGGTGAGTATTCAGCCATCGCCCTATTTCTCCTCTTCCAACTTCAGGCGCCATTTTTTCCCACCCGGACCCCTGCGTATGGAAACCTCTATCTCCAGTGGATTCTCCAGAAAAATTTTTTCGAAAAAATCCACCGTCTCAATCTTCTTTCCCCCTGCCTCGAATATGATGTCTCCCCGACGAATGCCCGCGCGCGCCGCCGGAGCGCCCTCCCGAACCGAGGAAACCAATAGCCCGCTCGCCTCTCCCCCACCAAAGAAGCGCGCCAATGCCGGCGTGAGCTTCTGGAGAACGAGCCCCAGCTTTTCGGGGTGCTTATAATCGCGCTTCATATGGAAGCCGTGTTCCATCACGACAGGCTTCACGTATATCGGCGATTTCATCCGCAACGCCAACGCGACGGCGTCCGAGGGGCGGCTGTCGATCGAAATACGCCTGTCCCCGGCCTTCATATCGATGAAGGCGAAATATGTGCCCCCTTTCACCTCCGTGATGACCACCCGGAGAACTTCCGCCTGGAGGGTTTTCAGCAAATTGCGCATCAAGTCGTGCGTCATCGGCCGATGCGGCACAGCTTTCTCAAGCTCCATGAAAATCGCGCGCGCCTCCGCCGGGCCGATCCAGATGGGCAGCAGCTTTCCCCCCTTTTTCTCCTGCAGCAACAAGACGGGCTGGTCGTTCCTCTGATCGACAAGGATGTCCTTCACCTCGACCCTGCGAAGCGCGGAGAGAGCCGCCTCCGCGTTCACCGAGTGCGCATGAGCGATGAAAGCGACAAGAACGAAAAGAAAGCCGGAAAACACCCTTTTAAACCGCATGACTTCGATTCCTGATCATTTCGTCCACGCCCATGAAATCAGAAGGTCTCTCTCAGCGCGCAGATTCCGCCGAAATCTGGAACACACATTCGGGAATCGCCATGTCCACACGCTGCTGACCCGGTTTTTCCTCCACCTTGGTCTCGTAGATTCCGTCGCAATCGACATCGAGCAGCGTGATGTCGTATGGATACTTGTTGTCCACGTCGATGTTGATCGCGAAAATCCTGTTGTTGATGGTGAGTGTTTCGAACTGGAATTCCCACTCATCGAGATATTGCTTGATCAGGGTCTCCTCTCCGGGGATGCGCCTGCTGAGGTCCCGCCGGACCCATCCGAGAAAACGAGACCGGCTGAGTTCGGGCGTATCGAAACCCTCGGGCCTTTTCTCGACGGGGCCGTCCGAATCCGCCGAAGCCGCGAATACGCTTCCGGCTCCCAGGAGCGTCATCGCCAGGAAAACAAGAACACAGATTCGCCCGAAACGCATTATCATGGAAATCACCCTCGGCATCGGTATGAAACCCGGCGGCCGGCCAGACCCCGGAAGGCTGGTCACCCGTAAGAGTAGCACCCGCCGCGCACCGCCTTCAAGAGATGTGTCCACGCCTCCGGGCACCCGAAAGCACGATCCGCCAGTTGCGCTTTGACATTTCCGGGAAGCGGATTATTCTTCCCATATCGGCGAATTTTCATCCCGACTTAAACGCGTACGAAGCACGCGCTTCGAGAATCAACCATTATCGACACTCCCGAGGAGAAACTCACATGACGACGAGAGAAAGAAAAGCCCGGCTCATCCGGCCCGATGAGCGTGAATCAGAAGGCATGGCGGGCGGCGCGAGCCATAAGGCCATCGTATCCAAAGAGGGCGAGGGCACCGACCTCACCGTCTACTACTCGCTCATACAGCCGGGGCAGACGCACGACTGGCATCACCACGAGGAGGATGAGGTCATATTCTGCGTGAGCGGCACGGGAAGGTACGACTTGGAAGACGGCGAGATCAACTACGGCCCCGGACAATTCATCTTCATGCCCAAGGGCACGCGCCACTGCAATCACTGCGTGGGTGAGGAAGACGTGAGGCTGGTGGCCATCTTCCAGCCGGGCCGCGAATAAAAGCGTTACTCTCGCCCCCAAGGCGGCAGTGAGACGGAGACGAAGATGGATCCCATGCAGAAAATCATCGCGCATTACGCGAACCTCCGCTTCGAGGATCTGCCCGCAGATGCCGTATGCGCGACCAGAAACCTCGTCGTCGATGCGCTCGCCTGCGCCCTGGCTGGCTCGGCTGCGCCCCTGAACCCCGAGATCATCGAGCGACACATACGCTGGGGCGGCGCGCCCGAGGCCACGGTGCTCGTTTTCGGCGGAAAAGTGCCCGCGCCGACGGCGGCATGGCTGAACGCCGCTATGATTCACTCGAACGATTTCGACGACACCGAAGACGTCACTCAGAACCACATCTTCGTGACGATTCTTCCCGCCCTTCTCGCCGCAGGCGAGAGCTGCGGCCGGACTATGCCGGGCCGTGAGGTCATCGCCGCTCTTGCGGGGGCAGCGGACGTTACATTGCGGCTGAACGCCGTCGTGCATAAGAGCATTCATCCAGGCTGGCTGCCCACCTCGGTGTTCGGCGCCGTTTCGGCCTCCATGGCCGCTGCGCGGGCTTTGGGGCTCGATGAAGAGGGACTTGCCAATGCGGCGGGCTTCGGCTACGCGCAATCACACGGCAACCGCCAGGCGCTACTCGACGGCACGGTCGCCAAGCGGCTGCAACCCGCCTTCAGCGCACGCGCGGGCGTGCATTCGGCCGTTTTGGCGCAAACCGGCGCCACGGGACCCAGGCGCATCGTCGAGGGAGCGGACGGCGTAATCGAGCTCTTCGGCGGTGGCGAGGGCGACCCCGTCGCGCTCACGAGAGAGCTGGGCGAAACCTTTCACGTCACCCGTGTCGGCATGAAACCCTACCCGAGCTGCCGGGTATCCCATCCCCACATCAGCGCGGCTCTGGAGGCACGTGAGCGACTGGGCTCATTCGGTGCGCAAGACGTCGAAAGCGTGGAGGTATGGGCCACCCCCATCGGCCACTCGATGATCGGACAGCCGTTTCAAATCAGGGAAAACCCCCAGGTGGACGCGCAGTTCAGCGCGCAGTGGACGACGGCGTTCTCCCTCTTGAAGGGAGTGCCGCGCATCGCACACTTCGAACCGGACCTCATCGTCTCAGGCGCGGAAGTGATTGAGCTCGCACGGAAAACCAGGGTCCACATCTGGGAAGAAGGGAGTCTGCTGCTCGTGCCCGTGCGCATCCATATCAAGCTCAAGGACGGGAGAGAGGCCGACGTCACGCACGACAGGATCAAGGGTTCTTCCGAATGGGCCATGACCGAACAAGAACGAAAGGAGAAATTCTTCTCTTGCGCTGAGGCCGCCGCAGTGAGGCTCGAACCCGAAGACGTGGAGCGCGCCTTTGAGGAACTCTCCTCACTCGAGAATTGCGCGGACGTCCGGCCCGTTCTCGCCCTGCTCGCCGCATCGAAAAATCCGGCTCTCGCATAGAATTCAGGCTCATACGGCTCTATAATCCCCTACCCATGAGCCGAGAGAACGAACAAGCCATCCACCCGGGCGTGAACATCGCCTGGGCGGCGAAGAGATATGGACCGCGCGAAGCCGTGGTGGACGGCGAACGCCGCCTGCGTTTTCTCGACGTCTACGACCGCAGCAAGCGGGTCGCGAACGCGCTCCTAGCGCTCGGCCTCGAGCCGGATGATCGTGTCGCCAAGCTGATGCGAAACCGCACCGAGATCATCGAGATCAACTTCGGCGTCGCGATGGCGGGCGGGGCATCGCTCAATCTCCATGGGCGCAACGTCCTCAAAGAACACGTCCACATGCTGAACGACTCCGAATCCGCGTTCCTCCTCCTGGACGAGGTCCACAAGGAATACGCCGAAGGCATCAAAAACGAATGTCCGGGTCTGCGCTGCATCATCGCCGTGGGGTGGGAAAGCAAAGACGCTATCGCATACGAAGAATGGCTGCAAAAAAGCTCAAGCCGAGAGCCCGGCGTCGTCCTCGGGCCGGATTCCCTCTTCCATCTTCATTACACCTCGGGCACGACCGGCGTGCCCAAGGCGGTCGTCAACACGCACCGCACGCACGTCGCGTGGCTGGAGAAGTTTTTCAGGAACCTCGACTATCGTTTCAACACGCTGGATTCCATGCTCCACGCGGGTCCCATGACCCATGCGTCTTTCAACTTCATCGAACCCACATTCTTAAGAGGCGCGCGGAACGTCATCATGCCCGCCTTCGAGCCGGAGCTGTTTCTCGAAACGGCGGAAAAAGAGTGGGCCACGACCACCTACCTCGTCTCCACGATGGTGCAGCGGCTCATCGAGAGTGGGAAGCTCGCAAGTGCCGACCTCTCGAGCCTGCACACGATTACCTACGGAGCCGCGCCCATCTCGGAGGAAAACCTGAAACACGCCATCGATCAGGTCGGCCCCATCTTCCGGCAAACATACGGGCTGACCGAAGCGCGCCAGCCCATCGCAATTCTCGACCCCTGGGATCATGTAGTGGACGGAACACCCGGGGAGCGTGCGCGCCTCGCCTCGTGCGGGAGGGTCGCGGCGGGCGTGGAACTCGAACTCCTGGACGATGACGACCGCCCCGTCGCCACCGGCGAGATGGGGGAAATCTGCGTGCGGGGGGACTACGCCATGGCGAGCTACTGGAAAAACGCGGAGGCCACGGCGGAGACAATACGGAACGGCTGGGTGCACACCGGGGACCTCGCGGTGGCGGATGAGGAGGGGTATCTCTACATCGTCGATCGCAAGAAGGAGATGATCATCACGGGTGGGTTCAACGTATATCCCTCGGAAGTCGAACGCGCCCTGTGCCGCCACCCCGCCGTCCTGGAAGCGCTGGTGATAGGCGTGCCCGACGAGACGTGGGGCGAGGCCGTCAAGGCGATGGTCGTGCTGCGCCCCGGAGAAACGCCCGAGCCTTCGGACCTCATCGACTTCACGCAGCAAGAGGTCGCCGGATTCAAGAAGCCCAGGCACATCGAGTTTCTGAGCGAAATTCCTAAGAACGCGCAAGGGAAAGTCTTAAGACGCGAGATTCGCGAAAAACACTGGGAGGGAAGAGCGAGGCGGGTGAATTAGAAAACCGGTCGCTTTCATCGTCGATTTAACGTGACGACCATTTTCTGAGAGGAGAGAGACGCCAATGGACCTGACGCAAGAGTTCGGACTCAAGACCGTGAAATACCGCAAGGAAAACAAGATCGCCTACGTCACCCTGAACCGGCCGGACAAGCTGAATCCCCTGAGCTTCGCCACGGCGCTGGAGCTTCTCCAGTGCTGGGAGGACGTGAACGACGACAAGGAGGTGTGGGTGGCGATCCTCGCGGGCGAGGGGAAATCATTTTGCTCCGGGTGGGATCAGAACCTGGAAGAAGATGAACTCAAGTTGGGCGCCGTCCGACCCAAGGGAGTCCTCTACTGCGACCTGGACTGGATCAAGAAGCCCATCATCTGCGCGGCGCAGGGCTACGCCATCGGCGGCGGGATGAGCCTGTTCCTCGGCGCGGACGTCCGCGTGGTATCGGAAGACGCCAAGGTCGGTTATTCACAGCCCAAGATCGGCATCATCAGCATCGGCGGGGCCATGCGCATGCCTGCGGCGATTCCGGGACTCGCCAGATGGTACATGTTCTCTGGCGAACTCATCGACGCGGAAGAAGCCTACCGCCTGGGCCTCGTGGTGAAGATCGCCAAGAACGGGGAACTCCTCGACACCGCGACCGCCATGGCCGAACAGATCATCGAGTGCTCACCCATGACGGTGCAGCACACCAAGGAGGAGATCGCCGTGGCCGCCAACGTGTCGATGTACGAGGGCTATCGCCTGTGCCGGCCCATCATGAACCGTTTCTACAAGACCGAAGACTACCGCGAGGGCAAAAACGCGTTCATGGAGAAACGAAAACCCGTCTGGAAGAACTGCTGAGCAGGGGCCGAGGCTGAACGGGTAGAATCACGCGCTCCACCTCCCGGGGTTGCGGGATGGGCCGGTATGAAGGATAAGCCTTAACCTCGTATCCCGATCCCAGGAGCGCGCATGGATTTATCTACGAGCAAGGATGGGGCCGGCTTTCGAGAGGGCTGGCCGATCATCCTTGCATGTTTCCTGACCATATTCACTGCCTACACCACGGCCTTCATCCTGGGGCCCATGCTCGACGTCATGGGCCGCGACCTGGGCCTGTCCCTCACGGCCATGGGGCAGTTGGCGGCCATCATCTTCGTCCCATGGGGGATAGGCGCGCCCCTTCTGGCGCCCATTTCGGACCGCTATGGCAGAAAACCCGTCATCCTCATCGGGTTGACGGGTCTCTCGCTCTCCAGCATCGCCATCTCATTCACGAACGGCTACCTCGCGGTGGCGGTCTTCCGCTTCATCGCTGGACTAAGCGGCGCGCTGGTGCCGCCCACGGCGGTAGCGTTGATCGGGGACAACTTCGCGGGACGCATACGCGGCCTCGCAATCGGGTTCGCAACGGCGGGCGTGGCCATGGGCCTGCTCGTCGGGGTTCCGAGCGTGGCCTTTCTGACGGATTATTTGGGCTGGCGCAACGCGCTCTGGATTTCGGGCGCTTTCGGCCTCGCGCTTTCCCTCTACACGCTCTTATCGCTGCCCTCGCAAAGGCGGACTGATGTGCCGTCCTCCTATCTGGCCAGTTTCGCCTGGATGCGCCAGGGCGCCTCTTGGCTCCTGATGAGCGGCAACGTCACAGAGCGGCTCATGACTTCCACTTTTCTGACTTATGTATCCGTTTTCCTGATACGCACCTACGAGATTTCTCTTTCCGCCGCGGGCAGTATGATCACGGCGATGTCCGTCGGCGCGCTCATCGGCGGTCTGCTGGGCGGCGCGCTCGCGGGCGTGAGGCGGCGCTTTCTCATCATCACCGCCCTGGTTCTGCTCCAGGGAGAACTTCTGGCGTTTCACTATTCCGGGCTGGGTTTTCTCACGCTTACGATCGCGGCGGGCTTTCTCTTCTCGTTCTTCAGCCATCTGAGCCGTGCCGCCGTGATGGACGACCTCATATCCATCGCCCCGCAGGCGCGCGGCGCCATCATCGGCTTCTATTCGACGAGCAACCAGGTCGGCCTGTTTCTGGGAGCTTCCCTGGGCGGGTTCGCCATACAATGGGGCGGATTCGAGGCGCTCAGCTGGCTCGTCCTGAGCGCAGCGGTCCTTGGCGGGGGGTTCTACGGAGCGAGCGCTTGGGTATTTCGGGGGAGAGGTTTGTAAGGGCGATTCGCGAACCGCCCCTACAAAAGCAAAATCTCGAACGTAACGAACCAGAGGCATCGTAGAGACAGGCCCCTGCGCCTGTCCTCGTACAGGACAACCACGAGGGGTTGTCCCTACGGAGGGTCAAGCCCAACCGAAGAAATGACGCCGAAACGCGGTCATCCTACTTCTTCACCGCGTCCTTGCGCCGGGGTTCGGGGAAGACGTCCTGATCGATGATCACATCCACCACGGCGGGGCCTTCTTCCTTGAGGGCCTGCGCGTAGACGTCCTCCAGGTCCTCGGGATCCTCCACCCGGTAGCCCGCCGCACCGAACACCCGCGCGTATTCGTCGAACCTCGGGTTGCCGATGGCGTCGGCGATGTAACGCCCATCGTAGAAATGCTTCTGGTAGGCGCGCTCGGAGCCTAAATTGAAATTGTTCAGAATGACGCAGACGGTCGGCAGGTTCTCGCGCATCGCGGTCTCGAGCTCCGCCCCGTTGCACAGGAACGCGCCGTCGCCGCTGATGGTGACGACCTTCTGATGCGGACGCGCCAGCTTCGCTCCCAGCCCCAGGGGATAGCCGATGCCGATGGCCGCCAGATCCTGGGGCGCCACGAAGTTCCTGGCTTTATCGAACCTCTGGTATTCATAGATATAGCCCGCGGCACTGCCCGCGTCGTTCGTGATGATGGTGTTCTCGGGCAGGACCCTGGCGAGAGCCATCTGCGCGCGCCTGGGGTCGATGGGCTTTCCGCCGTATTCCAGGGCGCGCTCGCGGTGTTTTTCCTGCGCGTCGCGCACCGCCGCGGCCTCCGCGCGCCACGCGGGACGCGCCGTCTTCTCGCCCAGCGCGTCGAGCACGGCCCGGAGCGCGAGCCCCGCCTCCGCGTTCATCCCCACTTCGGTGGCGAAGTTCCGGCCGATGTTATGCGGGTCCACGGCCGCGTGAATGAGCTTTGCTCCCCCGAAGAAATCGGGGCGCAGGAACGTAGTCGAGTGCGCGAGCCTCGTTCCGACGGCGAACACGACGTCCGCCGTCTCGAAAAGCGCGCGCGCCTCGGGCAGCGTTCCGCGCCCGATCGAACCCAGGAACAGGGGGTGTCCGTTCGGAACCACGTCGTCCCTGCCGGTGGAGGTCATGATGGGCGCGTCGAGCGCTTCGGCGAGTGCTGTCAGATCGCCGCTCGCCTCGTCCCAGAGCACGCCGCCGCCGCCGATGAGCAATGGCCGCGCGGCGGAGCCGAGCAACGCCGCCGCCCGCGCGACCGCATCGGGGTCGGGGGCGAGCCGCGCCCGGCTCATGGGGGCCGCGCCGTTTCCTTCCGGATATTCAGCCGTCTCGTTCAGCACGTCGCGCGGCAAGTCGACGTGCACGGGGCCGGGCACGCCGGAGGTCGCCACGTGACAGGCCTCGTTGATGACGTCGAAGGCGCGCTCGGGTTTTCTCACCTGAACCGACCACTTCACCATGGGGGCGAACATGGCGATCTGGTCGAGTTCCTGGGTGGACTCGCGAAAGGTGTCCTTCATCATGGGCGCGCCGGTGATGACGAGCACCGGGCTTTGCGCCATCATCGAGTGCGCCACGCCGGTGACGAGGTTCGTGGCGCCTGGGCCGTTGGTCGCCATGCAAACGCCCACCTCACCCGTGAGCCGCGCGTAGGCGTCCGCCATCAGGGCGGCGCTTTGCTCGTGGCGCACCGTGAGGAAAGAAATGTCCTCGCGCCCGTACATGCCGTCCAGTATCTCGATCATGCACGAGCCCGCCATGCCGATTACGTGCCTCACCCCCAGTTTCGCGAGCGCATCCGCCACCGCGTGTCCAGCCGTCATGCTCACCATCAATCCGTTCTCCTGAAATAAACGCCGAAGCGAGCGCGAGCCCTCGCGCTTCGTTCCTCGCCGATAATGATTTATCCGTTGAGATTAGGCCCCGCGCGCGCGTTTCGTCAAAGGCCTCAGGCTATCCGACGTTTCCTTTCGCGTGTATGGCGTTGGCGATGAGGTTGACCGCGTGATCCGCATTCGCCTCGGGGCTGGCCGTCTCGGCAAAGCGGTAGAAACTCTTGGTCGGCCTCAATGAATCGCCGCCCAGAGCGCATAACTCCGCGCACAGACGTTCGGCTTCTGAATCCAATTCGGCGTCCGCGACCACGTGATTCACCATGCCGATGCGCCTGCCCTCTCCGGCGTCGATCTCACGGCCCGTGATGACCATCTCTAAGCCGTGGCGCCTGTCCAGCTTTCTCGCCAGGTGGCTGATGACCACCGTGGGGGGAAACCCCTCCCTGATCTCGGGAAAGGCGATCCTCGCGGTATCCGAAGCCAGCACGATGTCCGCCCGGCTGATCAGGCCCGCCCCCGGCCCGTAGGCACGCCCTCTCAAGGCCGCCACGGTCACGGCGGGAGAGAATTCCAGGACGTCGTTCATCTTCACGATTGCCCGGAAGCGCTCTCTTATCACGTTCACCGGCGGCAGCCCGGCACCGCCGCGCACGCTCTCCCTGCCCGCGCAAAAATCCTCACCCTCCCCCCTCAGCAGGATGACGTCGCACTCCTCGCCCGCCTGGAGGAGAGCTTCGGTGAGTTCTTCCATCATCTCGAACGTCAGGCGGTTCGCCTCGGAGGCGCGCGCAATCGTGACGCGGCCAAGAGCGTTTTCCTTTTCATACCGAACAGACGACATTATCATTCCCTCCCTTAGCAGAAGCCGTATCCCGCGAAAAACACGGTCATCTCCTGAAATATACTTATTGACCAGATATTCCCGGGATTATCGCCCGAAATCTTCCGAAAAGTAAAAACGAGAAAAGGCTTGCAAAATTATTCGTAATTTGTTTGTATTAGAAATGTTTTATTTTCGTGAAATATATGCCATGAGGGCCCGGTTGCCGTGAACACCCTTCCTCTCCATCAAAGCGGGACCATCCATGAAGAGCGGGTGGAGAGCATCGCCACGGGCGGGGCGGGCGTCGCCCGCCTGGATGGCCGAGCCGTATTCATCCCCAAGACAGCCGCCGGAGACACCGTCCGCTTCCGCGTCGTCAAGGAAAAGGGGAAGTACCTGATCGGCGAACTCGAGGAAATCATCCGGGCGGGTCCGGCGCGAACCGCGCCTCCATGCGCGCACTGGAGCGATTGCGGAGGATGCGCCCTGCAGCACGTTACACCCCAAGCCCAGGCGGAGGCAAAGAAGCGGATTTTTCTCGACGCACTCGCCCGTATCGGGAAAATCGACCTGAGGGTCCCCGTGCAAACCGTCGCGCTCCCCGGAAACGAGGAGCGCTACCGCGTGCGCGCGCGGTTTCAGATACGAGGCTCCGGGCTCGGCTTTTTCACCCCGGGCGCGCGGCGTCTGGTCGAGGTGGAAGACTGCCTGCTTGTGGAACCTTCCATCGCGAACGCGCTCGGCCAGGCCAGGCATCTCCTCCAGGCGGAGCCCAGGACGAGGAGAATCGAGGCCGTGGAAATGACCTCCCTCGGTGAAGCAGAAGAGGCGGCCGTGGGCCTTTATCTCCATGCGGTGGGACATCGCGACCGCGGAAACTGCAAAATCGACCCCAGGACTCTGAGCGCCTGGAAGAAATTCGCCGAAGAAAACCGCTTTCCACTGGCCACGGCCGGAAGACGCGGACCCGGTGGTCCGCCCCGATGGCGGGCGCAATATCGGCCCGACATGGAGCACCCCGAATTATGTCTGGGCGTATCGCCAGAATCCTTCATTCAGCCGAACCGCGCGCTGAATCGACTGCTGGTGAAAAGCGTTATCGAAGAGTGCCGGTTGAACGATGAGGCCCTCGTTCTGGATCTCTACTGCGGGGCGGGGAATTTCTCCTTGCCGCTGGCGGTGAGGTCAAAACGCGTTCTGGGGGTAGAGGAAAACCCCTACGCCGTCGCCGACGCCGGGCTCAACCGGGAGGAGAACGGAGTCGAAAACGCGGAGTTTCTTCACTCAAGCGTCCATAAGCTCACGAAAGAGGAGGTCGTCTCGAAACTCGGCGGCCAAAAGCCCGGCGTCGTCGTGCTCGACCCGCCCAGAAAGGGCGCGCTCGACGCCATGCCCCTCATTTCGGCGCTCGCGCCCGATCGGGTCGTCTACGTCTCCTGCAACCCGGCCACCCTCGCGCGCGACGCCCGCGAACTGGCGGCGAGCGGCTATCGCGCCCGGGCCGCCTATGTATTCGACATGTTCTCCCATACCGCTCATCTGGAAACACTCACATCGTGGACCCGGAAGGACGCTTCCGGTCCGACCCAACGATTCTGAAGGAGGTCTCTCATGTTCCTCACGCGCAGGCAACGGGAAATTTTCGAGTTCATCAAGGAGTTCATCGGGGCGAACGGCTACGCCCCCTCCATCGTGGAGATCGGCAAGCACTTTCACCTCACCTCGCCCGCCACGGTGCACAAGCACTTGCAGAACATCGCGGAAAAAGGCCTCATCAAGAGAAGCTGGAACAGAAGCCGGGCCATCGAACTCATTCCGGGTTCCGACACCATCGCCGCGAGCGCGGAGCCGGCGCGGGTGGAGCTCCCCCTGCGCGGCATGATCGCGGCCGGCATGCCGCTCGAGGCGATAGAGGACACCGAAACCATCCCCCTCCCCTGGTCTTCGGGAGACGGCAACCTCTACGTCTTGAAAGTCAAGGGCGATTCGATGATCGAAGACCACATCCGCGACGGCGACTACGTGATCGTGGAGAGCCGGAACAATGCGCTGAACGGAGAGACCGTGGTGGCGCTCGTGAACGGAGATTCCGCTACGCTCAAGCGGTTTTACAGAGAGGGCGCGCAAATCAGGCTTCAGCCCGCGAACGAGGCGATGGCGCCCATCATGGTGAACGAAGCGGACCTCCATATCCAGGGCGTCGTCGTGGGCGTGCTCAGGAAGTATTGACGCCGCCGCGTTTCGCGTGAGAGAAACGGCCATGCCGAAACGCCTCGAAAAAGAAGAGCCGGAGTCGCCGACGCAGGATCGTCTCATCGCGCACGTGGACATGGACGCCTTTTTCGTGTCCGTGGAGCGCATGGAACGGCCCGATCTCGAGAACCAGCCGGTCATCGTCGGCGGCAGCGTGGGAAAACGCGGCGTGGTCTCCGCCGCCTCTTATGAGGCGCGCGCGTTCGGCGTCCACTCGGCCATGCCCATGGCGAGGGCCCGCGAGTTGTGCCCCCACGCCGTATACATCCAGGCGAACCATAAAAAATACGGAGAAGCCTCCGGGCGGGTGATGCGGGTACTCGGAGACTTCACGCCTGCCGTTCAAGCCGTCTCGGTGGATGAGGCGTATCTCGATTTGAGCGGAACCGAACGCCTGCACGGCCCCCCGCTTCAGACGGCTGCGAGAATAAGAGAAGCGGTTTTACACGAGACCAACTGCTCGGCCTCCATCGGGCTGGCGTCGAGCCGCCTGGTGTCGAAAATCGCATCCGCACTCTCAAAACCCGCAGGTATCCTGCGCGTCTACCCGGGCGGGGAGGCTGCCTTTCTGCGTCCCCTGGCGGTGAGCAAAATACCGGGCGTGGGCAAGGTGATGGTCAAGAAACTGAACCGCCTGGGCATCTCTACGGTCGGCGATCTCGCCGCGCAGTCGGTGCCCTTTTTAGAGGCGCAATTCAAGAACCTGGGTCCTGAGCTCTATCACAAGGCGAGGGGGCTCGACGATTCCGAACTCGAACTCGAAAACCGTCCCAAGAGCATCGGCAAGGAGACCACCTTCGCAGAAGACATCGCCGACCGCGCGAAGCTCGAAGCCATACTTACGGGCCTGGCCGAGGAGGCGAGCGCGCGCGTACGGCGCAAGGGCCTGAGCGCCAGGCATATCACCCTCAAGATACGTTTTTCGGACTTCACGACGCTTACGCGCTCGTTCACGCTCGAAAAACACACCCACCTCGATAAGGAAATCATCGAACCCGCGCTTGAACTGCTGCGGCGCACCTGCGCGAAAGAGGGCAGGAACCGGAAATTCCGTCTGCTGGGAGTCTACCTCTCAGGACTCGACGAAGACGATGCGCAGCCGCTTCTGTTTGAGGACACCGGACGCGAGAAAGAAGAGCGCCTCGTGGAAAGCCTCGACCGCATCCGCGATCGCTTCGGCCACGAGGCCGTATTCTCACGAAAGAGCGTGGAGCGCATCAGGAAACCCTAGAGACGGATCAGGATCAGGATCGTACCCAGCACCGTCATCACCGCGCCCAGGACAAGCTTGCCCGTGATGTTCTCGCTCTCTCTCAGGAACAGGTGCGACACCATGATCACCAGAAGGGGCTGGACCGACGTGATGGAGGTGACGCCCACCGCATAGGTGCGCGCCATGGCGTTGCTGAACGATGGCACCGCTATCGTCTGGCAGACGGCGGCCATGAGCATCCACTTCCAGCTCGCCCGGGGGATATTAACCGCCGTCTCCCTGTGAGCGAAGCCGACCGCCAGCACCCAGGCGAAGCCAAGTCCTATCCAGATGAGCAGCGCGGCGCCTGCCAGCGCGTTCATGTCGAGCATGATGGTCCGCACCATGACGCCCGACACGCTCCAGTTCAGCGTGGTAAGACCCGCCGATATGTAGCCCTTGACGATGTCCTTGCGCGTATGGCCCATCTCGAGATTCGGCTGCGCGGGTGCTGAGCGCACCACCAAGTTGAGACCCACGATGAGGCACAAGAGCCCCAGGATGATGAGAATCGTGAACGGCTCGCCCAGGAAGATGGTCGCCAAAATTGCAGTGACGGCGGGCGTGCTCGCCGCGATGGGAATGGTGCGGCTCGGCCCGATGCGCCTGATGGCGTAGTAGTAGGTGAGCCGCGATATTGTAATCATGAAAAAGGCGGTGATCGGCAGCAGGACCCAGGTTCTCGTCAAGGTGGGCTGAAAAGCCGAAGCCGGCAAGGTGAAAAACACCAGCGCAGAGACGAGGACGCCGTTGATGGTCGACATGGCCGCCGTCGTCCGCAGAAGCGGCGCGTTCTTCATCGCCAGACGCACGAAAAAGGACAGACTCGTCCAACTCAGGAGCGCCGAGGCGGCGAACAGCAGGCCCACGACATGGGTAGATAAGTTCATAACCGCTTTCTGGTGTTCGTAAGGATTTCCCGAACGGCCGCTATTCGGGCCGTTTCAGCGTCCAGTTGTCGTTCACGCGCGTCGCCGCAGTCATGAACAGATAGAGGATGCAACCCGCCCGAAACTTCTCCTTCACCTCTTCGAGCTGCTCGGCGGAGCCTGCGGAAGTCACTTCTATTTCCAGTTCCACGCCGGTGACACCCCCGTTCTCCGCATGCGGTTCGCCGGGTGCGAAGCGCTCCATGGTGAGCTTTCCCTCGATCGCGCAATCATCGAGCGGCATGCCGACTTCGTTTGCGAACAACTCCACGTGCGCTGCTCCGCAACCCGTCAGCGCGCCGAGCATGTACTCGGCGGGGGTGGGATGCTCGAACAGGCCGCCGCGCTCTACGGGTTCGTCACTCGAAAATTCGGGGCAATCGCGCGCCTGTATCCGCGCGCGCAGTTCCCCCACCCATTGCGCGTTCGCTACACGGGTGATGGTTTTCTGCTCGTCCATGCCGAGGTCCTTTTTCTTGAGGAGAAATCCGCCCGTAGACTACTACATCACATCCTGGCCGCGCCATGCAGACAGGGCGAAGCCGCAAACCCTTCATCACTCCTCCATCGCGCTCAGGACGGCGGATATGAAACCCAAAAACCGCGCGCCCTCCAGAATCCTGGCGAGAGAAAAGAAGTCCGCCTCGATACCCACGTGGCGAAAGCCACCGAAGACGAAGGCTGACGCTTCACCGCCCGGGGTCTCCCGCGCGCGATTCGCCAGCAGGATGCTCTCGGACGGCGGAATGAAGGGGTCCTCGCGCCCGTGCAGAAAAAATTTCTTCCCCCCGACCCCGGGAACGACGTCGCGCATCCCCCATTCCCGCAGGCGCTCGCGCTGCGCGGCTCCCTGCCGCGCAAAAAGCGCCTCGAAGCGCTCTGGGGATTTGTTCTCCATCAAGGCGATGATCGCGCGCGCACCCCCCGGCAAGCCCGCGAGCAAATCCCTTACATCCGCCGCTTCGTCTTTTCGCTTTCTCGACACGACCGCCGCGACCCGGTCCCGATGGGCGTCCAATCCCAGGAGTTCCGTGTTGTAGCGCAGGAAGAGCCACTTTCCGTGGCGGATGGGCAGCCCCCCAGGGAAGGCGGGCCGGTTCTGCCCGCCGCTCGTGGTGAGGTGTCTCAGCACGTTTTTGAGATCGTAATAGGCGCCCACGCCGATGAACGCGGCCATCTTCCCGCCCACCGCCGGGTTCGCCGCTGCGCGAAGGGCCGGACCGGCGGCGAACGAAAACGCCAGAAGGCTGCACCTCTCGAATGAACCCGCGCCGCCCCGCGTCACCCACGAGAATGCCCGCTCGATACGAGCGATGTCCGCTTCCTTGGGGCGAAACCGCCTCATGCCGGGAAGATCAGGAACGAGCGCCGTGAACCCCAGCCTCACGAGCGACTCCGCGAACGCCACGAGGCGATGATCCGCCTTGCCCGCCGTGGTCATGCCGTGAACGAGAACGACGCACCCGCGCGCGGGCGCATCGCCCCAGCCGACGGAATCACCCGGCGAATAGAAATCCGCCAAAACACCGTCGAGCGAAATCTCGGCTTTCAGGGGCTTTTTCGTGAGAAGGGAGAGCCAGCCCCCGCGCCGCACGTCGAGCATCCCCTGGGCCAGCAGGAGGGAATCCACCGGATGGCGGAGCCACGGAGAAAAACGCGATGCGACGAGCAACAGACTCAAGAGAAACGAAGCGGCCAGCGCAAGACGCCGGAGAGTGACGCGCCGCTTGAAGATGATCAGCCCACCACCGCTTCTTCGAAATACTTCTTTAAGAACCCGCCCGTGTGCGAATGGGGACTCTGCGCCACCTCCTCGGGCGTGCCCTCGGCGACGATGCGGCCTCCCCGCTCGCCTCCCTCGGGTCCTAGGTCGATCACCCACTCCGCGTTGCGGATGACGTCGAGATTGTGCTCGACGACGACCACCGTGTTTCCCAGCCCTACGAGGCGCGTGAGCACGTTCAGCAACCGCTCCACGTCCTGAAAGTGAAGCCCCGTCGTCGGCTCGTCCATGAGGTACATGACGTCGCGGGGCGGCTTGGCGGCCAACTGGCCCGCAATCTTCAGGCGCTGCGCCTCGCCGCCCGAGAGCGTGTTCACGGGCTGGCCGATCCGGAGGTAGTTGAGTCCTACGTCCCTCAGGATGAGCAGCTTGTTCAGCACCGAGGGCACGTGATCGAAAAACAGGCTGGCTTCATCCACCGTCAGGTTCAGCACGTCGTGGATGTTCTTGCCCTTGTACTGGATTTCCATGGCCCGGGGCTTGAAACGCCTGCCCTCGCAATCGGGACAGCGGATGAAGATGTCGGCCATGAAGTGCATCTCTATCTTCTGGATGCCGCTTCCGGTGCAGGACTCGCACCGCCCCCCGGCCGTGTTGAAGGAAAAATGCCCGGGGCCGTAGCCCATGTTCCGCGCCAGCGGCGTTTCGGCGAAGAGACGGCGGATCGCGTCGTAGGCCTTGAGGTAGGTGATGGGATTGCTCCGGGGGCTTTTGCCGATGGGGCTCTGGTCGAGCAGCACCACGGAATCAAGCTCATCGAATCCCTCTATCCGCTCGAAGCGGCCGATGGCGCCTTTGCCGTCGTGGAGAATCCGCGCCAGGGCCGGGTAGAGCGTGTCGTGCACCAGCGTGCTCTTGCCCGAGCCCGAAACGCCCGTTATCGCCACCAGACGCCCCAGGGGAACGTGAAGGTCCACGCGTTTCAGGTTATTCTCCTGCGCACCCAGCAGGGAGAGGTAGGAACAACTCCCGTTATCTCCGCGCCTGATCTTTCGTGGACTGATCTCGCGCTCGCCGCTCAGGAACTTCGCCGTCACCGACCCTTCACACCAGTCGAGCTCTTCCCTGGGTCCGGAAAAAACCACCTCGCCCCCGCGCTCGCCCGCGCCGGGGCCCAAATCCACCACGTGGTCCGCCTCGTCGATGACGTCGCGGTCGTGCTCCACCACGAGCAGCGTGTTTCCCCGATCGACCAGGTCTTTCAGGATGCTCACGAGGCGCGCGTTGTCCCTGGGATGCAGGCCGATGGTCGGCTCGTCCAGAATGTAGAGCGTACCCGTGAGATGCGCGCCGAGCTGGTTCGCCAGGTTGATCCGCTGGTGCTCGCCCCCGCTCAGGGTCCTGGTCTCCCTGTCCAGCGTCAGGTATTCGAGGCCCACCTTGTGCAGGAAATCGAGGCGCTCGCGCACCTGCTTCAAGACGTCGCCCGCGCGCGCGTATTGTTCGGGCGTGAGCGGCGGCGCCTCGAAGTATTCCCTCAGATCGCTCACCGGCATGGCGCATATATCGGCGATAGTGCGATCGCCCAGCTTGATCCAGAGCGCCTCGGGACGCAGGCGCGTACCCCCGCATGAGGCGCATTTCTGAAGACTCTGGTAGCGCCTGATCATCACGCGCACCCATACCTTGTATTTCCTGCGCTTTAGCCGCTCGAAGAAGCGGTACACGCCCAGAAACGACCCCGAACCCTCGAACACCATTTTCTTCTGGTCTTCGGGCATCTCCTCCCAGGGGGTGTGGATGTCGAGTCCCTCGTTCTTCGCGGCATCCTGGAGCTGTTCGCCGAAATAGCGGCGGTAGCGCGGCCGCGCCCAGGGCTCCACCGCCCCCTGCGCGAGCGTCTTCCTGGGTTCGGGGATGATGAGCGCCTCATCGAAACGCAGCGTGTTGCCGAACCCCCCGCACTCCTGACAGGCCCCGTTGGGATTGTTGAAGCTGAACGTGTGCGGGACGGGTTCTTCGAACGTATGGCCGCAGCACTCGAGCTTCTGGCTGAAGCGCAGCCTCGGCCCGTCCACGAGCTGCACCTCTGCGACGCCGCCGCCTTCGCGGAACGCCGTCTCCAGCGATTCGCCCAGGCGCGCGCGGTTTCTGGGCGAGAGCTTCAGGCGGTCCACCACCACCCGAACGGCATGATGGTTCCGCACGGCGGGGCTTTCATCTCGAGGCTCTTTTTTGCGAGGACGGCCTCGCTTCTTCGCTTCGGGCGTCGGTTCGGCTTCTTTTTTCAGTCTCTCGAAAAGCGGGGGGCCGATGTTCACTATCTCATCGTCCAACATCACGCGGACGTAGCCCTGCCCCATGAGGGATTCGAGTTCTCCCGGCAAATCCTCCGCTTCGAGCTCACCCATCGGGAAAAGTATGAACCCTCTCGCGTCCGCATAGGCGTTCAACAGGAGCGCCACCGTGCCGTCGACCGTGGCGGGCGTGACCTCGCTCCCGCAATCGGGGCAATGAATCTTCCCGGCCTTGGCGAAGAGCAGGCGCAGGTAGTCGTATATCTCCGACGCCGTGCCCACCGTGGAGCGCGAATGGTTCACCGGGTTGTACTGCTCGATGGCGATGGCGGGGCTGATGCCCTCGATGTAGTCCACGTCGGGCTTGTCCACGCGCTCCAGGAACTGCCGCGCGTAGGTGGAGAGGCTCTCCACGTACCGGCGGTGGCCCTCGGCGTAGATGGTGTCGAACGCGAGGGAGGACTTGCCCGAACCGCTCGGCCCGGTGACGACGATGAAGTGCTCCCTCGGGAGCTTGAGGGAGATGTCTTTTAGATTGTGTTCCCGCGCGCCCTCGATGCGGATGTCTTCCATCAGGGAGACGGCGGGGGAAGCTGCACTTTGGGTACTCATTTCCTCGTGACGACTCTATGGGTGATGCGGGCGATGAGCGAACGATAACCCCTCAATATGATGCGCGGGAGAGGGGCGTGTCAACGGGGTGGGGTGTATGAAAGCCTGTCGGAACAAGTTGTGACCATTACAAAGGATAACCAAGCACCCTCAAATCGCCTTGAGCCTTCCCCCGTCGACGGCGAACACGCCGCCGGAGATGTAGCTCGCCTCGGGCGAGGCGAGAAACGCCACCATCGCGCCGAACTCTTCCGGCTCGCCCAGACGGCCCAGCGGCACATCGCGCTCCACGCGGGCGACGGATTCCTCGAAGGTGATGCCCAGGCGCTTCGCGGCGGATTCGCGGCCCCCCATCGCGCGCTCGGTCTTGATGACGCCGGGGATGACCACGTTCACGAGAATGTTCTCCGCCCCCAGCGAGCGCGAGAGCGATTTCGCCAGGCCGGCCACGGCGGGGCGCATGACGTTCGAGAGCAGGAGATCGTCGATGGGTTCGCGCACCGAACTGGAGAGGATGAAGAGGATTCTCCCGCCGCCGCGCCCCCGCATGTGCGGAAGCGCTTCGCGGACGAGACGCACGGCGCTCATGACGTTGAGCTCGAAGGCGTCGAACCAGGCGTCGTCACAGAAATCCTCGAACACCCCCCGGGGCGGGCCGCCCGCGTTCGATACCAGGACGTCCACGCCGCCGAAATGCCCCGCGGCTCCACCGATGAATTTTTTGACGCCTTCCGCCGTGCTCACGTCTGCCGCGCAGTGCCAAGTTTCCACGCCGGCCTGTTTCGCGATGTCCCTCGCCGCATCGGCGCATGCGGCCTCATCGCGCGCGCAGATGGCGACGGCTGCGCCGCGCATCGCCATCTTGAGCGCCGAGGCGCGGCCCAGACCCTTGCTGCCCGCCGCCACCAGGGCGATTTTTCCTTCCATATCACGCATGTGATATCTCCTCGTTCACCCCCGGCCGCGGCTACCAGCCGAAGCCTGAGGCCCTCATGATTCGTGGGGAACCCGGTCTTCCAGGTCGCGAAGGGTGCGTGGAAACAAGAATAATTGCAAACGCTCAGACGATTGAATGGAATTTTCCGCCGTCGACGTTGATCGTCGCTCCCGTGATGTAGCCCGCGTGTACCGACGCCAGAAACACCGCCAGCCCCGCCACCTCTTCGGGAGTGCCGAATCGACCGAGGGGAATTTGCGATTCGCGCGCCCGCCGCATCTCGTCGATCGACGTCCCTCGCTCTTCGGCGAGTTGCTCCGTCATCCAGTCCTGCATGGGCGTATCGATCTGCCCCAGACAGATCGTGTTCACCAGAATATTGTCTTTGACCAGGGCCTGGGAGAGTCCCTTGCTCAGGCCCAGAAGCGCCGCGTTCGTTGTGCTTCCACCCAGAACGCCCGGCAGGGGCTCCTTGCCAGTACCTCCGATCATGACGCGATGATGTGCTATCATATCGACGGGCTGAATGACACAACGCGCCTAAAACTCGGTCGTCTGCTGGCGGGGAATGCCTTCGCGGTCGAGCTTTAGTCCCTTATAGCTCAAAAATGGGGTGGAATGCCGCTGTACTGCGTGAAATATCTTGTTTTTTACCCGAAATATGCGCCGTTGTTGTTAGAGTTTTGGGCAGCAAATAAAACTAAGAAATTCAGACTTTCCTTTGGAATCATGTTTTATCTTATTCTAACTGGTCATTTCTTCAAATTGCATACCAAGAACAGATAATTTAGGGTGTTCTCAAAAGAGCTGACACACACTTAAAGTATAACCATTATCAAAAGGAAAAACACCAAATGAGATTCTTGGTTCTCATGCTCACATTCGTGCTTCTCACACCTCTTATGGGATGCAAAGTTGCCGCCTATCTGGATCAGTACGAAACCGAAAATATCGCTATTCTATTGAAAGAAGCAAGAGAGAACCGCAGACTCAACGAACAAGCGAGTCAAGAACACAAAGACGAAATCGAAGCAAATCTAAGCCTGGAAGAAGAACGCAAGCGCCAGGCAGAGCAAGAGCGAATCGAGAAAAACGTCGAGAAGCTTCAATCCGAAGTCGAGGAAATCAATAAAGAAATTCGCTCGCTCAAAGAGAAAAGGCTTGAGATGCAAGAGACCAAAAACCAGGAGAAGCTAAAGCCGGAACTCGACCGCATCAGCAAAAAGATTCGCTCGCTCATAGAGAAAAGACGCAAAATCCAGGAGAACATCAAGACGCAAATCTATAACTCGCCAAAAGCAGTAGCTGAGCGCGAACGTAAATAAAGACTCGCTCGCGAAAGAGAACACAGAGCCGTACTAAGGCGCTTGCAAGAGGTAGAGCGCAAAAACTTCCTAACAATCCAATAGGGCATCGGAGACGCTGGCCGCAGCATCATCGACGACATGAGAAGACGTAACCAAATTCTCGAAAACCTGCGCAGACAATATGGAATATGATGATTCTTTGATGCATTCGTGATTACCGTATCCTTCGCCCGGGAGATGTCGTAAGCCGTCTGAAAGCGTATCCAGGTCTCCGTCGTTGAGTCGAAGCCTTGGCGAGACAAATCGCCATCTCGCTCAATGCCCGCACGCGTCCGTTCACCAGGTTCGAAAGCGCCTGGTGGCTGACGCCCAGAACCTTGGCACCTTCGGTCACGCTCAAGCCCGGCAGCTCCAGACAGGAGAAGCGCACGACCTTGTCGGGATGCGGCGGATTTATAACAAATTAGCTTACCTCTTGATTGCATACTGGGGAAAGTCACTGAGATAACGGCTTGATTTGTCTATCGGAATTGAACTGGGCAAAAATCTTCCCGCAAAAAAACGGCTGGAAGCTCGATAGATTTCCAGGCTATTTGCAAATGTTTTATTCCGGCTGCAGCGCGCTATGCTCAGACGATTGAATGGAATTTGCCACCGTCTACGTTGATCGTCGCTCCCGTGATGTAGCCCGCGTGTACCGACGCCAGGAACACCGCCAGCCCCGCCACTTCCTCGGGGGTGCCGAATCGACCGAGGGGAATTTGCGATTCGCGCGCCCGCCGCATTTCGTCGATCGACATCCCGCGTTCTTCGGCGAGTTGCTCCGTCATCCAGTCCTGCATGGGCGTATCGATCTGCCCCAGACAGATCGTGTTCACCAGAATATTGTCTTTGACCAGGGCCTGGGAGAGTCCCTTGCTCAGGCCCAGAAGCGCCGCGTTCGTTGTGCTTCCACCTAGAACGCCCGGCAGGGGCTCCTTGCCAGTACCTCCGATCATGTTGATGATCCGCCCCCCGTCTTGCTCTTTCATGAAACGCGCCGCCTCGCGCGAGATCACGAGATAACCGACGATCTTCGTGTCCACGGTCTTTCGAATCTGCGCCGGCGTCAGCGAGGAGAGCGTACTCGGCGCCGCGCGGCCGGCGTTGTTCACGAGGATGTCCAGCCGCCCGAAAGACTCGACCACGCGAGACGCCAGCCCGGACGCTTCCTCCTCCACGCCGATGTCTGCACGAAGGGAGAGCCCCGCGCCGCCTTGTTCCTCGACCATCTCCAGGGTGGCGTCCAGGCGTGCCTGATCCCGGCCGCAGAAGGCGACCTTGGCACCCTGGTCCGCCAGGGCCAGTACCGTCGCCTTTCCAATCCCGCTCGTCCCTCCGGTGACGAGAGCAACCTTTCCCTCCAGGCCCATGTCCATTGCTAATCCTCATCGCGGGTGAATGAACTGTCGTTTTCTTCCGGTGGAAGATGCAGGGCGATTCTCTATGAAAGCGCCCGGGTCGATGGGAGTCGATGCGGCGAAGAGCGCACAACGCCCTCTAGCCCAGAACGAATTTCCCCACGCCGTCCTCCCGGGTGATTCGGGTATCGAACTCCCCCGAGAGCCTCTCCACGAGGTCTATCACCTCTTTGGCTCTCTCTCCTTCGACCAGGCCGGAATTGCCTGCATCGTCAATCCAAGCCGGAACGACACCCAGGTCCGCCCCCCC
>JAPOYD010000132.1:0-4805 GCA_026706735.1 Nitrospinota bacterium | reverse complement strand
AAGAGGGCCGTCTGTCTCGGCATGCGTGTTTTGATGAGTTCCGGCGTCATCACGCCGCCGTAGGAGAGTTCGGGGCTTCCGACATCGGGCAGTTCGTGGAAGATGAAATTCCCGATTCCGTAGAGGATCGGTTTTCCCTTGTAGATCTCGACCGCCTGAAGGGTGTGGGAGTGGTGCCCCAGAACCACGTCCGCGCCCGCATCCACGAGCGCGCGGCCGACCAACGTCTGGTATTCCGCCAGGTCGTAGCGGCTCGCCAGCCCCCAGTGACCGGCGATGATCACGATGTCCGCATCTTGTTTCGCCGCCGCCACGACGTTTTGCATGCGCGTGATATCGGCCTGGAGCGGAAAGGTTTTCACCGGAGGGGGCGTCCCGGGCTGTTCCTGGGTTCTCGGGCTCGGCTCCAGGACGAAAGCGGAAAAGACGTGGATGGGTGCCAAGCCGGGGCGCTCCTCGCCCGCAGAGCAGCCCAGCGGAAGGGTGGAGGCGTATCCCAGGAAAGCCACGCGGACCCCGTTCTTCTCCATAATGGCCGGCGCGTACGCCTCCTCCAGATTCCGGCCCGCCCCCACGCGCCGGACCCCCTTCGCATCGAGAAGCGAGAGGGTGTCGAAAAGCGCGTCGTAGCCGTAGTCGAGCATGTGATTGTTCGCGAGGGTGACGATGTCCACCCCCATCTCGTCCAGCTCGTCTATCAGGGAAGGATGGGAGCGCAGGAACGTGTATTTCTCGGCCGGATAGCCCCTCTCGGAATACGGGCTCTCCAGGTTGATGAACGTCATGTCGGCCCCCGCCATGCGCTTGAACAGGGCGCGGGCGGGTTCCGCTCCCGGCTCTCCCGGACGAGGCAGCTTCTTGCCGATGAACACGTCCCCGGCCAAAGCGATGGAAACCGTCCCTTCGTTGGACATCCCCTCTTCCTCCTATTGCATCAATGAGGCCGCTTTTTCTTTGAGCCTCACCAGGCCGCGGCTGCCTTCCAGTTCTATCTCCGTTCCGTATTCCGCCGAGGAGCCGGAAACTTCGCCCAGGATCCACATCGCTTCCTCCGCTTCGGCGAGTCGCGGATGGCCGGACGCGTCCAGAACGAGCGGCGCGAGCGCCAGCTCGCGCACTCCCTCCACCCCGATACGGGCTTCCACCAGGAGTTCGTCTTTCGACATGAAATCGTACACGTTCCTGGACATGCCTTCGGGAAGCTCGTGAAACAGGAAATTGCTCACGCCGTAGACGACCGGCGTGCTCCCGGCCATCTCCACCGGCTGGATGCAATGCGCGTGGTGGCCGACGATGAGGTCCGCGCCCGCGGCGGCGAGAGCGCCCCCGGCGTCGCGCTGGTAATCCATGAGGGCGCTCACGTTCGGCAACCCCCAGTGGGGCAGGACGACCACGATATCGGAGGAGCGTTTCGCCTCGCGCACCGCGTTCTGTAGGGCCCGGACGTCATCGGGGGAGGCGAAAGTCATCGCGGGAGGCGGCGTGCCCGGCTGCTCCTGGGTCCTCGCGCTCGGCTCGACCACCCAGGCCGTGAAAACGTGGAGCGGATTCACGCCCGGCCTGCCTTCTCCCGCCGCGCTGCCCAGAGGAAGCGTGGCCGCACACGCCAGAAAAGCCACTTTGATGCCCCCTGCCTCAAGAACCAGCGGGCCTGACGCTTCCTCGATATCACGGCCCGCCCCCACGAAGGGGATTCCTTCGCTTCGCAGAATCTCCAGGGTGTCCAGGAGGGCGTCGGGACCGTAGTCGAGCATGTGGTTGTTCGCAATCGTGACGCAATCGACCCCCAGGTGATGCAGATCTTCCACGCGCTCGGGCGCCGCGCGCATGCGGACGATCTTCTCGGCCGGCGCGCCCCGCCTTGAGAGCGGCATCTCCAGAACGCACACCGAGAGATCCGCCGCACGGAGCCGATCGAGGACGGTTTCAAGACCGGGTTCATCCCGGGGGAGTGGACGGTTGACCCAAAAATCCCCCGCGACGGCCAACGTGATCGTATCGGCTGCGCTCATCGTTTCTTACCCATCCGCAGGTACCGCCCGTCCGTGCGCCTGAGCCGGGCGATTCGCGCAAGCGCCCGGTCTACCTGCTGCGGGCAGGTGCCGATGTAGCTTTCCGGTTTCGTGACCTCGTCGATTTCCTCGGCGGTGAGGTGTTTTCGCGCGACCGGGTCCGCGAGGAGGCATTCCTTGAGCGATCGCCCCTCTTCCCTTGCGAGCTGGGCGGCGTCATGGCAGATGGTGTGCGCTTCGACCTTCCGCTTCGTCTTCTGGTACAGGCGCAGCATCACCGCTTCGGTCATGGTGAGCTCCCGTTGGAGCTCGAGGTTGCGCCGCATCGCTTTCTTGTCGACGACGAGGCCGCCGTAAATATGCTTGGCCGCTGCGACCGCGGATGACGCCAGACCGAAGCTCTCGGCGATTCGCGAGAATTCCACGGCGTAGCGGCTCGCGTCGCGCTCGTGCTGCTGCTGGACGTCCATCATGGCGAGCGCGTTCGTCCGAGAGAGCTTGGCGAGTCCTTCCTGCCATTCACTCGTCTCGGGATTTCGTTTATGGGGGAAGGTGCTGCTGCTGTGCTGGTGTTCGACGTCCCACGGCTCCGCCACCTCGGCCACTTCGGTCCGCTGGAGATCGCGGAGGTCCATCCCCGCTTCCCCCAGCGTTGAATTGATCAGCGCGAGAATGTTGAGCAATTCCGCAAAGCGGTCCGTCCGGTGATGCATGCTCATGTAGGGGACATGGAGCGCCAGCCGCCTGGCGACCAGGGTTTCCATCCGCCGGGTGGTTTGAAGGTCGCTCAGGTAGACGAAAGTGGACTGGGCGCCGGTTCCGGAGGAGACGTTCGCGTAAAAAAGCCGCTTGCTGCACTCCTTCAGCCGTTCGATGTGATCCCGGATCTCGCTGCAGAGAATCGCGATCTTCTGTCCATACGTGACGGGAGAGGCCTGCTGACCCTCCGTTCGGCCGGCCATGACGGTGGTGCGGTGACGCCGGGCCAGACGGACGAGGATGGCCTCGAGTTCTCGAAGCTCTTTGAGCAGGAGGACGTAGGACTCGCGGATCTGCAGCGTCAGACCCCCGTCGAGGATGTCCTGGGTCGTCGTTCCGAGGTGGAAATACTCCCCTTCCGGCCCCGCCGCCTTCGCGAAAGCGTGAACCAGCGAGACGATCCAGTGGCGCGCCTTCTCGAACTCGCGGAAAACGAGGAGGGGGGTGACGTTCTTGGCGTCGCAACCGCGCACGATGGCCCTGGACGCCCATTTCGGGATCATCTTCAGTTCCCCTTGCGCCCAGGCGATGGCCGCCTCCACGTCGAGCCATTTCTGGACCATGTTCTCTTCGGTCCAGACAGCCCGCATCTCGGGCGTGGCGTAATAATCACGAAGCAACAGGCACTGATCTTTCATTTCTTCTCCGCAGCTATCCGTTGTTTGAAGGAATGTCTGGAATCACAACCTCAATCCAGCGACGGTTGGGCAAAACGGCCGCTGCCCGGCGGGACCACCACATCTCCGTCCCTGGCGATCAGCTCCCCGCGCAGGAAGGTCATCACCGGCGCTCCCACGAAAGTCCTGTCGGCGAAGGCCGTGTAATTTCCTTTGCTTTTCCCCTTCACCGGATCGACAAATACGGTCCGCTCCATATCGACCACCACGAGGTCGGCGTCCGCCCCCGGGCGGATCGTCCCCTTTTTCGGGTAAAGACGGAAAATCCGCGCCGGCGCCTCGCACAAACGCGCAACGAGCGTCGGGAGCGTCAGGCGACCCTGGCTCACCTCGTTCAGCATCGAAGGCAAAAAGATTTCGAGGCCGGGTCCGCCGGGCGGGGCGATCCAGATGTTTTCGTTGTTCTTGAGCTCGTTTATCTGGGGGGCGTGATCGGTTCCCATGGTGTCGATGGTCCCGTCCAGGAACCCTTCACGGAGGGCGTCGCGATCGGCGGCCGTCTTGACGGGCGGGCTGAATTTCCCCCATGAACCCACCGCGTGAAGGTCCTTGTCGCACAGGAGCAGATTGCACGGCGCAACTTCTGAGGTGATCTTCGGATTCTTTTTCTTCGCGTTGCGGATGAGTTGAACCGCCTCTGCGCCGATGACGTGACAGATATGCAGACGGGCGCCCGTGGCCGTGGACAGGGTGAGGGCGTCGAAGACCGCGAGGTCCTCGGCGAAATTCGGCCGGCTCAGACGCCAGGCGTCGATGTCCGGCTTCATCGTTTCCTTGCATCGCTCGGTGAAGAGTTCGAGGATCGGATTCGATTCGGCGTGGATGCCGATCTGCCCGTCGAAGCCCGCGATTTCCTCGAACAGGAGGAAGAGCTTGTCGATATCGACGGTAATGTAATTTGCGAAATCTTCCTTGAAGGCCCCCGTCACGGCGGTGAAAATCTTGTAACCGATGGCGCCCAACTCCTGGAAGTGATGGAGCTCTTTTCGGTTCTGATCGCAAGCCCAGGCATAGAGGGCGATATCCGCGTACGTACGATTTTCGATGAGCGCCTTTCGTTCGAGAAAATCCTCAGGTGTGAGAACGTCGGGTATGCCGTTTGGCATCTGCATCACCGTCGTCACGCCGCCGACGGCGGCGCAGGCGGTTCCGGTGGTGAAGTCCTCCTTTTCGGATTCCCCCATGTCGCGCAGGTGTACGTGGGGGTCGATGATTCCCGGCAGAAGATATTTCCCCCCGAGATCGATCTCCTCCGCGCTTCTCCCTGGCAGGGGGGCTTCTTCGACCGAATCGATCCGCCCGTCGCGCAGGGCCACGTTGGCGGGGGGAATCACTTCGGTCGTCACGCCATCTGCGT
>JAPOYD010000140.1 GCA_026706735.1 Nitrospinota bacterium | reverse complement strand
CGCCGGCAGGAGAGATCAGATGAGCTTGAAGTTCCCCATCTATATGGATTACCAGGCGACGACGCCCATGGACCCGCGCGTCCTCGAGGAGATGAACCCCTACTTCGACGATAAGTTCGGAAACGCTGCGAGCCGCAACCACAGCTTCGGCTGGGAGGCGGAAAAGGCCGTGGACGACGCCCGGGAGAAGCTCGCCGCCGTCATAGGCGCAGACCCGCGCGAGATCATCTTCACCAGCGGGGCCACGGAGTCCGACAACATGGCGCTCAAGGGCGTCGCCGAGATGTACAAGAAAAAGGGCAACCACATCGTCACCTCGGCGATCGAGCACAAGGCCATCATCGACTCCGCCAAGCGCCTGGAGACGTGGGGCTTCGACGTCACCTACATCGAGCCTCCCGAGGACGGCATCACGACGGCGGAGATGGTCGAGAACGCCCTGCGCGACGACACCATTTTGGTCTCCATCATGGCGGCGAACAACGAGGTCGGCGTGCTGAACCCCATCGCCGAAATCGGCGCGCTTTGCCGGGGCCGCGGCATCCTCTTTCACACCGACGCCACGCAGGGCTACGGCAAGATTCCCATCGACGTGGACGAGATGAACATCGACCTCCTTTCGGCCACCGCCCACAAGCTCTACGGACCCAAGGGCGTGGGGCTGATATACGTGCGCAGGCGCAGGCCGCGCGTTCGTCTTTCCGCCATCATCGACGGCGGCGGCCATGAGCGTGGAATGCGCTCGGGCACGCTGAACGTCTCGGGCATCGTCGGCTTCGGCAAGGCGGCCGAGTTGTGCATGGAGGAGATGGAAGAAGAGAACATCCGCCTCACGAACCTGCGCGACAAGTTCAAGGCCACCATGTTCGAGAGCCTCGAAGAGGTGTACGTGAACGGCCATGAGACCCAGCGCCTCTCGGGCAACCTGAACCTGAGCTTCCCGTACGTGGAGGGCGAATCGCTCATCATGGGGCTGAGCGACGTGGCCGTGTCTTCGGGTTCGGCCTGCACCTCGGCGAGCTTGGAGCCGAGCTACGTGCTCAAATCCATGGGCCGGGGCGACGAACTGGCGCATTCGTCGATTCGCTACGGCTTCGGGCGTTTCACCACCGAGGAGGAGATAGACTACGTGGCCGAGAAGACGACGGACATCGTGAACCGGCTTCGCGAGATGAGTCCGCTTTATGAGATGGTGAAAGAGGGCGTGGACCTCTCCAAGGTGGAATGGCAGTCGCATTAAAGAAGCGTTAAGCTTATTTTGATATAGAGCCTGCGGCTCGCGGCAATCCGGAATCGCAGCGATTGGAAAAAAGGAGAACGGGAAAATGGCTTACAGCGACAAGGTGGTCGATCATTACAACAACCCGCGCAACGTCGGCTCGCTCGACAAGAGCGACCAGACGGTGGGCACGGGCATCGTGGGCGCGCCCGAATGCGGCGACGTGATGAAGCTCCAAATCAAGGTGGACGACGGCGGTCTCATCGAGGACGCGAAGTTCAAGACCTTCGGCTGCGGAAGCGCAATCGCCTCGAGTTCTCTGGCCACCGAGTGGCTCAAGGGCAAGACGGTGGATGAGGCCGAGGAGATCAAGAACACGCAGATCGTCGAGGAGCTGAACCTCCCGCCGGTGAAGATACACTGCTCGGTACTGGCCGAAGACGCCATCAAGACGGCGCTGAACGATTTTCGAGAGAAAAACGGGATGCCGCTCGTCGAGCGCAAAGGCCACCACTAGAAGCGGTCGATACACCTGCAAGGGGTAGGATATGGAGACTGCCGCGAAGAAACTGAGCATCGAGATAACCGACAAGGCGGTGGAGCATGTGAACCGCTTCATGGAGAAAGAAGAGGCGCAGGGCCACGTTCTCCGCGTCGGTGTGAAGGGCGGGGGCTGCTCCGGGCTTTCATACGTCCTGCAGTTCGAGGGCGAGGAACGCATCAACCCGCTGATGGACGAGGTATTCGAAAAAGACAGCGTCCGCGTGGTCGTGGACAAGAAGAGCCTCTTTTTCCTGGCGGGAACCTCGCTGGATTTCGAAGACGGGCTGATGGGCAAGGGGTTTGTGTTCAAGAATCCCAACGCACGCCAGTCCTGTGGTTGCGGGGAAAGTTTTTCCGCGTAACGCAACCGGGATGAAACGCGCCGCGCCCATGCCACATGGGATAGCGACGCGTTTTTCTTTTGAGTTCATATCGCCCGACGGTTCATGCGGGCCTGGAATCGCGAGATGAGCGAAGCGACGAAAGAAAAGCCTTTTTCCGTTTTTAATGAAGACGGTGAGATAGAAGCCATTCCCACCGAGGTCGATCATTTCGCCTTGCTTGGGGTTCGACGAAAGTTCGACCTCGACTTCGAGACGCTCGAGGCCAGGTTCTACGAACTGAACCGCAAGCTGCATCCCGATTTTTTCATGGATGCGCCCGTCGCGGTGCGGATCAGGAGCCTGGATGCGACCGCCCGCATCAACGACGCGTACCAGACCCTCAAGGATCCGATTGCGCGCGTCATCTATCTCGTGCAGCTCGAAAGCGGAAAGCTTGAGGAGAACGAGCGGACGCCGCCGCCCGAGTTGTTCGAGGAGATATTCGAGGCCCAGGAGGCGGCCGAAGAGTTTCAGGGTTGCGTGGACGAAGAGGAAGCCGCGAATTTGCGCGAGCGCTTGAACGCGGCCATGGGTTGTTTTTCCGCGCTCCGGGACGGACAGCGCACGGCGCTCGACAGGCTGGGCGCCGCCTGGGACGAGGCGATGGAAAAGAACGAACCCGCGCCGCCCGAAGTCGTCAAGAAAATGCGTTCCATTCTCGGACAGAGAAACTACATCGAGAACACCCTCACGAGCCTCAAGCGCGCCCTGGAGGAGAGCGAATGAGCGAGATCGTCGGAATCGACCTGGGCACGACGAACAGCCTGGTCGCTTCCGTGTCGGAAGGCGAGCCGGCGATACTCGCGCCCGAGGGCGAGCGCGGCATCGTGCCTTCCGTGGTGAGCTTTCGCTCCGACTGCGTGCTCACCGGCGATGAGGCGCAGGATGAGCGCGTCTCCAACAGCCGGAACACCATCTTTTCCATCAAGAGATTCATGGGCAGGGGCTATGAGGACGTGAAGGACGATATGCGCCACCTGCCCTTCGAAGCCGACCCCGACGAGCGGGAAGTCGTCCACGTGCTGGCGCAGGGGCGTTCCTACAGCGCGCCCGAAGTCAGCGCCCTGGTGCTGAGACGCCTGAAATCCCGAGCGGAGGAAACACTCGGCCGGCCCGTTCTCCGGGCGGTGGTGACGGTTCCGGCGTATTTCAACGACGCGCAGCGCCAGGCGACGAAAGACGCAGGAAAGCTCGCGGGCCTGGAAGTGCTCCGAATCATCAACGAACCCACCGCGGCATCGCTGGCCTACGGCCTCCATGAGCGGAATCGCGGCGTCGTCGCGGTCTACGACCTGGGCGGCGGCACGTTCGACATCTCGCTATTGCGGATCAAGGACGGCGTGTTCGAGGTGCTCTCCACGGGTGGCGATACCCGCCTGGGCGGAGATGATTTCGATCAGGCGATCTCTCTCCATATCCAGAAAGAAATTCTTGAGCGGTACGGCGTGGATCTGGGCGAAACCTCCGAAGCGCTGGCCGAACTCGCCCTTTTGGCCGAAAACGTCAAGAAAACGCTCTCGGACAGTGATTCTACGGAATATATTCTCGAAAACCCCGGCGGCGTCCCGCTCGCCCACAAGGGAAGTCTCGCCCGCGAGGAGATGGAAGCGCTCCTCTGGCCCATCGCCGAACGCACGTTGGCGCCTTGTAAGCGCGCGCTTGCGGATGCCGGCCTCACGCCCGGGGAAGTGGATGAGGTCGTTCTGGTGGGCGGGTCCACCCGCATGCCCCTCATCCGCCGGATGGTGGAGGAGTTGTTCGAAAAACGCCCGCATGTGGACCTGGACCCGGACGAGGTGGTGGCCCTGGGCGCCGCGGTGCAGGCGGACATCCTCTCAGGCGGCAGAAAGGACATGCTGCTTCTCGACGTGACGCCGCTGTCTTTGGGCATCGAAACCATGGGCGGCGTGATGGGATGGATCATTCCCCGCAACACGACCATCCCCACGAGCGCCAGGGAGACATACACCACCTTCAAGGACAACCAGACGGGCGTGGACATCCACGTGCTCCAGGGCGAGCGCGAACTCGTGAAGGACAACCGCTCGCTCGCGCGTTTCCGCCTCGCGGTCGATCCGGCGCCCGCCGGCCTCGCCCGGGTGGAGGTGACGTTTCTGCTCGACGCCAACGGCATCCTGAACGTGACGGCCCGGGACCTCAAGAGCGGCAAAGCGGCCTCGGTGGAGGTGCAGCCCTCCTACGGGCTGACGGACGAGCAGGTCGAGCGCATGCTCATCGAATCTTTCGAGCACGCCGAGCAGGACATTCGCTCCCGTCAGGTTCTGGACGCCAGAACCGAGGCGGAGACCATCCTCATGGCGGCGGCCCGCGCGATGAACGATTACGGGGAAGACGTTGTCACAGCCTCAGAGCGCGCGAAGATTCAAGAAGCCGTGAACGCACTGGAAGAGTCCTGCCGCGGCGAGGACGCCGGCCGGATTCGCGATATGGTCGACGCGCTCAACGAAGTCACGATGCCGCTCGCTGAGCGGATGATGGATAATGTTTTGAAATCTGCCCTGGAGAACAAGAGGGTGAGCGAAGCCCTCAAAGACTAAAACCGCGGGGCGACTCGATCGGAGTGCAGGGGAAGAAAATGGCGAAACTTTATTTCACGGAAGAGAAACAGACGATAGAGATCCATAAGGGCGAGAACATTCTCGAAGTGGCGCTTGAAAACGGCTTCGACCTGGATCATGCCTGCGGCGGCGTGTGCGCCTGCTCCACATGCCACGTGAAGATCCGGACTGGAGCGGATTGCTTCAACGAATCCACCGAGGATGAGGAAGATCAGCTCGACGACGCGCGCGATGTGGACCTCGACAGCCGGCTGGCCTGCCAGGCGACGCTGGAGACGGAAACAGACGAGGTCATCGAAATCGAGGTGCCGTTCTGGAACGTGAACCTCGTGCAGGAAGGCCCGGACGCCGCCCGCGAGCAGCACGCCCATTAGGAAATTCGCTTCAGGAGAAAAACCGGTGGACACGTTTGGCTGGGAAGACGCCGAGGATATCGGCATCGCGCTGTATGAGAAGTACCCGAAGATCGACCCGCTCTCCGTCCGTTTCACGGATCTGCACGAGTGGGTGTGCGGGCTCGAGGAGTTCGACGACGAGCCGATGTCCTCAACGGAGGGCAAGCTCGAGGCCATCCAGATGGCGTGGCTCGAAGAATACAAGGATGCGCAGGAAGCGTAAGCATGTCACCCGTTTATCGAACGACGGCGCGATCTTCCGGCTAGCGCCATGAAGCGGTTCGAACCTATGGAAATTGATTCGAGGCGATTGAAGTGAGCGAAGAACAACGCGCGGACGGAAAAATACTGCTCTCCCGCAAGGATGCGGTGGCGACGATCACCTTCAATGCGCCCGAGCGGCTGAACGCCATCGAGTATGAGATGTGGGCGGAAATCGGCAGCCTCATGCCCGAACTCGACGCGGACGATTCGGTGCGCGCCGTCGTCTTCAGGGGCGCCGGCGAACGCGCCTTCTCGGCCGGGGCGGACATCTCTCGCTTCAAGCAGGAGCGATACAGTTCAGAGCAGGCGAAGCATTTCTCGGAAACAGGATTCCTTCGCGGCCTCGACGCCGTGGATGCTTTCTCCAAGCCCGTCATCTGCCTCATTCGCGGCGCCTGCGTGGGCGGGGGCGTGGAACTCGCCGCCGCTACGGACCTGCGGGTCGCGGGCGAGAGTTCCCGCTTCGGCATACCGGTGGCCAGGCTCGGCCTCGTGGCGGGTTATTCCGAACTCAGGCGCTTCGTGTATTCCATCGGCCCCGCGCGCACGCTGGACATGCTGCTGACGGCCAAACTCTTCACGGCGCAGGAGATGCTCGACGCGGGCTTTCTGGCGCGCGTCGTGCCGGACGAGGAGGTAGAAGCTGCGGCGTATGAGATGGCGGAGCGCATCGTTTCCCTGGCGCCCCTCGTTCACAAGTGGCACAAGGGGTTCGTGAAGAAGGTGCTTCTGGACCCGAGCCTCTCCTCACTCACCGAAGAGGAGAGGGCGCGCGAATTCGCCTGTTTCGACACCGAAGACTTCAGAGAGGGCGTGGAAGCGTTTCTGGGCAAGCGCACGCCTGAATTCCGGGGAAAATAGAACAGATGAACCGAAAGACGGGCGGGCCCCTCGAGGGCGTTCGCGTGCTGGAGGTCTGCCAGGTGATGGCCGGCCCTTTCTGCGGGTGCCTGCTGGCGGATATGGGTGCGGACGTCATCAAGATCGAAAACCCCGACGGCGGCGACAGCGCGCGCCATCTGGGCCGCTACTTCGAAGGCGGCGAAGCCCACGGCTTCATGAACCTGAACCGCAACAAGCGCAGCGTGGCGGTGAACATGAAATCGCCCGAGGGCGTCGCACTCATGAAAGAGCTCGCGAAAGGGGTCGACGTGTTCGTGGAGAACATACGGCCCGGCATCATGACGAGACTCGGCCTGGGCTATGAGGACTTAAAAGAACTCAATCCAGGCCTCATTTACGCCTCCATTTCCGGTTATGGCGACTCTGGCCCTTTCGCGGGCAAGGGTGGTTTCGACCTCGTCTCGCAGGGCCTCTCGAGCCTCATGAGCTTCACGGGCGAGCCCGGCGGCGCGCCCGCGAAGATTCCCGTTCCGATATGCGATCTGAACGCCGGCATGTACACGGCGCTCTCGATTCTCTCCGCCTACATCCACAAGCAGCGAACCGGTGAAGGCCAGCGCATCGACATGGCGCTGACCGACGCAGGCCTCGGCTACACCTTCTGGCAGGCGTCGCAGTTCTTCCCCTCCGGCGAGCCACCCCAGCCCCTCGGCTCCGCACACGAGATGACGGCACCTTACCAGGCCTTTCAGTGCAAAGACGGCTATCTGGCGTTGGGCGCCGCCAACCAGAGGAACTGGGAGCTTTTCTGCGGGGTGATCGGGCGGGAAGACCTGCTGGAGCGCGAGGAATACGCCACCGACGGCCTGAGGCGCGAAAATTATCTCGCACTCGCGGGGGAGCTCGAAGAGGTGTTCATCGAAAAGACGCGAGACGAATGGGTGGCGCTGTTAGATTCCGGCGGAATCCCCTGCGGGCCGATTCTCAACATGGCGGAGACTTTTGCGCATCCCCAGATTCAGGCCAGGGAGATGAGCGTCGAGATAGAACACCCCGCTGCGGGCCAGATCCGGGTTCTGGGTTTCCCGCCCAAGCTGTCCGAGACGCGCGTCGGCGTGAGGACGCCCGCGCCCCTGCTGGGCGAGCACACCGACGAGGTGCTGCGCGAGTTCGGGACGAGTGAGGATGAAATAGCAAACCTGCGAGAAGCGGGCGTCGTGGCCTGAACTCATGGCCAAACCGCCGCCGCCCCTCTCCCCCGGCGTCTACCTCGTCGCCACGCCGATTGGAAATCTCGAAGACATCACGGAGCGCGGCTTGAGAGTCTTGCGCGAGTGCGACCTCATCGCGTGCGAGGACACGCGCCACACCGGCAGGCTGCTCTCGCGCTTCGGAATCAAGAAATCGCTCATAAGCTATCACGAACACAACGAGGCGAGGCGCGCAGGCGAACTGGCGGAACGCGCGCTGAGCGGCGAGCGCATAGCTGTGGTGTCGGACGCGGGCACGCCGGGCGTTTCCGATCCCGCCTACCGGGTGGTGCGCGCCGCGATAGAAGCAGGCGTCGCCGTCGTCCCCGTGCCCGGGCCTTCTTCGGTTCTGGCCGCGCTCACCGCCTCGGGCCTCCCCACGGACAGCTTCGTCTTCGAGGGATTTCTTCCACCGAAAGGCCGGAGGAGGCTTCAAAAGATCGAGGCGCTGCTCGATGAGGAGCGAACGGTCGTCGTGTTCGAATCGCCCCATAGAACGCCAAGGCTCGTTAGCGAAATCGCCGACCTGGCGCCCGAGCGGCCCCTCGCCCTTGCGCGCGAGATCACGAAACTCCACGAGGAAATTTTGAGGGATAAGGCGCAAGAACTGGCCATTGCGCTCAAGGACAAGAGAATCAAAGGCGAGTGCGTCCTCCTCATCGGGCCGAAGCGCATGGAGAAGGCGGACGATTGAGGGCGGAAGGCAACCTTGCGCGATTTATTGTATGATCGCCGTTTCCTCAATTACTCGCCACGCCTTCAGGAGATCACGTCATGACGCGCCCACCCATCGCCGCAATTGCAGCACTTGCCCTTGCGCTCTTTTTAGGTTTCACCTCCAACGCATCCGCCGCGACCAGGATGGGCCTGAAGGCGACCGATGAGACGGTCATCGCGCACGTTGGAGATATTCCGATAACGCTCGGGGCATTTAACGCCTTCATCCACCAGTTGCCCGCCAACATACAGGCGCAGGCGCAAGCGAACAAGCCGGCGTTCCTGGAAGCCTTGATTCAGCGTATGCTCATGCTCCGCCATGCGGATGAGAGTAATTTTCTGGGCACCGAGCGGGTGAAGATGCAGATCGAGCGCGCGCGACGCGAGATTCTCATCGGCGAGGCGCTTCGCAGAATCGAGGAGGGCGCACGGCCCAAGGCGGCCGAGATTCTCGCGGAGTATGAGCGCAACAAGGCGAAATACACCAAGGGGGGCAAGGTGACCGCGGCCCACATCATGGTGGCTTCTGAAAAAGAGGCTGTGGATTTGCTGGAAAAAGTAAAGAAAGGTGGTGACTTCGCCGAACTGGCGAAAAAGTACTCCCTGGCGCCGGAGCGCGCGCTCGGCGGGAGTCTGGGCGAGATGGAGCGGGGCTACAGCCAGAGGACGGGTCTGCCGGAGATCATCGAGCAGACGGCGTTCTCGCTCGAGCCGGGCGCGCACAGCGGCATCGTGCGCAGCATCTACGGCTGGCACGTCGTGAAAACCTCCAAAAAGGAGGGGGCCAGGCAGCTCGACTTCTCGGACGTGGAAGGGAAAATCACCAAGGAAATGAGCGAGCGCAACAGGCAAGAGGCGATGCGCCAGAAGTTTCTGGAACTCACCGAACGCTACAAGGTGAAGCGGTATCTCGAAAACCTGAAATAGCGTCCTATTTTCGAATCCCATTGCAGAGTCGGGAAATTGAGCGGTGAAATCACGGCTGTTTCACTTGCGCAGCGCTTTCACCTTAGGGCGCGAGATTACGAGATTAGCCGCATATTACATTTACAATGAGGCGGTACGATAGAAATATGGGAAAGTCTCTTAAAGACAAGAATAGATATCGATTAGCTCTTGTTGTTTTGGCGAACATAGCAGCTTACATGGCAGTGCTAAACAATAAGGGGTTTGGAATTGAACCTTGGATCGAAACGCTTACGAGTATTCAAAAATTAGTTCCCGGCTTGTTAGTTTCTGTTTTGACAGGCGTCATAAACGCGCAGATTGATCACGTCAACAAAGCGCGATTAGTGTTCTGGAAGTGGCGACACCCACTTCCAGGGAGTCGCGCTTTCACTGAATGCGCGAGCATGGATTTGCGCATCGACATGGACGCTCTGCTGAACTATCAAGATCCTCTGCCTACTGATCCCGAAAAGCAAAACGCGTTATGGTTTAAGTGGTATCGGGGACTCCAGAATGAACCTGGAATTGAGCAGGCGCATCGCGAATATTTGTTTACGCGAGATTACACAGGCATTTCATTTCTACTAATAGTCGGTCTCGGTTCTTTGGGTTTATGGCAAATAGAAGATATTCAGATTGCAAGTATTTACTTATTTGGTTTAGTGGCGCAATACTTCTTGGCCCGCCGGGCAGCACGTAATCACGGCGTTCGATTTGTTGGATCGGTTTTAGCTTACAAAGCGTCAAGCGAATAGCAATAGGAGCAGAAGGACGATGACGAAATTTTTCGAGATTGATTTTCTGGAAGCTGGTGAGAGAAGCAGCGGTGATGCAATTGCACTGCGTTATCGTGAAGATAACGATGTCGACTACATTCATGTGATTGATGGTGGGTACACAAACGATGGCGATAAGCTCGTTGAACATATTTGTACGTATTATGATGCCCCTAGCACCATCGACCATGTTGTTCTCACACACCCAGATGGCGACCATTCAGCAGGCCTGAAAAAAGTCCTAGAGGAATTTGAAATAGGGGCTCTATGGATGAATCGGCCATGGAAACATATTCAAACGCTATTGCCTCGCTTCAACTATGACTACACAGAAAGTGGGCTAGTTCGTCGTCTAAAACAAGATTTTCCGCACATGGCTGAATTGGAAGAAATAGCCGAAGAACGAGGGATCAAAATAGAAGATGCATTTCAAGGAAATCAAATTGGAGAATTCACTGTTTTGGCACCAAGCTTCAATAGATATATTGATCTCATCGTCGAATCAGATAAGACTCCCGAGCCGCAACGAGAAGCGGCAAGGTCAGGAAAACTATTTGAGCGAGTGACAATCTTCATAAAAAGCATCGTAGCGGCATGGGGAGAAGAAAGCTTAAAAGGAGAAACCGAAGGGACAAGCCGCGAGAACGAAACAAGCGTTGTACAGTTCGCCGAATTATGCGGCGAGAAAATCCTTCTGACGGGAGACGCGGGGATAGGATCGCTAGATGAAGCTTACTATTATGCAGGTTTGTTGGGGATACAGCTTCCTGGCATCGACCGATTTGATGTCCCTCACCATGGATCGAGAAGAAACCTATCCTCAGATTTGCTTGATAAATGGATAGGACCGAAGCTGCCCCGAGAGTCTAGCTCCCCATCATATACAGCGATAATTTCAGCAAACCAAAACGACAAAGAACATCCAAGGAAAGCTGTTGTTCGAGCGCTTATTCATCGCGGTGCAAAAGCGATTCAAACAGCAGGTACGATACGGACTCATTGTAACGGACCTGATAGGGGATGGTCGGCAGTAACACCGCTTAAATATCCTGAAGATATGGAGGAGTGAAGGATCACCGTATGCTTTAATGTTTTATCTGTTTCCCCTACCTCGGCTCCAGGCCGTGTCTTTGCATGTATGCGTGCAGCCAGAGCGCCAGGGCTATCGAGATGAACATGGAGAAGATGATCGTCAGGAAGGGAATGACGTAGCTGTTCGTATAATCGAACATGAAGCCCGCGAATGGAGCGCCGACGACGCCTCCCAGCCCGTAGCAGATTTCCATGAAGCCGATGATGACGCCGTATGTGCGGCCCCCGAAGCAATCCCCGGCCAGGGCGGAATAGCACGCGCTCATGGCGCCGATGCCGATCCCGTACACCACCACGAAGGCGTAGCCCGGCAGGATGCCCCCGCCGAACCAGGGGATGAGGAGCAGGAGCGTGAGCCCTGTCGCGACCACCACGGCGGCGAGCGCCACCCCGCGCCCTCGCCCGATGAGATCGCCCACCCAACCGCCGCCGATGCTCCCGAATGTCCGGATGAAGCCGACGGAGCCCAGGATGATCGCCGCAAGGGCGGTGCCGTATCCCACGTCTACGAGATAGAGCTGCAAATGGCTCATGATGGTGTTGTTGTTGAGCCCGATGGCGAAGGCCATCAGGATGAGGCACCAGAAACGGATGTCGTGCCTCACGGCCGAGTAGACTTCCCGCACTCCCTTGCCTTCGCCGCCGTGGCCTATGCCCGCTCTCGCCATCTCCTCGGGCGTGCGCGGCGGGCCCCCGTCCGGCCCCTGGCCGACGTCCTCGGGCACGTCGCGCAGGAGCAGAAAGCCCGAGGGCGCGATGACGAACAACAAGACCAGACCGAAGATCACGTACGTGTAGCGCCAGCCCACCGAGGCGATGAGCCGTTCGATAAGAGGTGCCAGGACAAGGATGCCGATTCCGATGCCCGAGAGCGCGATTCCAGTGGCGCGGCCCCGTTTTCTGACGAACCAGCGCGGCATGATGGCGCTGTGCGTGGAGAAACCGCTCAACGAGAGGCCGTAGCCGGCGAGAAGCCCGAACAGAATGTAGAGGTGCCAGAGCGAGGACACGAAGAAGCACGCGATGAACGTTAGGCCCAGAATCACCGACCCCCAGGGCATGATGGCGCGCGGACCTTTTTTCTCGAGAAGCGAGCCGGCAAAAGGCGCGCCGATGGCGTACGTGGCCATGGAAAGAGAGAACGCCCCGCTCAGAGGACCCCGGCCCCAGCCGAACTCCTCGAGCAGGGGAACCTGGAAGATGCCGAAGGAAAACCGGGTGACGACGTGGAAGCCCAGCGTGGCGAAGGAAAGCCAGACGATGAGCCAGCCGTAGTAGAACCTGGGCTTATTGGGGGGGCCGCTTCCTGGGAACCTGGACATTCGCTTCCTTATTGTTGCGTAGAATCACGGAATTTGAGGGGAGTATACATCCCGCCCGCGCTCCGGGCGAAACGATGACTCAAATTTCCCAAAAGCACATCGCCGTTTGAAAGTGGATGTCCACGGTGTCCGCAGGATTGAGGGCGTATCCGCCGCCCAGGGTGCCCGCGACGGGAATCCCGCGCGCGCGGCACTCTGTGAGGATGTAGGCGTCGCGCCGCTTCAGACCTTCCTTGGAGAGCTTGAGTGTTCCGAGCTGATCCCCCGAATAAGGGTCGGCCCCCGCCTGGTACATCACCAGGTCGGGCTTGTGCTCATCGAGCATCTTCGGGACGTGTTTTTCGAGATGGGGGAGGTATTCGTCCTCGGTGGCGAGGTCGTAAAGGCCGACGTCGATGTCGCTTCTCTTCTTTTGCGGGTAGATGTTCTCCTGGTGGATCGAGAAGGTGAAAACCGCCTCCTCGCGCCTGAAGATAGCGGCGGTGCCGTTACCCTGGTGCAGGTCGCAATCGATAACGGCTGCTCTTTCGATGGCGCCCTCTTTCATGAGGACGCGCACGGCGACCGCCAGGTCGTTCACGTAGCAAAATCCCTCGGCCTGATCGGCGAAGGCGTGGTGGAAGCCCCCGGTGAGGTTAATCGCGCGGCCTCTTAAAAGCGCCTCGCGCGCGGCGAGGATGGTGCCGCCGGTCGCGAGAAAGCTCGCATTGATGATCTCGCTGCTGATGGGAAGCTCGCTCGGCACGGTCCGCGCGGTGTGAACGCCCGATCGCAGGTCCGCCAGGTATTCCTGCGTATGGACGAGGGCCAACTGCTCTTGTTCAGCGGCGCGCGGCGCGAGAAAGGCGCCCTCGAGCAGCCCGGCCTCCCTCAGCCTGGCGTGGGTTTTCTGGTATTTCTCGGCTTGCAGGACGTGCTGGCCGATATAGGCGTAGTAGCCTTCGTGAAAGATGAAAACGCAGTGCTCAGGCGGCGCTCTCATCGCGGAGGCTAGATGACGCCCTTGTCCCTGAGCGCGGAAATGGCCGAGGCGTCGTAGCCGATTCCTTCCAGCACCTCGTCGGTATGCTTGCCCATCGGAGGCCCCGCCCAGCGGATGGCGCCCGGCGAGCCGCCCAGCCTCGGGATCACGTTCTGCATCCTGATGGGGCCGAGTTCGTCATCCTCCACGGTGGTGATGGTCTCGCGCTCCTGCACGTGGGGGTCCGCCATGAATTGGGCCACATCGTAGATGGGCCCCAGGGCGCATTCGTGCTCCTCGAAATGGGCCGTCGTCTCCTCGAGCGTGTGCTCCCCTATCCAGCGCTGGATGGCGTCGTCGAGCTCGGCCATGTGCTCAACCCGGCCCGCCTGGGTGACCATCCTGGGGTCGTCACCCAGGTCTTCACGCCCCACGGCGCGCATGACGCGCTTGAAGATGTTCTCCGCACTCGCGGAAATCACGACGTAGCGCCCGTCCTGGCAGCGGTAGGCGTTCCTGGGTGCTGCGAAGGGAATCGCGTTTCCGGTGCGCATCTGGACGTAGCCGAGCTGGTCGTATTCGAGCGGCTGGGGGCCCAGCACCATGGTGATGGGTTCGTAGATGGCGATGTCGATCTCCTGGCCCGGCGCGTCGTGGACGTCGCGGTGGTAGAGTGCCATCATGACGGCGTAGGTGCCGCACAGCGCGCTGATGCCGTCTGCCAGGGCGAAGGGCGGCAGCGTGGGCGGCCCGTCAGGAAAGCCCGTGATGTGCGCGAAGCCGCTCATCGCCTCGGCCACCGTGCCGAAGCCGGGCCTTTGCGCGTATGGGCCCTTTTGCCCGAAGCCGCTCGTGCGCGCGAGGATGAGCTTGGGGTTCAGGGCGTGGAGGCTCTCCCAGGAGAGGCCCCATCGCTCCATCGTGCCGGGGCGGAAGTTCTCCACCAGGACGTCGGCGTTCTCGCAGAGCTTGCGGAGGATCTCCTGGCCCTCGGGCGAGGAGATGTTGCAGGTGATGGACTTCTTGTTCCGGCTCGCGAGCTTCCACCACAGCGAAACGCCGTCTTTCTGGGAGGCGAAGTTTCTCAGGGAATCGCCGCGCGGGTGTTCGATCTTGATCACCTCGGCGCCGAAATCCGCCATGTAGGTGGCTATCCAGGGACCGGCGAACAGGGTGCCGATGTCGATGACCCGCACGCCCTCGAGCGGCATTTTTTTGGTTTCGTTCATGGAATCGGCGCTTCCTCGGGTTTGGGAGCCGACGCCTCGCGGCCCCGGACGGGTTCACAGAAACACGTTTCGCGGGACGCCCCGATGGTAGCAAAGCGCGGGTGCCCCGGCAACGATTTGCGGGGATTCCCGCCGTTATACGCTGCGCGCTTTTTGTCGTGGACTTGGGCTCCCGATATTGGGATAATCGGGAGAGTCGAGAGGCTCCTCTCAGGACCTTGCCGCATTCGGAGGTAATCCATGAAGTCTATTCTCATCGCCGTGTTGTTCGCCTTGCTGTTTTTAGCTCCCGCGCATCTGGGCGCGCCCGCGCGCACTTCGGATGGCCTGGTTCTGGTGACCCAGGACGCCGAGGCGAGGCGCTTCGGCGGCTTCCGCTCCTTCGGCTTTCGCGGCTCGCGCGGGTTCGGCAGTTTCGGGCGCAGGGGTTTTTCGAGACGCTCGTTCGGCGCGCGTCCCCGGGCGCGCGGCTTCACGCGAAGGCCGCTCCAGAGGTCCTCGTTCCTGGGAGGGGGCCTGGGGTCCGGATTGTTCGCGGGCATCGGCGGGTTCTTGCTGGGCGGCATGATCGGAAACATGCTCTTCGGCGGGATGGGCGGTATGGGAAAGGGGGGAGGTTTCGGGATTCTGGAGATTCTCCTGATCGGCGGGATCATCTTCTTTATCTTCCGGATGATGCGAAACCGCGCGTCAGCCTCCTACCAGGAGCCCCGCTATTCGGGAGACCGCTACGCCGAGGCCGACCCCTACGGCGTGGGGGGTTACGAGGAGGAGCCGCGCGAGAGGGATGAAGCGCCCGGCAGGTCCGAGAGGTCGGGCGGCGTGTACCGCGGCCCGGACATCGGCGCTGCCGGCGGTTCGACCCGATCGGCCCGAGGCTCAGGCGGCAGCCCGCGCCGTGATTCCGCGAGCGACGCGGCGCTTCGGCAGATGGCCGAGGGTGACGCATCTTTTTCGGAACAGGCATTCGTCGGCCTGGCGAAGGAGAACTTCATCCGCTTCCAGAACGCCTGGACGGCGCGTGATCTCTCCCCCGTGCGCGACCTGATGGACAAGGAGATTTACGGCGAGGTCCAGCGCGACATCGAGGGCCTCAAGAGCGAGGGGAAGATCAACAAGCTCGACGACGTGGACGTCGGGAAAGCCGAGATCGTCGAGGCCTGGAACGAAGAGGGCTACGAATTCATCACCGTGCGCTATGAGGCGAGCGTTTGCGATTACGTGGTGGACGAGCGAAGCGGGGACATCGTCGAGGGCAGCCGCACGCAACGGGTGAATTTCTCGGAGCACTGGACGTGGGTGCGGCCCGAGGGCCCGAACACGTGGTTCCTCTCCGCCATCGAGCAGGCGTGAATCTCGTAAAATTCTAGGGAGCGGAGACCTTATCCGAATCGGGAGCCGGGGCTTCCGCTTCCTCATCACCGTAGCGCTTGCCTCCTTCCCAGTCCTTGAGCGACCACCAGAAGTAGATGATGCTGCCCAGAATCGCCGCCATGACGATGGCGAAGCCCACCAGGAAATAGGGAGGCAGCAACGAGCGGTAGTTGACGGGCGGAGCGTTCGCGCCCGAAGCCACGGCGGGGGCTTTCGCCTGTATCATGGCTTGTTCGGCTTGAAACGCCGTGTAGCCCCAATAGACCATCCCGCCCACGAGGGCGAGAATCAGGACGGTGCACACGGGCCATTTGAGTCCTGTTTTTTTCGCCTCGCTCAATTTTTCACCTCCGGGATCACCTCTTCCGCCAAAAGCGCCATCTGATCCATCTCCTCATCCGCCGGTCCCGCGTGCTTGAAGATGAAGTGCGTTGCGCCCGCTTCCTGGAACGCCGCGATCTGCTCCAGGCAGCGCTCGCGCGGCCCATAGAATAAATACTTTTGGGCGATGCCGTCAAAATCCATGTTGTAGCGTCTGGAAAGATTCCTGATGCCCTCGCGCAGGGCGTGCTCCGCGTCCTCGTGCACGTAGATGAACGCATGGTGCGCCGGCGTCCACGCGCCTCCCTCGATGTCGAGGGGCCGGCCCGCCTCTTCCGCCCATCGCTTCATGTCTTCCAGCCCCCTGGCGAAGCGCGGTGCCGAGAACATATAGGAGAGGTAGCCCTCGCACTTAAGCGCCGCTCTCTTGCGGGCGGCGTCGCTGCGGCCGCCCACCCAGATGGGTGGCCCGCCGGGCGTGGGCGGGGCGGGGGTCTGGCGCGCGCCGTCAAAGCGCCAGAAGCGACCCTCGTGGCTTACCGCTTCGCCGCTCCAGAGTTTCCGCACGATTTCGATGGATTCATCCGTCCGCGCGCCGCGTTCTTTCACGGGCACGCCGCAAAGCTCGAACTCGGTCTTTCCCTCACCCCCCACGCCGACGCCGAAGACGAAGCGCCCCCCGCCCGTGAGATAGTCGACCGTGGCTGCGGTCTTGGCGGCGATGGCGGGACGTCTCAGCGGCAGGAGATAGACGCCCGTCCCCAGCGTGATGCGGCTGGTGCGGGCCGCGAAAGCAGCCAGCGTGGTGAGGCTCTCGGTGTAGTGGCCGTAGAAGGAGACGTGATCGCCTATCCACAGGGAATCATAGCCGAGCGCTTCGGCTGCTTCTGCGAACGCGTACGTCTCCTCGGGCGTATAGATGCGCTCGGGGTGCATGCCGAAGCTGACGCCGAATTTCGTTTTCATCCCTGGCTTCCTCGGTCCTGATATCGATCTCGGCCCATACCGTTCTTCTGGTGTTGGCGAGGAAACTAGAGCACGCGCCCGCCCCGGTCAACTCGCCCGGGCGAAACGCCGAAACGCGAACGGGAGCTTCGTAAATTGTTTATTGTTCCGGTTTTGTTTTGACAGCCTTGATGCACGACCTTAATATCCCCTCGCCGCTGTTCTCATCGTTTTGCATCGTTTTATTGAAAGGGGTTTTTCGTGGTTGAGGTCCGGGCGTTTCGCGCGCTGAGGTATTCGAACGTTGGGCCGGAAGAGATGGGAGAGGTCTCCTCCCCGCCGTATGACGTCTTTACGCCGGAAATGAGGCGTTCGTTTTACGGGCGACACCCCCTGAACATCGTGCGGCTGATTCAGGGCGAAATTTTTGAAGGCGAAGAGGACGACGCGGGCCGCGTGGGGCGAGCGGTCGATTATCTCAAGAACTGGCGCGCGAGCGGAGATATGACCCTGGACGATACGCCCGCTCTCTATCCATATCGCCAGCGCTTCACGCTTCCCGGCGGAACGCGCCTGGAGAGAAATGCGTTTTTCGCTGTGGTGAAGCTCGAACCCTACGGCGCGGGCGAAATCCATCCCCACGAGCAAACCTTCCCCAAGCCCAAGGGCTACCTGTTCGACCTGTGGGGGAGGAGCGGCGCGCACCTGGGGCCGATCTTCGGTTTTTACGACGAGCACAAGGAAACGGCGAACAGGGCCCTCAAGAGCGCGGAGAAGGGTGCGCCCATCGCCGATTTCGAGGACGACGGCGTGCGCCATACCCTGTGGCGGTGCGACGACGCGCAAGTCATCGCGCTCGCGCAGGAATCGCTCCTGGACAGGGAGGTGTTCATCGCAGACGGCCACCACCGCTACGAAACGTCCCTGGACTTGCGAGACGCCGCCCGCTTGGGGGGCGCTCCGTCAGGAGGCGAGGCGGACTACACCCTCATGTGCCTCGCCAACGTCGCAGACCCGGGCATGGTGATCCTGCCCACCTACAGGTTGCTCAAGAAGGTATCCGCGACGACCGAAGATGCCCTCGCTGCCCTGGCCGGGAAATACGATATCCTGGAGGAAGCGGCGCCCGAGGCCGGCGCGGAGGGGCTTGTGGCCGAGCGTCTGGCGGCGTTATCCCAGGAAAACGGGGGAGCCAGCGTGTTTTGTCTCTATGACGGGGGAGCGAGCGTCCGCTACCTCATCGGCAGACATCATGCTGTGGCCGCCTCCATGGATGAAGCCGTCGCCGCTCTCGACGTGAGCCGCCTTCATGCGGAGGTCGTGGACGGCGCTTTCGGGGCCTCTCATGAAGAAGGGGACATCGCCTTCACGCCCGACCCGGAACTGGCGCTCTCCTCCGCGAGGAGCGGCGAGTGTGCGGTGGCCCTGTTGCTCAATCCCACGCCCATCGAGTCGGTGTGCGAGATCGCCAAGGCCGGCGGCAAGATGCCGCACAAGTCCACCTATTTCTATCCCAAGATACGCACGGGACTCGTCGTTCACGCATTCGCTCCCCCGGCGGGGGTTTCGGCCTGACGGTTGCGGCATGAGAATCCAGAACGCGCAGTTCATCAAAAGCGCCGCCGAGCGGGCGGGCTGGCCGAGGGCGGATCTGCCCGAGATCGCCTTCGCGGGCAGGAGCAACGTGGGGAAATCCTCGCTCATCAATTTCCTGACCAACCGCAAGAGCCTCGCCAAGACGAGCGCCACGCCGGGCAAGACGCAGCTCGTCAATTTCTTCGGCGTGGATGGTCGCTTCAACCTCGTGGATCTGCCCGGCTATGGCTACGCGCGGGTGCCGCTTGCCGAAAGGGCCCGCTGGCGGCCCATGATCGAGACCTATCTCGAACACCGCGAGACGCTTCAGGGCGTTGTGGTGCTCATCGATTCGCGCCGGGGGGCGCGGGAGATGGACTTGCACCTTCTCGAATGGCTCGCGGCGGTGAACCTGCCGGCGTGCCTGGTGCTGACCAAGGCGGACAAGCTGAAGAAAAACGAGCGCAAGGGCGTTCTGGACGCGCTCGTCAAGACCATGACCGACGGCGGCGGATTGTACGGGCGGTGGTCCGGCCCGATTCTCTGCAGCGCGAACACGGGGCTGGGCAAGCGGGAGATTCTCGCCCAGATGGCCGAGTGGCTGAGCGAGCCGCCCCGCGATGCGCCCGCCGCCTGAGTTCTGAGGGGAGGTTTCTCGCAGCATGCGCGCATATCTGCTAGAGTGGGCCATCGACCGCCTGAAAGAGCGATCCGACAAAAAAACAGCGCCTTCGCGCAACGAATCTTCTGAGGACGAGCGTGCCGGAAAAGAAAAAAGCGGCTCCGAAAGCCGCGGCCAAAAAGAAACCGGCCCCCAAGAAAGCGGCGAAGCCAAAGGCTGACGTTCGCGGCTGGGCGCCGGGGGTTCCAAAGGAAAAACCTAAAGGCAGAACCTATGACGGCCCCTTGAGCGTGAACGCGAAGCCCAAACGTGCGGACAGGATTTTCTTCGGCACGGGCGGGGTTCCGCACTCCACCAAGCCGCAGACCCACCCGGCGGCGGTGCGCAGGCTTTTTGAGCTGGGCCTCGGCGTCTACGAGATGGAGTTCGTCCACGGCGTGCGCATCCGCGAGGAGACGTGCGATGAGGTGAGGGCCGCCCAGGCCGAGACGGGCGTTCACATCACCGCGCACGGTCCCTATTACGTGAACCTCTATTCGCTGGAAGATGAAAAGGTGGCGGCGAGCAGAAAGCGCGTGCTCGACACCGCGCGCGCCCTGGCGAAGTGCGGGGGGGACGGGGCGTGCTTTCACCCGGGTTTTTACCAGAAACGAGACCCGAAAGAGGTCTACGACTTCATCTGCAATCAGATAGGAGAGCTCGCCGACATCCTGGAGGATGAGAGTTGTCCGGTTCGCCTCGATCCGGAAACGACAGGCAAGGGCACCCAGTTCGGCTCGCTCGAGGATATCGCGGAGATGGGAGAAGCCTTGAAGGACAAGAACGTCGGCTTCACGATAGATTTCGCCCACATCCACGCGCGCTCGGCGGGGGCGCACAACACGTATGACGAGTTCGGCGCCCAACTGGAACTTTTGAAGAACAAGATGGGCGACGGCGTTCTCAAGGACATGCACATCCACCTCTCGGGCATCGCATATTCGGACAAGGGCGAGGCGCATCACCTGGAGCTCGACGAGTCGGATATGAATTACAAGGATTTGTTCCGCGCGCTCATCGATTTCGGCGTCGAAGGCCGGGTGGTGTGCGAGAGTCCTGCGCTCGAATACGACGCGCTCATCATGCAGCGAGCATACAGAAAGCTGAACGGCGGCTAGTCCGCGCGCGTTCCCTCTCGCGGGGATGGCGGGCGAACTGCGCGATAAGATTTCCCCACCAAAATCCGGTTCGACGAAGGAGCATGGCATGACGATTGTGGAACAGATTGCGGCGTTCGCCGCGAACAGCAGTTTCGATGACCTCACCGACGATATGCGCACGCAGATGAAGACCCTGATGGTCGACACCATCGGCTGCGCCATCGGCTCGCTGGGCGAAGGCCCCGTCCGCTACCTGCGCGAGCAGGCGGATGATTTCGGAGGTGCTGCGCATTGCACGCTCATCGGCGGCGGCAAGACGGCGCCCGACGCCGCGGCGTTCTACAACACCTCGCTCATCCGTTATCTCGATTTCAACGACGGCTTCATGGGCAAACTCGCCACCTCGCACCCGAGCGACAACACGGGCGCCGTGATGGCGGCGGCCGAATACGCCGACGCGAGCGGGGAGGAGTTCATGACGGCCCTCGCCCTCTCCTACGAGGTGCAGTGCCGCCTTTGCGACAGCGCCCCCTATGAGAAAAGGGGCTTCGACCAGCCGATGGCCGGCGCATACGCCGTGGCGGCGGGCGCCTCGCGCGCATTGGGACTGGACGCCGAGAAGACGGCCAACGCGGTCGCGATCAGCGGCGTGCGCCAGAACCCCCTGCTCATCACGCGCACGGGCGAGCTCTCCCACTGGAAGGGCTTCGCATATGCGGCGGGCTGCCACACCGGAGTGCACTCGACGTTTCTCGCCATGCGCGGGGTGACGGGGCAACTCCTGCTGATGGAAGGCCCGCTGGGCGTTTTCGAATCCGTGACGGGAGAGTTCGAGGTCGACTGGTCGGATACATCGTTGCGCAAGATGCTCGAGATCAGCGTGAAGCGCTACAACGCGGGGCTTCACTCCCAGACGGCCATCGAGGGCGTCATCGACATGAAGCGCGAACACGGCTTCCGTCCCGAGGACATCGAGGACGTCGAGATCGGAATTTATGAGCGCGCCTACTTCATCATGGGCGGGGGCAAGGCGGGCGCGCGCGAGCACGTGCTGAACAAGGAGACGGCGGACCACAGCCTCCCCTACGTGCTCTCGGCCGCCATCATCGACGAGCAGGTGCTGCCCGCCCAGTACGAGGAAGCGAGAATCCGAGCGGACGACGTGCAGGCGCTGTTAAAGAAAGTGCGCACCACCAACTCCGATGAGATGACGGCCAGATACCCCGCGCAGTCGCCCGTGCTCATCACCATCACGTTAAAAGACGGGAGCGTCCACAAGATGGACAAGCCCACCTGGGAGGGGCATTTCTCGACCCCCATGAGCTGGGCGACGGTGAACGAGAAGTTCGAGGCCTTGAGCGAAGCGCACGCGGACGCCTCGTTGCGCGGGGAGATTGTGGACGCCGTATCGAGGCTCGACTCGATCCGGATAAAGGAGCTGACGGCCCTGCTCGAGCGGGTGAACACGCCGAAGTAGCGGAAATTCCCGCTCGGAGCGATATTGAGAATGTAGCGCGCCCTGCCGTCGGCGCAGTTCAAACTGAATTCAAGAGAGGTTTACGATGACGGAAGCAGAAGTGACGGTGTATTCGTCCACGTTCTGAGCGCCGTGCAAGGCGGTGAAAGAGTTTCTTTCCCATCACGGCGTGGCGTACACGGAAAAACTCGTCGATCAGGACGAGGAAGCCCTGGAGGAACTCTTCCGGCGGGCGAACATGCGGGCCACGCCCGTGATTTTCATCGGCGAGGAGAAGGTGGTCGGCTTCGACAGGGCGAAGCTTCAGGCGCTTTTGGGGCTCGCCGCGTGAGCGGGAGGCGGAAGACGCTCCCCTGCCCCGGCTGAGGGCAAAAGATACCCGTCCCGTGGGACGCGAAGCCGCGCGACCTGATCGATTGCGGCAACTGAGCGGGGGTGAGATTCCGCCTGGGCCGGGCGGAAGGGGCGGAGGCGCTCAGCGTCGTGCAGATGGTCTCATGCCCTGTTTGCGGTGAACGCATCCCGGTGGATGAGGATACCCCCGCAGGCGCCGTCGTTGAGCACGACGGAAAAAGGCTGCGTCTCGAAAAAGAGTTCGGCGCATTCGTCCTCTCGCCCGTGGAGTAGAGGAAGAGTCAAACCTCCATGCGGGGTTGGCATGGTATGGGGCGGGTGTTAGAATCTGCCCGGTTTTGGTCCGACCAATCGGTTTCATTTCTTGCCTGTTCTTAGTTCTGGAGATATGAAGTGGCTGAACGCGATTTTGAAATCATCATCATAGGCGCAGGACCGGCCGGTCTGACGGCGGGGCTTTATACGGCGCGCTCGAAGCTGAACGTGGTCTGCTATGAGAAGCTCGCCCCGGGCGGCGAGATTTTGAACACCGAACACGTGGAAGACTATCCGGGCTTCGAATTGGTCGGCGGCCAGGAGTTGGCGGCCAAGTTTGCCGATCACGCCATGAAGTTCGGCCTCAAGATCGAGATGGAAGAAGTCACCGAGGTGAAAAAGGATGGAGATGATTTCATCGTCACGACCGACATGGGCGTGCGCCGCTGCGGGGCCGTTATCTATACGCCCGGCGGGTATCCGAAAAAGCTCGGCATTCCGGGCGAGGAGAAATACGCCGGCAAGGGCGTGAGCTACTGCGCGCTGTGCGACGGCGCGTTCTTCCAGGATGAGGTCATCACCGTAATCGGCGGCGGGAACAGCGCCGTGGAGGAGGGCCAGTTCCTCACGAAGTACGGCACGAAGGTCTACATCATCCACCGCCGCGATCAGTTCCGCGCCCATGCTGTCCTGGTGGACAAGATTCGCGAGAACCCGAAAGTCGAGATCATCACCGACTACGTGCCCGAAGAAGTCATCGGCGATGACCGGGAGATGAAGAAGCTGCGCATCCGGAACGTGAAGACGGACGAGACGCAGGAGATCGACGCCACGGGCCTTTTCGTTTTCATCGGTTTTATTCCGAATACGGATTTGATAAAAGATCACGTGGAGAAAGACGACGCCGGTTTCATCCTCACGGACCAGAACATGGAGACCAACGTTCCGGGCCTGTTCGTGGCCGGTGATTGCAGGAGCCAGTTGATTCGCCAGATCACCAACGCGTCGGGCGACGCGACGACGGCGGCGGTGGCGGCCGAGAAATATCTCGAAGCCCAGGAAGAGGCCAAGAAGGCCGCGGCGGCGGCTTCCTAGAGTTCAAGGCGAGGAGAGGGGAATGGAGTTCACCAGGGGTATACAGAAATTCTTTCTCTGGGACATCGTGAAGGGCATGTCCGCCACGCTGCGGCACATGTTCAAAAAGCCCGTCACGCTTCAATACCCGACGGAGCGCTGGGAACCTCCCGATCGTTTTCGCGGATTTCTGGGACTCACGCGCGACTTCAAGACGGGCGAGGAGCTCTGCATCGGCTGTCTGAACTGCGAGAAGGCCTGTCCGGTCGACTGCATCACCATCGTCACGGCGGGCAAGGGCCGCGAGATGTACGCCAAGGAGTTCTACATCGACTACATGCGGTGCATGTACTGCGGACTATGCACCGAGGCGTGCCCCACGACGCCCTTGTCCATCGTCCACACCCACCAGTACGAGACGACCGGTTATTTCCGCGACGATCTCGTCTACGAGAAAGAGCGCCTCTACGACGTCTGGGAGAAAGAGGTGAATTACACCGGCCCCAGGCCCTGGGGCAAGCTGTTCGGCCTGAGAAACCAGGAGGCGGACATGCGGCCTGAAGCTCCTGCCGAGACGGCGCCCGCCGAATAGCGGGCTTCCCTGGCGGAATCCTCTTTTGAGTCTGTTCACCGCCGATTTCGACGACATCCGCTCAGGCCGTGTGACGGACGTCTATTTCGAGCGAACCCTCAAGATTCTCGAAGCAAAAGGCATCAGAAAGAACGTGCGCGCGGAGTTCGCGGCCAAGTCGCTTCCCTCGGGCTGGGGCGTGTTCACGGGTCTGGAAGAGATCCTGCGCCTTCTCGATGGATTCCCGGTGGATGTCCGCGCCGTGCCTGAGGGGACGGTTTTCAGGCCCTCCCAGCCCGTTCTGGAGATTACGGGAACCTACAACGATTTCTGCAGGCTGGAGACCCCCATCCTGGGACTGATGTGCCAGGCGAGCGGGGTCGCGACCAAGGCGGCCAGATGCCGCATCGCGGCGGAGGGCAGGCAGCTCGTGAGTTTCGGTGCGCGGAGGATGCACCCCGCCATCGCGCCGATGGTCGAGCGCGCGGCCTACGTCGGCGGCTGCGACGGCGTCGCCCTCGTCAAGGGCGCCGAGCTTCTGGAGATTCCGGCGGCGGGCACGATGCCCCACGCGCTGGTGATTCTCATGGGCGGCCTCGTACCCGCGGCCAAGGCGTTCGATGAGGTTATCGAGCCGGAAGTGGGCCGCGTCGCGCTGGTGGACACCTTTGCGGATGAGCGGTTCGAAACCCTGGAGGCGGCGCGCGCGCTGACGGATCGCCTCTCGGCCGTGCGGGTGGATACACCGGCTTCGAGGCGGGGGAATCTGCGCGAGATACTGGAAGAGATCCGCTGGGAGCTCGACCGCGCGGGTTTCCCGCACGTGAAGCTCTTCGTGAGCGGCGGGCTGAGCGAGGAGAAGATTCTGGAGCTCAACCCCGTGGTGGACGGCGGCTACGGCGTGGGCACGTCCGTCAGCGCCGCGGCCACGATCGATTTCTCGATGGACATCGTCGAGGTGGACGGCGAGGCTGTCGCCAAGCGCGGCAAACACCCCGGCGCCAAGCACCTGCTGCGCTGCCGCGACTGCGGGGCGGAGCGCGTCATCCCGATGGACAGGCCCTACGGGGATTGCGCGGCCTGCGGCGGTGTAGTGGAGCAACTGCTCGCAAGCGTGATAACCGGCGGCGAACGCACGGACGATGCGCCTTCGGCGAAGGAGATCAGAAGCTACGTTTTGCGCCAGATTCACCGCGTGAGCCTGGAATCATCCTCATGAGCAGCGAAAGCGCATGAGCACGGAGCAAAAGAGTCAGAGCCGGTTTCAGCCCTTAAGAGATTTCCTCGCACAGCACGAGCGCTTCCTGCTTCTCACCCACATCGGTCCGGACGGTGACGGCCTCCTCGCGTGCGTCGCCCTCAGCCGCTACCTCAAGGCGATCGGCAAGCACGCCACCGTCGTCACCGAGGACAAGACGCCCGTATTCGTCGCGCCCTTCGATCCGGAGGGCCTCGTGCGATCGCGGGAGGACCTTCTCGCGCAGGAGGACTGGGTGGAGCGCTTCGATGCGTGTCTCATCCTGGACACCGGCAAGGCGAGCCGCCTGGGCAGGCTCGAGGAGCCGGTAAAGAACAGCGGCCTTCCCCTGGCCGTCGTGGATCACCACATCAGGGAAGAGGACAACATCGACTGCCCCTCCGTCATCGACGCGGGTGCCGCCGCGGTGGGCGAGATGATCGCGGATTATCTGGACGAGGAGGGCTATCCGTTCGACGACTTGCTCATCACCCGCGCGCTCATGGCGGCACTCGTCTACGACACGGGCCAGTTCCGCTTCACGAACACGTCGAAACGCACGCTGAACTGGGCGGCGCGCCTGGTGGAGCTCGGCGCGAGTCCCGGCGAGGCCTACTCGATCTTCTGGGAATCGAACGGCGCGGGCTCCCTGAAGCTGCTGGGTACGCTGATGAGCCGCATGGCGCTCGACTGCGGGGGACGCCTCGCCTGGTTCACCCTGAGCGCGCAGGAACTCGATCGCTTCGGCGTCTCGCGTTCCGAGACGGAGGAATACATTTCGGTTCCCCGCTCGATAGAGTCCGTCGAGGTCATCGCCTTCTTGTCCGAACTCGAAAACGGGCGAATCCGCGTGAGCATGCGCTCGAAGGGCCGGGTGGAGATTCACGACGTCGCCCGCACCTTCGGAGGCGGCGGCCACGCCTTCGCCGCGGGCGCGCGCATGCGGCCCCCTTTAGAGGAGGCGGCGAGGCTCATCACGGCCGCGCTCGCCGAGAAGATCAGGAACGTCCTCGGTCCCGACCAGGGCGCCTAGACGCCGAACTCCTTGAACACGCGCAGCGACTCGTCCGTCGCGCCCACTGCGTTGGGAGCGCCCGCATAGATCGCGCATATCAGGATGATCTCCTGAATTTCCTCTTTCGTCATGCCGATGCGAAGCGCCGCCTTGGCGTGGTAGCCGAACTCCCTGTCCCGTCCCTGGGCGCACAGGACGGAGAGGATCACCGTTTCGCGCGTCTTGTCGTCGATGCCGTCTCGCGCGTAGAGATCGCCGTACACGGATTCGGTGACGAACTGCGCGAACGCGGGGCTCGCCTCCGCGAATGCCTGGCGCCTCTCCTCTCCTTCTTCGCCGAAGATTCTCGCGCGGGTTCTGAGTCCTCTCTCGAGGCGTGTTTCTTCGCTCATCAAACCGACCTCCTGTCTGGGGACGGGCGAGGCGCCCATCCGGAATGAATGCGGGCGGCCCCCCACCGGGGGCTCGCGAGTGATTTTGCCGGGATGCTTCATGGAGCCTATATTGAATAGCGTATGTAGATGCGCATTTCCACGCCATCAGGGAGATTCGACGTGAAACTGGACGCTGTGAAATTCGGCTTGGCCGCCGGCATCATCTACGGGGCCATGTTTTTTCTCTACGCCTTTCTGGGCGCGTTGTTCGGCGTGGGCGGGGATATGCTGAAGCTGATAGCCGATTTCTACCCGGGCGTTTCCCCCACCTATCCGGGCGCGATCATCGGGGCGGCCTGGGGGTTCGCGATAGGCTTTTTCTTCTTCACCATCCTGGCCTGGATCTACAACCGCCTGCTGGGCGGGGATTAGGTGTTCCTGAAGGGGTTGTTGAAAAAGTCCCCTTTTCAGGGGTAAAGGAAATGCCCCTCTCGACTGGAAAAGCAACCCCCCCTACCCCCCCTTGTCAGGGGGGTATAAAAAGGCGATGCGCCCCCGCCGGGCAGAGGGGGTTTTGCTTTTTCTTGCCCCCCTGACAAGGGGGGGTAGGGGGGGTTGACTATATGGCGTTTCCCTTTCTAAGGGGATTGCCTTTTCCCTCCCAGGAACTTCTCAACAACCCTTACCCCAAAGACTTGGCGAGAGCCTCCCCCTGCGCGCGCATCTCGGGTGTCATGGATTCGTTGTGGGGCAAAAACGCCATGGCGACGAATATGTTCTCCACCCCGTCCCCCTTCGAGAGGTTGCGGTAGAGCGGCTGGGGGTAGAAGTCGTTCATGGGCTCCGCCTGGCCGATTCGCTCCTCGTTTCTCGCGAAGTGATACGCCACCACCGCTCTGGGGGGAACCCAACGCACGCGCTCCTCGCCTTCCGCGTCCACGTCGCGCACCATGCCGCCGAAGCCCTTGGTGAACGAGTCTCCGTACACGAATTGCGCGTTGGCCGCCTCATCGCAGGTGTCCATCTCCGCGAGCTGGATATAGAGAATTTCGTTCGGGTCGTCCGAGCTATTGAGGGGCAGTTCGGTTTTCCCGCACGCGGGGCAGATGAAGAAAACGTTTTCGTTTTCAGCCATGTCGGTGTTCCTGTGCAAAGGGCCGCCGGGAGTAGCCTCCGGGCCGGCGCGGTGTCATGTTTTGAGAGCGTTCCGCCGAAGCCGAATCGTGCCAGAGGTCGCCCGCCCGCGCAAGGATGGGAGCGCATTCCGGCTCGCTGGCGAGAGGGCGCGAAAGCGGGCGGCGCTCATCCCCGCGACCGGGGGTCGAGCGCGTCGCGCAGCCCGTCGCCCACGTAGTTGATGCTGAGCACGGTGAGCGAAATCGCGAGGCCGGGCCAGAGAACGCGCCCGGGGTATTGCTGGAGGTAATCGGTCGAATCGTAGAGCAGCCTCCCCCAGGTGGGGAAATCCGGCGGAAAGCCCAGCCCCAGGAACGAGAGCGCCGATTCGGTGATGATGGCGTCGCCCACCCCGAGCGCTGCGGAGATCATGATGGGCGAGACGACCCCCGGCAGGATGTGGCGGAAGATGATGCGCCCCGCCGGCGCGCCCACCGCGCCCGAGGCGAGGACGAATTCGCGCTCTTTAAGAGCGAGCACCTCTCCGCGCACGATGCGGGCGGTCTTCATCCAGGAGGTCAGTCCGATGACCGAGGCGATCAGGATGAAGATGCCGGTCTCGGGCCCGAAGGCGGCGCGCAGCGCGTCTCTGAACAGCGCGATGATCACGAGCAGAAGGGGCAGGAGCGGAAGCGCCAGGAAGAGATCCGTCAGCCGCATGAGCGGGCCGTCGAGCCGCCGGAAGTAGCCCGAGGCCACGCCGATCACCGCGCCCAGAGAGAGGGCCAGGCCCATGGCGGCGCCCGCCACCGCGAGCGAGACGCGCCCGCCCGCCAACATACGCGCCAGGGTGTCGCGGCCCAGGCGGTCGGCGCCGAGGGGGTGGGCGAAGCTGATGCCCTGGTTGCGCGCGCGGATGTCGATGAGGTGGGGGTCGATGCTCCACAGATGGGGGCCGAACACTACGGCCAACGCTGCGACGAGCAGAATTCCCGCCCCTATCACCGCCCCCCGGTGGGTGCGGAACTGCGCCCATGCCCCGCGCCTAGCGCTGGTCATAGCGGATGGTGGGGTCCAGAACCCCGTAGAGGATGTCGGCGACGAGGTTGAACGCCACGATCAGCCCCGCGAAGATGAAGGTCAGCGTCTGTACGGTCGGCAGGTCTCCCCCCTGGATGGCGACGATGAGCAGCTGCCCCAGCCCGTTCACCTTGAAAATCTGTTCGGTGATGATCGCCCCTCCGAACACCTGCGGCACGCCGAGCGCGATGATGGTGACGACGGGGATCATCGAGTTGCGCAGCACGTGGACGAAGAGGATCCTTCGTTCGTGAAAGCCCTTGCCCCGGGCGGTGCGCACGTAGTCCTGGCCCAGGTTTTCGAGCATGGAGGCGCGCATGAAGCGGGCGATCTGGGCCGCGTTGTAGAGAGCGAGCACGAAGACGGGCATGGCCATCTGCCGCGCCTGAACGAGAAAGCTGCTCCAGTCCGTCACGCGGTGCGTGGTGTCGTAGATGGAGGGAAACCAGCCGAGCCCTACCGAGAACACCACGATCAGCAGTACGCCGGTGAAAAACGTCGGCACCGAAAATCCCACGGTGGAGACGAAGGTGCCTATCTGGTCGAACCAGCTGTATTGCCGGTAGGCGGAGAAGATGCCGATGGGTATCGCGATGAGAACGCCGATGACGTAGGAGAGTCCCACGACCCACAGGGTCTGTGGCAGGCGTTCCACGATGAGGTCGACGACCGGGGAGCGCGTCTGCCAGCTCAGCACGCGGAGCCGCTCGGAATCGCCCGAGAAACCCAGCAGGGCTTCGACCACGTTCAGCGGCTCGTTGATGAAAAACTGCTTGCACCACAGCAGATAGCGGATGTGGATGGGCTGGCCCAACCCTAGGGATTCGCGGATTTTCTGGCGCACCTCGGGCGGAATCGTGAGGGGCAGGTTCGCCGTGGGGTCGCTGGGGGCGAGGTCCAAGAGCAGGAATATGACGAGGCTGATGAAGAGCAGCGTGGGAACGGCGAACAGCAGCCGCCTGAGCGTGTATGTTCCCATCGCCCGTATGCCTCGATAGTCCTAAGCGGCGCGCGGGCCTATTTGACGCGGCGCCAGTCGGCGATGTTCCAAAGCTCGGAATCCCAGGTGTTCAGAACCACGCCGCCCAGCGTTTTGGCGTGGGCCGATACGCGTCCCCGGTCGACGAGCGGGATGATCACGTAGGCCTGCACTATCATGTCGTTCATGGCCTTGGCGAGGCGGGCCCGCTCTTTGAGGGCGCCAGCGCGCGCCATCTTGGCGATGAGCGCGTCGTAGGCGGGGTCGCAGTAGCGAGGCACGTTGTTGCCCTGCCACTGCGTTTCGGGACGTGGCGCTTCCTTGCACGCCCAGTTCGCCATGTAGGATTCGGGATCCGTGCCGTCGAAGTTGTTGGCGTACATCTGCACGTCGGCCTGGAATTTCTGGAACGTGTCGCCGCTCGCCGGGTCGCCGCCGAAGAACACCGAGGCGCTGATGTTGCGAAGTTCCGTCTCCACTCCGATCTTGGACCACCATTGTTTTATCAGCGCTTGGAAATCCTGGCGCACGGCGTTGGTGGAAGTCTGGTAGAGAATCGAGAGTTTCACGCCGTTCCTGGCGCGCACGCCGCCCGGCCCGCGCTTCCAGCCCGCCTCATCAAGCAGCTTGTTCGCGCCGGGGATGTCTTGTTTCAGGCAGCCGTCGTTGGCCGTGGACTTGTAGATGGCGGGGGCGGGGAGGATGTTGCACGTCGGCCGCCCGGCGGGGCCGTAGCCGATCTCGACGAGCAGCTTTCTGTCGATCGCCATCGAGAGCGCCTTGCGCACGCTCGGGTCCGAGAGGAACGGGTGCGGGTGCCTGGCGGTGGAGCGCTCCTTGCCGAGTCCGGGAGCGGGGTTCGTCAGGTTCACGACGATGCGCTCGACGAGCGTGCCGAACGAGGAGATGACCACCCCCTTGCCCGCCTTTTTCATGTTCGCCAGCACGTCGGGGGCGAGCTGCAGGTTCCAGGCGTAGTCGAACTCGCCGGTCTCCAGCACCGCCCGGGCCGCCGCCGCCGCGTCGCCCCCTCCCTTGAAGGTCACCCGCGCGAAGGCCGGCTTGGCCGGGTCGCGGTAGTTGCTGTTGGCGACGAAGGAGATGACGTCGTTCGGGCGAAACGCGGCCACGGAGAAGGGCCCCGTGCCCACGGGCTTGAAGTTGGCGTCGGTGCAGCGCGGCGCCTTGGCGCCCAGGCAGTCGGCGAACTGCGCCGCCTGGATGATAGGGGCCTGCGCGCCGACGAACGGCCCGTAGGGAAAGGGTTTCGCGACGCCGAAGGTCACGCGCACCGTTCGCGCGTCCAGGGCTTCCACGCTCTTGACGTCGTTGTATTTCTCGCTCTGGGAGCACCCCCCCTGGGGATGCGTGCAGTATTTCCATGTGAAGACCACGTCCTTGGCCGTCAGCGGCGTTCCGTCGGCCCACTTGAGGCCGCCCTTGAGCTTCCAGGTGATGGCGCGCAAATCCTTCGACACGCCGCCGTTTTCCAGCGTGGGAACACGCTCCGCGAGCCAGGGCTTCATGTTCCCGTTCTGGTCGTAGCGCGCGAGGGGCTCCAGGACCAGCGATGCGGCCTCTATCTCCTTGGTGCCGCCCGAGAGGTATGGGTTCATGGTGGAGGGCGCCTGCCAGTAGATGATGCGCAGATGCCCGTCGGCCCCGCGCGCGGCATGGGCCGCCTGCGCGATGAGGAAAATACATAGGGTGGCGATGAGAGTCAGTGCGGTTTTCACTCTTCTATCCTCGTATTTTGAAGGGTGACGAGTCTATGGCGCGGGTGCGCTCCAGCGGGAAATATCCTAGAAGGCGGGGCGGGGAATTGCAACAAGAAAGTGGCGGGGTGAGAAGCCTTGGCAGGGGTCGTATGCGGGGTTGTTGAAAAGGCCCCCATCGAGAGTGTTCACCGTCATTCCGGCGAAAGCCGGAATCCATTTTATGCCTTTTGCCTTTCGTCAGGATTCCCGCGCATCAGCGGGGAATGAAACGCCGTCTTTCATTCACCCGCACCCGCAAATGGATTCCGGCTTTCGCCGGAATGACGAACGAAAACCAAATTCGTTATCGGCTCCAAGAAGAAAGCACCGCTTACCGTAGCGACAGGTCGCGCTACAATAATCGCAAAGTCTCCCGCAAGGGTTTTTTCAACAACCCCATACATGCGGCCCAGCCTTTTTTGTCGGACCCGGCAAAGGGACGCATATATGCGTCCCCTACAGGTTATAATCGGACAGATGGAGAACATTTCGCCTTGTGAGCGTTCCAGATGATTCGAGATCTCAAAAAACGCGTTCTGCTCACCTCTCTCCTCGCGCTCGCACTGACGGCGGCGTCAGCGGGCGAAGCGCAAGGTGCGGAGCTTCCCAGGCGAATCACCGGACTCGACGGCGCACCTTTGCTCCTCGTTCCCGCGGGCGAGTTCGTGATGGGTTCCGCGCCGGGCGGCTACATCTTCGGTGACAACGAAACGCCGCGACGCCGTATTTTCCTCAAAGCCTTCTACATCGACAAATACGAGGTAACCAACCGGCGCTTCCGCAAGTTCTTCACGCCGGTCGATCGCTACGCGGGCTCGTTCGAGGAGCCCGACCAACCCGTCGTGGGCGTCACCTGGTTTCAGGCGCGCGATTATTGCGCGCGCGTGAATCGGCGCCTGCCCACTGAGGCGGAGTGGGAGAAGGCGGCGCGCGGGGCGGACGGGCGCATCTACCCGTGGGGGGATGAGCGCGCGACGTGCGCGCGGGCCGTCATGGGCGGCGTGATCCCCTCCTGCCGCAAGGGGTTCGCCACTTGGAGCGTGGGGAGCAGGCCGCTGGGTGCGAGCCCCTACGGCGCGATGGACATGGCGGGAAACGCGATGGAATGGGTGGCGGACTGGTACCGGGGGAATTTCTACGCGCACATGCCGGAGAAAAACCCGAAAGGCCCCGGCGCGGGCAGCCTGAAAGTGCTGCGCGGGGGCTCGTGGTTCAACAGCCGCTTTTTGATGCGCTCGGCTTTTCGCACAGGCTACGCGCCCTATGAGTCAAACCACGGGGTGGGCTTTCGCTGCGCGAGACCGGCGGTGGTGGGTGTGGTGGAAAAATCTGGAAGCGGGGGATGAGGAGCGTTCGTAATGGCAGGGGTAGGTCTCCGTGTCTGTCCTTACTTGTTGGTTGCCATCATCCCGTAGGGGCGGTTCGCGAACCGCCCCTACAAAACCAATGGCAGTCTCTCGCGGCGCGCGTCCCTCGATATGGCGCGCGGGCGCGCCTACTCGGGATGAGAGGGGTGTCGCCGCGGATCAAACACGATTGACGGGGGGCTGTTGAAGAAGTCCACAGAAGGAGCGCACCGAATTTCACTCCCCCCTTGAGGGGGAGTCGAAGAGGCCGAGTCCTTTGGACGAAGGCCGATTCGGTGGGGGGTGAATCTCGTTTTGCGCCATTCCGAATAATACCCCCCACCAGTTCGCTTTCGGGCTTACGCCCTCAGCTCACTGACTCCCCCTCAAGGGGGGAGTGATCCCTCCAAGAGGAAACAGGGGCGACCCCCGTGGGAGGCCGCCCCTGCAAATGTTTGTTGTCTTGCTGCGTAGGGGCCGTTCAGAAGAACGGCCCCTACGGAATTTTCCTTCTAGCCTACCAGCGCAGGGAGCCGCGAAGCGCCACGCCGTGCACGGGATCGGCGTTCACGCGCTCGCGCACGTCGCCTTCCAGGCTCATGCTCAGGCGTTCGCCCATCTTGAAGCGGCTTCCCAGGCGGTAGGTTCCGTTCCCGCTATCCGACACCGAAAGACCCGCGTAGGGAGTCAGCAGACCGCCCCAGGCGTCCAGTCCGTAGCCCACTTCCGCGCGCACGCGGGGGTCCAGGTCCTCGGTTTCCTCTTTCGCCAGACGCGAGGCGTCCTTGATGCCCCACAGGCGCGTGGCGCCGCTCGCCGTCTCGCCCACAGAGGGCGCCACGATGAGCGCGAGGCCGCGGCCCGCCTTGCCCGGGGCAATGCGGATCATGCCGCCGATTCCCCAGTCGCTCACGTCTTTTTCCTCGTGCGTGATGAGCCCGCGCGCTTTCACCTCGAACGTCAGACCCATTCCCGGGTTCGTGAAGCGCAAGCTGCCGCCCACTTCGACGCCCAGGCCTTCATCCACGTCGCCGCCGTCGTGGCGCAGGCCCGCCTCGACGGAAGGCCGGAACGTCCCGCCGCCCTCCATGGCGACCTTGCGCGAGGCCTCGAGCAACACGCGGAGGCGGCTCGACTCCGCCGAGATGGCCTCTAGCCCGTCCTTCGCGTCCGAGTCCATCTGCGTCAGGAGGACGTCTGATTTGACCGCCAGGTCGAATCCGCTCACCTTCGTGAGTTCTCCGCGAACGCCGAACGCGCCCATGCGCATATCGATGTCGGTCTCGTACTTTTGCCCGCTCTCGCTATCAGTCTCGTCGAGCGTCATCTCGCCCTGGCCCATACCCAGGATACCCCACAACGAGAGCCGCTCGCTCGCCTCGTAGCGAAGATAGGGATGCACGCTCGTGAGGGTCGCTTCCAGCTCGCTGCGCCCCTCGTTCTGGAAGCCCCCATCGCCGCTTGCGCGCGAGAGCGCAACGCCCGCGAGCAGCTTGCCCTTCTCGTAGTCCACGCCCAGCATGGCCGTCGTTACGTCGCCCTCGATGGCGGCCTCTCCGCCGCCCTCGAACGAACTCTGCGCGCCGCGGCCCCAGATGGACCACCTGCTGCCCGCCGCCTCCGCGGCTTCCTTGGTCGAGGCCAGGTGGAACGAAGCGCCCGAGAGAAGCTGGGTCATCGTCATCTCACGGTAGGAGCTTGTGGAATCCTCCTCCCCATTGGTGAGCCGGTTCGCGGTTCTCGCGCGCGAGAGGCTGAGCGGATCGATTCCATGATGCGCGCGCGAGGCGAAGCCCACGTCTTCTTTCGACAGATAGCGCTCCGGGTCCGCATCGAGTTTCACGGTCTGGCCGCCGAGCGTCATCTTCGCCCCGCCCGGCGCGGGTGCGTTCAGGCGGCTTGAGATCATCTCCACCGCCTGGCTTCCCACCGCGCGGCCGAAACGCGCCAGCCAGCCCCTCGCCGCCGCCACGCTCTCCTCCGACACCACGCCCTCATCCCCGTAGATGCCCGCGCCGATGATGTAGGAGACAGGCGGGGCTCCCGGAACGGAGAACGTCAACAGGCGTGCGTAGGTCACCTTGCGTGTGTTGAAATCGTCGTCCGGGTCGTCCGGATTGTCGAAGTAATACTGCACGAAGGCGCCTTCGTCGCCTCCCCCTTTCGCCGCCTCGATAATCTGCGGCAAAATGAGATCGCCGGTCACCTCGTCTCGCAAGGTTTGCGTCGGCGTCTGGAACTCGAACCTGTCCGGGAACCCGGCGTGCAGGAGCGTGTAGCCGCTCTCTTCCATCACGAAGAGATAGGTGGGGCCGCTTCTCCAGGGCGGCCGTCTCAGAACGCTTCTCGCGATTCCGATGGCTTCGGCGGGTTTCGTCCGGTAGAGCTCCAGCAGGTAGTCAATCGCCCCGTCCACGAATCGTTTGAGCGTTGCGCGGTCCACCACCTCATCGGCGCTAACGTCCGGGTCGCCGGGGTCGACGGTATCCTCCTTGAAGTGGGCTTCCTGAAGGTCCACGCCTGCGAGCAGGATGTAGGGGATATTGGTGCCGAAGTACCCCACGGCGTAGCCGCCTCCCGGCAAAGCGCCGCCGTCCGCGTTCGGGAAAGCGCGATTTGCGAACACCTGGCCCAGTTGGGCAGGTATGGTGCTCGGATCCCTGAGATCGATCCCCAGCGCGCCGAGAATGCCCCCATAAACCGCGTCCTGGAGCGGCCTGCCTCCGGTCGACATATCTTGCCCGTTCAGGAGCACCCTGCCGTCGAGCGTCAGGGCGGAGATGTAGGTGGCGCCGGATTTCCAAGGTCCCTCGTTCCTGACGAGGCACCCGGCGTAGGCCAACTCCTGCGGCGTCGTGATGCTGTTGAAATAGTCCCTTCCCGCCAGCGCGAAGGTGCGAAGATTGTCGCCGCCCGCCGCCGCCTGAGCCGCGGTTGCGCCAGGTGCGGCGAGTGGGTTATCGGCAAGACCCGCCGGCCGCGGGCAGACGTCCTCCGCCACCGTGCTCGGGTCGCCGTAGATGCCGGCGCCGAAGATGAGCGGGTATCGGAAAGTGCTCCCGTCCGCTAACTGTGTCTCAAAGACGTGCTGGACCGCATAGGTCACCTTGAGCGTGTTGAAATCGTCGTTCGGATCATCGGGGTTGTCGAAATAATACTGGACGAATCCGCCGTCTTCGCTGGTAGTCGCTGTGCGGATGATCTGCGGCAGGATGAGCCGATTGGTCACCTGGTCTCTCAGGGTATCCGTGGGTCTGCGGAATTCGAATTTATCCGGGAACGCGCCGTGGAAAATCGTGTAGCCGGTGGGCTCCATGATGAAGAGATAAACGGGGCCGTGCCTCCAGGGTCCGTTCGGATCCCTCAAGACGCTCTTCACCTGCGAGAAAGCGGCGCGGCCTTCCGAGCGGAACGTGGTCAGGACGTAATCCCTCGCCTCTTTCACGAAGGTCTTGAGCGTTTCACGGTCCACCACCTGGTCGGCCCGTACTGTCGGGTCGCCTGGGTCGATGGTCTCCGTGTCGAGGTGTGCTTCCCCGATATCGAGGCCTGCGACGAGTATGAGCGGCCTGGCGCCCGCACGCTGGAAGCCGACGGCGTAGCCGCCGCCGATCTGCGTCGGCAAGGCGCCGCCGTTCGGGTTGCCGAAGTTTCCTGTCGTGCGCAATGCGGCAGCGCCCGTCGCTGCGGCAATCGCCCCCCAAACGGCGGGCTTGAGCGGCCTGCCGCCCAAAGCCGCCCTGGCCGCGTGAAAGAACACCCTTCCATCAGTGGAAATGGTCGTGAGATAGGTGGAGCCGGATTTCCAGGGTCCCTCCTGCCTGACGACGCAAGCGTTGTGCGCCAGTTCCGGCCCTCTCTGGACGCTCTCCATATATCGCTTCGCGGTCAGAGTGAAATCGCTGATGTCGGCTGTGCCCGCCTCGACTTGCTCCGCCGTGATGCTCGGAGTGGCGAGAGGATTCGGTGCGACGCCCGCCGGGAGCGGGCAGCCTTGCGCCAGCACGCCCCCTCCTTCTCCGTAGATACCCGCGCCGAAGATGAGCGGGTATTCGAACGTGGTCCCATCCGGCCTCCTGGCCTGAAAGACGTGCTGGTGCACGAAGCTCACCTTGAGGGTGTTGAAGTCGTCGGTCGGGTCGTCCGGGTTGTCGAAGTAATACTCCACGAATCCGCCATCGGGGTTGT
>JAPOYD010000003.1 GCA_026706735.1 Nitrospinota bacterium | reverse complement strand
TAAAGGCAACCCCCCCTACCCCCCTTGTCAGGGGGGCAAGAAAAAGCAAAGCCCCTCTACCTGGCGAGGGGCCTTTTCAACAACTGCGCTCAGGAAGGGCGGATTACTCCTCGCTTTCGGCTCCGGGCCAAACCCGCCACACCTCGATGATCGAGCCGACGATGCCCCTGGGCGCCGGCAGAATCGTGATGATGAAGAACAGGCCGATGACGAGGATCGCCCGTTCGGTGTACTCGCCCGGAAAATCGTTGAGGTAATGGACGAAGCTCGCGCCGACGAAGGGGCCGATGAGCGTTCCGAATCCGCCGACTTCGCGTCTCAGCTTGCGGGCTCCTTTTCACACTTTCCGGCAATCGAACCTACTTGCCGCTCACCACCTTGATCGAGATGGTCGCCGCCCACTTCGGGCCAAAGGAGCGGTGCAGGCCGTCTGCGAACTGCATCGTGAGCTTGTAATCCCCCGGCGCGAGCTTGAGAGACGCTTCCGTCTGCCCCTTGCCGTAGTGCGGGTGCATGTCGTCGGTCGGAATCACCTTCCCTTTGCGCATGGGACCTCTGTTGATCATAATGTGGTGATGCCCCGTCCCCTTCACCACCTTGCCCGAGGGCTTGATGGTCATGCCCTTCATGCCCATCACGACCTTCACGGGGCTCGTCACCTGCGCGCCGTCCTTGGGCTCGATGAACCAGACGCCATCTTTCATCATCTTCTTCTCGGCTCCTTGCGCAAACCCCGCCAGCGCCAGAGACGCCGCCATGACGAAAGCGAACAGCCCGTAAAACACTCCTCTGCTCATTTCGGACTCCTTTCCGGCTCCCGTCCGGAGAGCCTGCAAGCGATACGTGATGGGCGCGCGGCGCCCGGAAGCGATTCGAGCAATTCCGCATCAGTATATCGCAAAGAGGGTTCGAATCCACGAAAAACGCGCATCGCGCCGTTCCTGGAATCAAACCTGACTGGAGCATCGCGGCTTCTGGCCGTCATTCCGGCCGATGAGGGAGGAATCGGCCGAGCGAGGAGGGGTTTCCGGTTCGCTCACCGCCCTGAATCGAGGGCCTTCCCCCTCCCTCGATACGGCCCTTCGGGCCTACTCGGGATGAGGAGGAGTCGGTATGCGTTGCCTGGCCTGCTCGGGATGAGGGGGCTGTTTTCTCTCGATCCAGGCAGCCGCCATACCGACCTCACCCTGAGTAGCCGCGTAGCGGCGTATCGAAGGTCAATCGCGACCAATGCGGGAGCGATTGCAGGCAAGAAGGGATCCGCACCCCTCATTGCGACGTCATTCTCGCTCGAAAAGGGAGGATTTGCGGTTTTGATCGTCATTCCGGCAATCATTCTCGCCCGATGAGGAAGAGAATGCGGAATCCAGAGCCGATGAGGATTAATGAGATCCGGTCTTTCATGCCTTCACCCCTCGAATAGGAAAAGGCGAAGAACAAAAACGAAAAGACAAGGTGAAATGTCCCGCGTGGGGCATTTCTGGATTCCGGCTTTCGCCGGAATGACGAACAAAGTCGAGAGGGGTGTCCTCTCTACCCCCTAAAAAGGAGGCTTTTTCAACAACCCCTTATCGGTCGGAACCGCCCCTCACTCCTTGGCGCCGCGGGCTTTCAGGACCTCGATGATTCGTTGAAACGGCGCCTTGTTCGAGCCCGGCGCTTTCAGGCGGAACCGGGCCGCTCTCAGGGGCGTCTGCGCGCGGGCGTCTTTCGCGTTCACGTCCGCCCCCGCATCGAGCAAAGCCTGAGTGGCCGCGACCCCTCCCCCGAATACCGCCCAATGCAGCGGGGTCTTCCAGTGCTTTGCGTCTTTGGCCTCGAGCTTCGCGCCGCCTTTGAGGAGAACCTTCACCGCCTCGGCGCGCCCGTTTCCGGCCGCCACGTGAAGCGGCGTCAACCCGTTCGCGCCCGTCGCGTTCACGTCCGCCCCGCCTTTGAGCAGGGCTTCGACTCCCGCCGCGCTTCCCTTCATCGCCGCTCCGTGAAGCGCCGTCAGGCCCGCCTTGTCCCGCCCGTCGGGTTTGGCACCCGCGCGAATCAGCGCCGCCACCGCCGCTCCGTGCCCTCGGAACGCCGCCCAGTCGAGCGGGGCCTTGCCGATCTTGTCCCTCGCGTTCAAGTCCGCGCCGCCGGCGGCCAGGGCTTCTACGCTCAAGGCGCTGCCCTTGATGGCCGCATAAAATATCGGCGTCATGCCCAGGCGGTCCCGCGCGTCCGCGTCCGCCCCGCCCGCGAGCAGGGCCTTGATCTGCGCCGCGTCGCCCCTGATCGCCGCGTCGTGAAGGGGCGCGGCGAGCGCGGGGGAGGCCCACAGGCAGGCGATAAGAGCGATGAATATCAAACGACGGAGCATGGAGAGTCTCCCATTTTCCAAAAATCGCGTGAGATGCGTGGAGATGGCTATTCTACACGATAAGTTTTGTCGATGCTTTGTTCGGCCGCTCACTTCACCATAGAACGAAATCGCGTGAGCATGCGCGCATTTGGCCGATAAAGCTGAAACCACGCAAAAATGGATTTCCCAGGCTGCAGCCCCATGCGGATTATATTCACGTGGCCCTGATGTGGTAATGTCCGAAAGCCCCGGCGTTCCATCATCCGAGAAGACAGCCTGCTGCTTGCGGACGCTACGTGGCCGCCTGCAAACCAAACGACTCGACGAGCACACAATGTCCGTTCGTGTTTCTCTCCGGCGGACGCAAGTGAGATGGGAGCGAGACTATTGGCGCAAGAACCCAAGGCGATGAACAGTGTTGAATGGAGTCTGCTTGTGCTGCTGTCGGTTCTTTGGGGCAGCGCATTCTTCTTCATAGGCGTCGCGGTAACCGAACTGCCGCCATTGACCATCGTTCTGGCGCGTGTAGGCATCGCGGCGCTTGTTCTCCTCGTTCCATTCCGGATGATGGGGCATTCCCTGCCGCGCGGTTTCCGCGTCTGGACGCCGTTTCTCGTGATGAGCCTGCTCATCAACGTGGTGCCGTTTATCTTGTTGACCTCGGGGCAGACCATGATCAGCTCCGGTCTCGCATCGATCATCAATGGCACGACGCCGCTGTTCACTGCTATCGTGATGGCTTCGTTCGGTGAGGAACGCATTACGTTGAACAGCATGTCCGGTGTGCTGCTGGGCGTTGCGGGAGTGGCGATCATCAGCGGGTCCGATGGCGCAGCGGCCGACGCCCATCTCCTGGGGATTGGACTATGCCTCGCCGGGGCATTGAGCTATGGATTCGCTGCTCTTTGGGGACGACGACATCTGAGGAATGTGCCACCGCTCAAGGCAGCGGCCTGCCAGCTTCTCTCCTCGACCATGATAATGATCGTGATCGTCTCGGTCGTCGATCGGCCCTGGGCGCTCCCGTCTCCCAGCGCCGGCACCTGGCTGGCGCTCGTCGGTCTCGCCGTGTTCGGAACGGCTATCGCCTATCTCGTGTTCTTCGAGATACTCGCGCGCGCCGGCGGAAGCAACGTCATGCTGGTGACGCTGCTGTTGCCCGTGACGGCGCTGCTTCTCGGGAACCTGTTCCTGAGCGAGCCGATATTCATCCAGCAACTCATCGGCGCCGCAACAATCGGGCTGGGGCTGTTGTTCATTGACGGGCGGCTGCCCAGGCAAATCGTGCGTGCCGTCTCGACCTGACGGGCATCGCTTTGCAATCTGCAGGCAAACCGTATCGTGACTCTCCGGGAAGACAGTAAACAGGATTACTTTCGCTTCCTCAAGTTCACTGATTTGTGATAGATGCCCCTCACACAGGAATGTACGCCCCTCTAAACTCCAGCAGGTCGTCCCGCCGGGGGCTGAAGATCTGAAGGTCCTGGGAACCGTCCTCCAAGGCTTTCAGCCAGTGCTCGACGTTCGATTTGCACACCACCACCTCGCCCGCGCCGACTTCGCGCTCCTCCTCGCCCTCGACGCGGAACAGAAAGCGCCCCCGCTGGATGAAGGACATCTGCTCGTGGGGGTGTTTGTGAGAAGCGACCTCGGAGCCTTCGGAGAACGTCCAGAGCGCCAGCGTCTGGTTCTCGCCGACGATCATCTGGAGTTCGATGACGCTCTCGGGCGGTATGTTCTCGTGGATGATGCGCATTTTGGGAATGTCGTCCCACTTCTGAAAGATCATGGCTCCCTCCTTTGGTGAACGGGGCCGAAAAGGCTTGGCAAGTGGCTGCCAAGGCGTATGAGAAGTTTCGCGGCTCGCTTACGGCTCATCCTCATCGTCCAGTTCGAGCGGACGATAGCCGTAGCGGACGCGCGGCGGCAGTTCGACGCCGTGCTCAGGGCCGAAATATCGCCTGAAAACCTCGGATGGTTTTTCCCGGGGTTCGGCTTCGTCCTCTCCATCCATATCGTGAATGGCAGTCCCGTCGTTCGCGGGATAACCTCCTCTTGTCTTGTTCACTCGAAAATTGACCGGATGATACGCCGGTTCGTCGCCGGAAAACAATGGGGCCATTTTCTCGCCGTCCCCTGCGCGGCACTCTCTCGTGAAAATCAAATCCGCCTGGGGAAGTCGCCGCTCGCATGTAGGGGTCGCATATTATGCGACCCTTTCGGTTTGCGGCATGCGGGCCGCATGTATGCAGCCCCTACAAAAGGATAGTTCGACCAACCGCGAAGGGAGGGCTCAATGCGGCCGAAGAGGGAGCGATGCCTCCCCTATCGGCCGGGCTTCATCCGCCACATCCGGGCGCGGCGCATGAATACGGACGGGTCCGCGCGCCACTGCCGGTAGCCGATGCGCCGCCCGTCGGTCAGCCACTCTAATTTCCGGCTGATGCAGGCGGCCAAGGCGGCGTCGCGCGCGGCGAGGGCGAAGCCGCCGTACTCGGCCTCGGGATCCAGGGCCGTGACCGCGAACGCGCCGCCCGAGGCGTGTGCCGCGTCGCGATTGCCGATTTCGCCCCGCGCCACCGCGTCGACCCGCCCCTCGCGCAGGGCCGCCAGGAACTCCGTCTCGCCGAGTTTCGCGCCGAGATAGACCACCCGGGGCATGTCCGCCGAGGGCGGCTCGATGGAAGTCCGCCCCGCAAGGAGGGGCGACGCGCCCGAGGCGCGGATGGCGTAGGCCGCGCTCCCGTCGGCGAGCGCCTCCCCGCGCGGCGTGCGGACGCGGGCACCCGCCGCCAAAACGCCGGCGGAATTCGCGAGATCGGTCAACGCCAGCAGGCGCGCCTCGCCCGTCGTTCCCGCCAGGACCCCGACGCGCGCGCCGCCCAGATCACCGTGCCCCCGGATGCGCCCGGCGTCTCCGGCGCGCACCAGGAGCGACTGGCGGAACGCGACGTGCCCCGACGTGAAGACGACGGCCTTCCCCCCCGCCGCGTCAAGGGTGCGCGAGGCGAGAATCGTGATGCCGCCGCCCACCATGTCGTATTGCGGGCCGGCCGCGCGCAGCCAGATGTTCTTCCAGGTTCCGATTCCCCGGCGGGAGAAGGCGAGGCCCGCGCCTTTCATGGCCTCCAGGGCGTTCAGCAGGTCCGCCTCGTAGCCTTGGTGGACGTGAAAGCCGGCCGATTCCGGATTCGCGTCCGCGCTGTAGCTCAGGGGCTTGAAGAAGGCGTAGAAACCGAATTTGAGGACACGCCCATCACTCGTGCATGCCCCGGATGGCGCGGCGCACGCGGTCGCGGCGAGTGCGAAGAAAACCACCGAGACGCATGCGGCGAAAAATTTCGGGGCGCGCGGAGGCAGTTCGACACCGTGTTCAGGGCCGAAATATCGCCTGAACACCTCGGATGGCTTTTCGCGGGGTTCGGCCTCATCCCCTTCATCCATATCGTACATGGTAGTCTCGTCGCTCGCCGGATAACCTCCTCTTGTCTTGTTCGCTCGAAAATTGACATAGTTTCTAGTCTGATTCATTCATCATCCAGAACCAAAGATACCTGTTCACGCTTTTTTCAAAACGGAATTTCCCAGCTCAAGACTTCAATGTTATTGGGGGGCTTCCCCATTTGTTTTCTATTGGTTGGCTTCGGATGCTATGCATGATTAACAAGATAATAGAGCCAACGAATGGAAGGAGGTTAAGCAATATCCAAAAACCAGACGATCCAATATCATGAAGTCGTCGGATTGACACGCAAAATCCACCACAGATCAGAAAAAAAATAATCGGCAAAAGAACCAACAAAAACAACAAATCCGTTGCGCTATCGCCTTTTATGAAACTTTCAGAAATTATTTCAACTATAACTCCAATGATGCTGCCGAATAAGGCAGCCCACCAAAATTCAGCACGAGACGATCTGCCCTCACAAGTAAAAAGACGATGCCAATACACATTTTTTATAGCTTCTATAGGTCCCATCATAACCAGCATTCCTTCTAAACAAGACTCAAGGAACCTTGGAAATCATAGCTGATTTTTAGTTATTAACCAGATTCGCATAATTGATTCTTTTCGTTAAGCTTCGCAAGGCATTATCTCGCCTCCTATAGATGGCGTAAAACGAACACCAATCCCTCCCGAGGATGGGATTCACCCAGAAAAAATATTGTACTCAGAAGATCGGAATTCGCATCATATGGCGATTTCAATGTGAGGTATTTTATTGGAATCAAGAATCATAAAATTACAACAACAATGATATCAGTTGCTTGCAAATATATTAGAACCCCCTAGAGGGAAGCCCGACGGTGAGGTAAGGGCGCAAGTCCGCAAGCGAGTCGGTGGGGGATCAATCGAGACTGTTGAAGGAGTGATTGCTGGCGGATATGGCAAGTATCGGCTCGCAAATCCTTGCTCCTCACCCGGAATTGACCGACCTACCGCACACTCTCGCTATCCATGAAGCGCGCGACGTCCTCCTCCGGCCATTTCAGCCACTCCCTGAGCACTTGGGCGGTGTGCTGGCCGAGCAGGGGCGGCGGCTTCACCTCCGCCTGCGCGCCGCTCATGATCCACGGCGCGCCCACCACGCGAATCTCCCCCGAGACGGGGTGCTCGACGTGCTTGATGAGGCCCCGGTGCGCGATCTGGGGGTCTGCGAGAGCGCGCGCGTAGTCGTTCACGACTGCGAAGCCCACGCGCTCGGCTTCCAGGCGCCGCTCCCACTCGGCCATCGTGCGCGAGGCGAAAATTTTGGACGCCCGTTCGTTGATGGCGCCCCGGTTCGCCACGCGCGCCCGCGCGGTCGAGAAGCGCTCATCCTCCAGCCAGTCCTCCACCCCCAGCGCGCGGCAAAAGCCCGGCCAGAAGCCGTCGTGCTGCACGATGACGGTCACGTACTCCCCGTCGCTCGTGCGGTAGGTGTTCGCGGGCACGCGCATGGGGTTCTCGTTGCCGTGACGGCCGGGGGAGACGCCCGCCTGAAGCGTCTCGCCCATGCGGGGTCCCAGGGCGGCCACCATGGCGTCCTGCATGCTCACGTCGATGTGGCGGCCCTCGCCTTCGCGCCTCACGGCATGAAGGGCGCTTACTATCGCGTAGGCAGAAAACATGCCCGCCAGCACGTCGGCGAGGGGCGCGCCTATCTGGGTGGGGTCCTCGTCGCCCGTCACGCTCATGACGCCCGATACGGCCTGGAGAATCGGATCGAGCCCCACGCGGTCGCGGTAGGGGCCGCTCTGCCCGAAGCCCGAGAGCGAACAGTAGACGATTCTGGGGTTCACCGTGCGGGCGTCCTCAAAGCCCAGGCCGAGTTCGGCCAGCTTGCCGGGCGCCATGTTCTCGATGAGGGCGTCGGCCTCCCCCGCCAGGGCGCGTACGGCGTCCCTGCCCGCTTCGGTCTTCATGTTGACGGCGACGCTCTTTTTCGAGCGGTTGTTCGCGTAGAAATAATCCTCGTGTTCCTCGCGATCCTTGTAGCGGGTGATGCGGCGCGTGTCGTCCCCGAATCCCGGGCGCTCAATCTTCACCACCTCGGCCCCCATGTCGGCCAGCATGGTGGCGCAGAACGGCCCCGCGACGACCTGGGTGAAATCCAGCACCCGGAAACCGCTCAAGGGCGCCGCAGTTTGCGATTCGGACATCTTCCCCTCAACGGATGGCGCCGGCGCGGTGAAGAGCGGAAACACTCACCGCGCAGGCTTTTTCGACGACAGACGAATATAAAATGTATATTTTCAAATACTTAGCGTTTGCGCATGGTACCCGGGGCCGGACTCGAACCGGCACGGCCTCTCGGCCAAGGGATTTTAAGTCCCTAGTGTCTACCATTCCACCACCCGGGCAGGTGCGGGGAGAATACCCCACCAGGCGGCGTCTGCGCCACTTTCATATTTCTTGAGGGGGGGGGTTGTTGAGAAAGACATTCTCGCTCGGTCGATTCCTCCTTCATCGGTCGGAACCGACCACCGCCGTCATTCCGGCGCATGCCGGAATCCAGGGGTTTTGTCTTTCGTCTTTCACCTGCACTCCCGGCATCGAGGGGCATGAAGAGCCGACGCAATGTCATTCTCCTCGGCTCTGGATTCCGGCATTCGCCGGAATGACGAACGAAAACCCGACTCCCTCATCCCGAGTAGGCCCGAAGGGCCGTATCGAGGGAGCACCCGGAGGCCGAGACCGCACCCGACTCCGAGGACGGGCCCTTCGATACGCGGCTTCGCCGCTACTCAGGGTGAGGGTTATATGGCGGCTATGGAGGGTGAGGAAAACAAAAAACGCCCTCACCCCGAGTAACCCGTAGCCGGACAGGCTTCTACGCCTGTCCGGGGTTCGCGAACCGCCCCTACAAGAACATGGTGTCTTCGTTTCTGTACAGGGGTCTCATGCGGGGTTTTCAACGACCCCGGCCATGAAACCTAGCCCGTGTACTCCATGATGTGCAGGCCCAGCCCCCAGCGGTCGGCCATGTAGATGAGGCCCGTGTCCTTGTCCACCTGCACGTCGTTGCTCTGCGGGCAGCAGCGCTCCTTCGTGCCGGCCGGGATGTAGTAGCCCACCTCCCTGGGACGGAAGGGGTTCGACCAGTCCACCACGCGGAGGCCCGCGTTGAACCAGGTGATATACATGAGGTCGTCCTTCGTCATGTCGAGCCAGATGTTGTGCGCGCCGTGGCGCGAGCCCGTCTTGCTCCACTTCTCATCCAGGGGCCGCATCTCGATCGGGTCGATCTCATAGGGCATGAACGTGCTCACCGGCAGCGGCTCGTGGATGTTCCTCAAGTCGTAAAAAGTCACGAACGCGGGCGGGTCGTCGCAGTTCACCGTGGTGGTCTCCTGCGTCACGATGCCGAACTCGGACCCCTCCGGCACGATGAAACTGTGGTAGCACCCCGCCCAGCCGTGCGTCTCGTGCGGGTTGTGGCGCCACATGAGTTCGGGCTTTGCCGGATCGGTGAGGTCGAAGAGCGCGATTCCTGCGTCCCAATAGCCCGCCGTCACGTAGTTGCCCCAGGGGTTCCCCTCGTGAATCCAACCGCCGTCGCCCACGATCTCGGGGTCCCAGGAGGGTTCCTCCCCGTCCTTCTGGCCGGGGACGTGGCCCATGCCGATGAACTCGGGCGCCCAGGGGTCCTTCATGTCATGCACCAGGAGCACCTTGCCCGCATAGCCGTCCTTGAAGCCCGAACTGTAGAGGAGCTGCCGCTTTCTGTCATAAATCGGGCGGTGGATGCCGAAGCCGTCCGTCTCCACGTAGTTCACGAATTTGGGGTGGAACGGGTCGCGGTTGTCGAAGATGCGCAGACCGCCGACGGCGTCGGGGTACTGATCGCGGAGCGAGGGCCTGAGCTCGGAGTTCGTGAGCAGCACCTCCTCGTTGATTCGGAGCACCTTGTGCGTGCGCGCCGCCGGGCTGTCGACCAGCTGGTTGATGATCTTTGGGTTCGCCGGGTCGGTGACGTCCAGGATCGTCATGCCGTCGTGGCCGTTCACGCCCGAGGCCGCGACGTAGCAGATGCCGCCGCCCACCTGGATCTGGAAGGCGTCGCCCCAGCCGTTCAGGTCCGAATGGGCGACGAGGCGGACGTTGTGCGCCTCCTCCTCCCAGGGTTCGGTGAGCACGTGGTCCACGCCGGTGTAGGCGTCGTTGCCGCCGCCGCGAATGGGGTTTGGATGATACCAGGGTCTGGGCATGGTTCCTCCGTCTGGAATGAATGATGTCGAGAAGCGTGCTGTCGAGAATCGCCGCGCATTCTAGGGGAAGAAGGCGGGCGGGGAAAAGCGCTCGCGGGAGATTTTTCCTGAAACTACTCTTCGCGGAACAGGCGGATGAAATCATCGAATGGCGCGGGCGGGGACTTGGCGACTTCCATGTTCTCGGCGACGTGGGCTAGTTGGCGCATCCCCACCAGGGCGACGGCCACGCCGGGCGCGCTGCGCGTGAACTGGATGGCGCGCTGCCCGTCGGTGGCGAACCCCGGAAACACCTCCCCTATCACGGGGGGAAGCCCCTGTGCGGCGCGCCCCTGGAGGATGGAGCCGCTCGTCATGACGGTTATGCCTCTCTTGGCGGCTGCGGCGAGAAAACACGTCGTCTCGCCGTTTATGGTCTGGTTCGGCTTGGAGAAGGCCTCGGGCATGCCCAGGTTCAGCGGCAGTTGAACGGCCCGGAAGTGGTGATCCTCCCCGCCTGCGGCGCGCGCCGCGCCGAGGACCTCTTCCAGCGAGAGATACTCCCCCTCGCCCGGCTCCATGCGGTAGCCGTTCCAGGTGGCCGTGCCGTAGCTCCTGATCTTCCCCTCCGCCACGGCGCCCTCGAGCGTCTCGAAGGCTTCCTTGAGCCTGCCCAGGAACACCTCGCGCGAGACCTCCTGAAGCTGCGTCTCGGGATTGTGGACGTAGTAGACGTCGACCGTCTCCAGCCCCAGGTTGGCGAGACTCGCGTCGAGTTCGTGCCGGATGTAGGCGGGCGTCATGCAGTGGCAGTTGGCCACGATGTCCCCGGGCGCGCAAACGCCGGGCTCGAAATAGGTTTTTCTTAAATAGTCCATGAAATCCGCCTGCCCGCTGGGCGGATGGGTGTCGAAGGGGATGAACCCGCCCTTCGTGGATATCACCAGCGCCTCTCTGCTCGCCTCTCCTGCCGCGAACAGATCGTCCAGTGCGGCGCGAACACTCCTCTCGCTGCGCTGGAAGCGGTAGTTCACCGCCGTGTCGATGACGTTGCACCCGCCCCGGACAGCGGCGGCCACGGATTCGCGATAGGCGGCGTCGGTCGCCTCGTCCGCCTCTCCGAGATAGGTGCCGATGCCGATAGAAGAGAGCCACAGGCCGTTCATCCGCCTGTAATGCCCGGGATGGCAGACCGAGGAGTGGGCCTCGGCGTAGCCTTGCGTGCCCTCTGGCGTGGCGAAACCTGCGTGGGCCATTTTCATATCCTGTTCAGGTGGCGAGATGGAGCCATCCTACACGCATTCGCGCCGAAAGGCGATGCGGAGCCGCCGTCAAGTCCCGTTTCTGCGCCGCGGCCGCGCGTGTTGACGGGATGGGGGTTCCGGCATATATTTCTTTTTGAACGATTATTCAAATTCAAATCATCCAGAGGAGGCGTGAAGGATGTATACAGATTCCTGTGAGTCGCGAGGAGCGTTCGCCGGAGCGAATCGGGTGGCAGCCAGACGGCATATCGGGCACTTGCGGCGGAGGCGGTTTTCACCGTCTTCCTCGCCGGTCGCGAAGACCCCGATGAACCTCGTTCTGCTCTTCGTTCTGTGCGCCGTCGCCCTGTCCGGTTGCGGAGGCGGGTCCGGCGGAAACGCCGCGCAGACGGCGGGAGCCGCCCTCCCCGGCCCCCATCTGTACCGGGATCTGCAAAAGACCCTCCCCGAGGTCCTCGGCGAGCAGGCGGCGTCTCCCGAGGAGGGAGCCGTCCGCGAGTTCACCGTCACCCGGTCGTTTCTTCTCCTCCCGCCGAACACGTTCACCCGGCCGCATCCGCCGACCTGGAGGGTGGACGACGACTCCACCCTGGATTCCGACGTGTACCTGTGGCCCGGGGCGGGCGGCGGCCACGTCATGATCATGCGGGGCCGGGCCGGGCTTCGTGGAACCTATCCCTTCACCGAAGAAACGGCGGACTGGGGCGCTCCGGGCGCCGGGCTGACCTGGCCGGCGCTGTATGCGGGCCGCCACCCCTCGGACGTCGGCATCGAGCACGACATTCTTCTCGCCCATGCCGATTCCGGCGGAAGCGGCGAAGCCCTGGCGTATACCGCCTATGGCTGGTGGGCGATGGCCCCGGTGGTCGGCGGCGGCGCTTCGGACACCACCCGGACGCTCAGCGCCCACGCCGGCATGAGCTTCGGGATCGAGACCTTCCCGCGGGACATGCCGGGGTCCCCCGCCGCCCCGCTCACGGCCACCTGGAGCGGCCGCGCCACCGGCCACGCCCAGGATGCGGACGGCCGCTGGGTCCTGGAGGGCGACGCCGTTCTGGAGGCGCGGCTGGAGGGCCCGTCCGGCGCCGTCACCGGCGGCGAGATTCGGAACATGCGCATCGCGCCCATCGATCCGCGGAGCCTGCAAGTCGATACGAGCCGGGCCGGCGCGTGGCACACGATCGAATTGCTGGCGGCTTCGGTGGAGGGAAACGGCTACCGGGGCCGGATTTCCGTCCGGGGGGAGGCTGAAGCCGGCCCCCGGTTCGCCACGCCGGCGGGCAGGTACAAGGGCGCGTTCTACGGCCCGGAAGCGGTAGAAACGGCGGGCCAGTGGTGGCTGATCGAAGCCTATCCCGATCCTTCCATGGGGGAGATGGTCGTCGTCGGCGGCTTCGGCGCCGGAAGGGAGCGGCCGTGAGGCCCGGCCTTCGGCGGCGTCAAGTCCCTCTTGGGCGCCGCGGGCACGCATGTTGACGGAATCAGGATTGTGGAATATATTCCAATTTGAACGATAATTCAAATACGCGTCATCCAAAGGAGCCGTGAAGGATGCATGCAGATTCCCGTGAGCCGGGAGGGGTGTTCGCCGGAGTGAATCGGGAGGCACCCCGAAGATATATCGGGCGCGGACGGTGGAGGCGCACCCGCTCATTGCTGCGAACGACCGCCGCCGCTTCCTTGATCGCGTGTTCCCTCGTCCTGGGCGGGTGCGGCGGCGGTGGCGGCCGCGCCCCGGTCGCCACGCCGGAAGGAGGAGGGCCGGCCACGACGCTTCCGCCGACCCCGACGCCACCGCTGGAGCCGACGCCTTCACCGGATCCGACGCCGCAGACGCCACAGCCTCCTCCTCCGCCCCCGGCGGTTTCAACGCCACCGGTGGTTTCAACGCCACCGCCACCTCCTCCTTCGTCGGCTCCGCCGTCTCCTCCGGCGCCCCCGCCGCCTGATGCGGCCAGGTTCGGCATCCAGTCCGGCGACGACTTCGATGCGATCGAGCGGATTCTCAAGTCCATCGACGCCGATGCGGCCCTCAAGCCGTACCTCGGGGGACACGTGTTGTCGTACGCCATATACCCCGGGGCCGTAGCCGGCGAGGTGCCGATCAGAGAGCGACACGGGCTTCCCGCCACGGGCTCGGACTTTATGGACGCCTCGGGGGCGGCGGCGGTGTTCTCGGGCGAATCCTTCAGGAACAGCTTCCGCAGGGATGCGGGAAGAGGGGATGGAGCGGGATGGTTTCTCGCGGAGGACATATTCATTTATTCGAACTGGGTCGACGGCGTATTTTTCGGGACCTCGCTCCTGACAGGCACGAGAGAACTCGCGCCATTCGTCCTCGGCGTTCCGTCGGGGGTCAACCCAGACCCCGCGGGCACGGAGGAGACGGCCGTCTGGACCGGCCCCGTGACAGGCAGAGAAGCCGGCTCGGTGATCAACCATCTTGATGGAAGGGCCACGCTGACCTACGATTTCGGGGCCGCGAACCTCGACGTCGTGCTCGACCAGTTTCGCCAGTACTTCGGAGGTGGTCCGTCAGCGGAAGTCGTAAGCGACATCACCTGGGAGGATCTCTCCGTCTCGAACGGGAGTTTCGGCGACTGTTCGGGAAGCGGAAACTGCATCCGGGGCCGGTTCTTCGACGACAACGACGGCAACCCGGCGGAGTCGGTCGGAGGCGTGTTCCGGCAAGGCATTCTGAGAGGCGCCTTCGGCGCCCAGCGCGAATGAACGCGCGGACCACCCGTCGAGCCGCTTCGCAGTCTCATCCCCCGCGGGTGGACACCCCTCCCGCTTTCATTCGCGGCTCAAAACACGCCGGTTCACGCCCGCGAAAATTACCGTCTTGACACGGCCTCGCCGCATCATCAATAATGTTTTCACTCGATTATTTCATGGAGGAACGAAATTCTTCGGTGATGAAGCCTCTCCCCGTCGGGGGATATGCTTCGATCTTTTTTTCATGTGTGGGGGGCCCGAAGACCTTGGAAATCAACATCAGCATCAACGGCGAGAGCCGGACGTTCGACGTGGAGCCCAGAACCCTTCTTGTTCACCTGCTGCGCGACGACGCGGGCCTGACGGGCACGCACGTCGCGTGCGAGACCTCGATATGCGGCGCATGCACCGTGCTCATCGACGGCAAGGCGGTGAAAAGCTGCACCGTCCTCGCCGCGCAGGCGCAAGGGTGTGAGGTCACGACCATCGAGGGGCTGGCGGACGGGGATCAACTTCATCCCCTGCAAGAGCAGTTCTGGGAGAAACACGGTCTGCAATGCGGCTTCTGCACGCCGGGCATGATCCTGACGGCGAACCAGCTCATTGCGTCCAACTCCGATCCGACGGACGAGGAAATCAGGCACGGCATCGAAGGCAACATATGCCGCTGCACGGGTTATCAAAACATCGTCGACGCCATTTCCGCGGCGGCGGCTCAGATGAGGGATTAAGCGATGGCGCAAGCACCCAAATTCATCGGCGCGCCCATCAAAAGACGAGACGATCCGCGTCTCATCCAGGGCCTCGCCCACTACGTGGACGATTTCAACCCCCCCGGCACCCTGCACATGGCGTGCGTGAGAAGCCCGTACGGCAAAGCCAACATACGCTCGGTCGACGTCTCGAAGGCGGCGGCGGCGGAAGGCGTCGTCGCCGTCTACACGCACGAGGAGACGAAGGGCATCGGCCCCGTTCCCGTGGGCGGCCTGGTGCCCGACGCCAAGGTGCCCGCGCAGCCGATTCTGGCCGACAAACAGGTTTTGTTCGCGGGCGAACCCGTCGTCGCGGTAATCGCCGAGACGCGCTACGGCGCGCGCGACGCGGCGGATCTCGTGGAGATCGACTACGAGCCGCTCGACGCCGTGGTGGACCTGGAAGCCGCGCTCGAACCCGGCTCCCCCAAGGTGCACGACGACTATGAGAGCAACCAGGCGTTCACCTGGGCGATCGCAGGCGGCGACGTGGAGGCCGGCCTCAAGGAAGCCGACGTCATCGTCAAGGAGAAGATGACCAACGCCCGCGTCGCCCCGCTGGCTCTCGAGCCCCGGGGCGTCCTGGCGCACTACCTCCCCGGCGAGGACAAGATGACGCTGTGGACCTCCACCCAGGTGCCGCACAAGGTGCGCACGCTGGTGGCGGGCCAGATCGGCATGCCGGAGAACCGCATGCGCGTCATCGCCCCGGAAGTCGGCGGCGGCTTCGGCAGCAAGCTCAACATCTACCGCGAGGAGGCGCTCGCCGCCTTCGTCACGCGCGAACTCGGCCTGCCGATCAAGTGGGTGGAGAGCAGGTCTGAGAACTTCATGACCACCATCCACGGGCGCGGCCAGGTGGGCGAAATCGAGATGGGGCTCAAGAACGACGGCACCATCACCGCGTTCCGCTACAACGTGCTGGCCGATTGCGGGGCCTATTACCAACTCCTCACCGTGGCCATCTTCACGCTCACGGGCCTCATGCTCCCCGGCCCCTACAAGATCGCGAACATGGAGATGAACGCCACCGGCGTGTTCACCAACAAGGTGGCGACCGACGCCTACCGGGGCGCGGGCCGCCCCGAGGCGACCTATATCCTAGAGCGCATGATGGACATCGCGGCGGTTGAACTGGGCATGGACCCCGTGGAGATCAGGCGCAAGAACTTCCCGGATAAATCCGAATTCCCCTTCAACACCTCCGCCGGCTTAAGCTACGACAGCGGGGACTACCACCTGGCGCTCGACCGCGCGCTCGAAGCGGCGGACTACCCCGCCATGCGCGCCCAGCAGGAAGAGGCCAGAAAAGACGGCAGGTATCTGGGAATCGGCTTTTCCACCTACGTCGAGATTTGCGGCATGGGACCCTCCGCCGCACTCGGCGGCCAGGGCTGGGAGAGCGCGCGCGTGCGCGTGGAGCCCACCGGCAAGGCCACCGTGTTCTCGGGCGCATCGCCCCACGGACAGGGCCAGCAGACGTCCTTCGCCCAGATCGTGGCGGACGGCCTCGGCATCGACGCGAACGACGTGACCGTCGTCCACGGGGACACCGACGTGGTGCCCTACGGCGTGGGCACGTTCGGCAGCCGGGGCACCGTGGTGGGCGGATCAGCGGTCGTCTACGCGCGCGACAAGGTGCGCGCCAAGATGGCCAAGTTCGCGGCGATGGAATTCGAGGCGGACGCGAACGACATCGAGTTCGAGGACGGCAAGGTCTTCGTCAGGAGCGCGCCGGAGAAATCGGCCGGCTTCGCCGATATCGCGATGATGGCCTACAGCGCCATCGCGCTTCCCGAAGACACCGATCCGGGCCTCGAGGAGACGCACTTCTTCGAGCCGAGCAACTTCACCTTCCCCTTCGGGACGCACATCGTCCTGGCCGAGGTGGATCCTGAGACGGGCGATGTGGAAATTCTCCGCTACGTGGCGGTGGACGACGTGGGCAACATGATCAACCCGCTGCTCGTGCACGGGCAGATCCACGGCGGCATCGCCCAGGGGACGGGACAGGCCCTGGAGGAAGAGATGATTTACGGCGAGGGCGGCCAGCCGCTGAACGCGTCGTTCATGCACTACGCTTTGCCCAAGGCGAACCGCCTGCCGCGTTTCGAGCTTCTGCACACCACAACGCCGACGGACGTGAACCCGCTGGGCGCGAAGGGCGTGGGCGAGGCCGGCACCATCGGCTCCACACCCGCCGTGGTGAACGCCGTGATCGACGCGCTTTCGCCTTTCGGTATCACCCACATCGACATGCCGCTGCGCCCCGAGAGAGTGTGGCGCGCCATCGCCGAGAAGAGGGCCTAAGAAATGATTCCAGCTTCTTTCGACTACGTTCGACCACAATCGCTAGAAGACGCTCTCGCCAGTCTCGGGGAGCATGGAGACGACGCGCGAGTCCTCGCCGGAGGCCACAGCCTCCTGCCCGTGATGAAGGCGCGGCTCGCCGATCCGGGCGTACTCGTCGACATTGCAGGTATCGAGGGCCTCTCGGGCATCAGCGAAACAGAAGGCGGCTTCCAAATCGGCGCGATGACGACCCACGCCGAGATCGAGTCGTCCGCCCTGGTTCAGGAGAGATGCCGCTCCCTCGCCGAGGCGGCAGGTTCGATCGGCGACGTCCAGGTCAGAAACCGGGGCACGATAGGCGGCTCCCTCGCCCATGCCGACCCCGCCGCCGACTACCCGGCGGTCATACTGGCGGCGGGAGCGGAAATCACCGTCGCGGGCGCAGGAGGCGAGCGCGTCATCGGCGCCGATGACTTCTTCACCGGAACGTACGAGACGGCCCTGCACGCGGGTGAGATTCTCACCTCCGTCCGCATACCGGCTCCGGCCGCGCGGGGCGCAAGCGCCTATCTCAAGGCGGCCCAGCAGGCCAGCGGCTTCGCGGTGTGCGGCGTGGCGGCCGGGCTCGCGCTTGACGCAGACGGCGCTGTCGAGTCCATCCGCGTCGGCGTGACGGGCGTGGCCGCAACAGCGTATCGAGCTACGAGCGTCGAGGAAGCCCTCACGGGCAGCGCGCCGAGTGCCGAGTCGATCCGTAAGGCGGCGGCAGGAGCCGGCGAAGGCGTCGACGCGCTCGATGACTTTTACGCCGGGGCGGACTTCAGACGCCATCTGGCGGGCGTATACGCCGCGCGCGCCATCGGCAAGGCCTGGATCCGCGCCTCAGGCAAATAGCGCGTACGCTGCGGGCGTGCAGATTTTCAGGCGAAACGTGTTCTCTCTTCATCGCCCCCACGCGCTGGGGGAGATTTTCTCGCCCGTGGCGAATTCAAATTGAACGACACCCCCCTGCTTCCCGCGATTCGGTGGCTCGCGCACGAGAACGCGCGCTTCATCGCACTGCTCCGCGCACTCTCTGAAACCGACTGGACGAAACCCACCTTCTGCCCCGGATGGAACGCGGCCCAACTCGTCGGCCACATGACGGGCGGGGCCATCTCCTATGCCGAGCGCATCCAGGCGGCGCGCCGGGGAGAGGTCATCCTCTCTCTCGGCGCAGGTACGCCGAAAGAATTCCAAGCGGCGCGCGAAGAAATCACCCGTAAATCCGTCGCCATGTCCCCGCCGGAGCGCGTAGACTGGATTGAGAAGTGCCAGAACGCCCTCCAGGACGAAATCGAACGCCTGGAACCCGGCGATCTGGACCGAAAACTCTGGCACCGGAAGGGCGACACGCGGGTGCGAACCTTTCCCGATCAAAGACTCTACGAAGTGGCGCTCCATGCCTGGGACTTGGGAAACGACCTCACCTCACCACTTGAAACCGATTCACTGGGCATGCTCGTCGAGATCCTCGGAACACGGCTTCCCCTCTACTTCAACCGATCGGGCGCAACCGGCCCTGCAGGCGTCTTCCGCTTCGAGACGAACAAGCCGCATGCAACCTGGGAGATTTCGATTGCAGGCGGCGAGGCATCGGCCGTTGAGGGCCTCTCCGCCTCGCCCGACGCCGTTCTCTCCGCATCAGGGAGCGACATGGTGCTGCTGGTCTCGGGCCGGGCGGACCGCGCCGAAAAAATCGCAGAAGGCTCTCTCCATATCGAAGGGGACGCGCAAAAAGCGGCTGCGCTCATGGACGTCCTCTTCCAGCCATTTTAGGAGGTTTCAGGGATAAGGCATGCGCATCGTCATCGACGGATACAACCTCATTCCCGCCATCTCTGAACTCAGGCGCGTTCTGCATCAGGACCTCGAGGCCGGGCGTGAGGGCTTGGTCGGGATGCTCCGGAACTACCGCAGAAATTCCGGCGGAAATCCACAAATCACCATCGTTTTCGACGGCAAATCCCACCATGATCACGGGGGAGGAAAAAACGCAGGCGGAATCGAGGTGCTCTTCTCCCGGCACGAAATCGCCGACGCGCTTATCCTTCGCCTCCTGAAGGACCGCTACAAAGGCGCCGTTCTCGTCACGTCGGACAGGGCGCTCGGCGAGGCGGCCGCGCCCTTCGCGTCGGCGGTCGTGCGCACGGGCGAATTTCGGGATCGGCTCCAGCAGGCGGCCTTCATGGAAGAAGATTCTCCCGAGGATGAGCCTGAAAGAACACCCAGGCGGGACACGAAGAAGAAGGGAAACCCCCGGCGCGCCCCCAAGAAAGAACGCAGGCGCAACCGGCAGCTCAGGAACCTCTGAGGCGGCGCAGGGGCGGTTCGCGGACCCATGAGCGCCCTTCGATACAAACGCTCCTTTCTCGGGAGTGTTGAAAAAGGCCTCGCTTCTCTTGGGATTAACCTTCGCCTTTGCTCGTCATTCCGGCGAAAGCCGGAATCCATTTTTGCCTTTGCCTTTGGCCCTTTGCCCTGACGTCCTCGCTCCCGGACGGGGAAGATACGGGCATCGCCATATATATCCACCTCATCCGTTCCGGACTCGGGCGCGGCACGCCCTCCCGCGAGTCGGAATCAAATACGAAAACGAAAGCAAAAATCATAAAATGGATTCCGGCTTTCGCCGGAATGACGGTGGTTTTCCCGCATCGAGGGACTTTTTCAACAGCCCCCTCTCAGTTGCGTTTGACCTTCGGCGGCTACTCAGGGTGAGGGTTTGGGGCGCTTGCTCGGGATGAGGGCGTCAAGCGTTCTGCGAAGCTCGAAGCTGCGCCGATGGGGTGATTTCCGAGCGAGATTGGGGCTTTTTCAACAACCCCGGTATGAAACTACTCCGAGCGCAGTCTGGGGTCGAGCGTGTCGCGCACGGCGTCGCCGAAGAGGTTGAAGGCGAAGACGGCGGCGGTGATGGCGAGTCCGGGGAAAACGGGAATCCACGGCGCGCTCTCGGCGTATTCCTCAGCCCCTCCTTGAAGCATCAGCCCCCAGGCGGGCGTGGGCTCCTGTACGCCCAGGCCCAGGTAGGAGAGCGAGGCTTCGAGCAGAATCGCCTGTCCCAGGAAAGCAGTGAGCATGATGAGATACGGCGCCATGACGTTGGGGATCATGTGCCGGAAGATGATGCGGACGTGCGCGAAGCCGAGCGCGCGCGCGGCGTCCACGTAGGGAATCTCGCGAATCGCGAGCGCGCTCGAGCGCACCACGCGGGCGCACCGGGGGATCAGGGGAATCGTGATGGCCAGAATCACGTTCTGCGTCCCGGTGCCGAAGATGGAAACCACCGAGAGCGCCATGATGATGAGCGGAAACGAGATGAAGATGTCCATGAAGCGCTGGAAGATGAGGTCGAAGCGCCCGCCGAAATAGGCGCTCCCCACGCCCAGGATGAGACCTGCGGTGGAACCCAGGATGGAGGCCGAAAACCCCACGAACAGCGCCGTTCTGGCGCCGAAGACGATGCGCGTGAAAATATCGCGCCCGAACTGATCCGTCCCGAACCAGTGCGCAGCGCCCGGTGCGACGTGCATGCTGTCGAAGGCGTTCTGCACCGGGTCGTAAAAGGTGATTATGTTCGCCAAAGCAGCCAGCAGGACCATCACGATGACGGCGCACGCGCTCACCGCGCCCAGGGGCTTTTTCCGCGCCGTATCCTTAATCCTGTCGACCCACGAGCGCTCGGGAAGCGCGTCGAAATCCATCTCGGAAACGGCGAGGTCGCTCGGGGACGCCATGGCGCGACTCCTAGCTGTACCGAATGCGCGGGTCGAGCCACGCATAGAGAATGTCGATGAACAGGTTCGTCAAGATGAAGACGACGGCCACGAGCATGACGAGGGATTGCGTCATGGTGTAGTCGTGGTTCGTCACCGACTCGACGAAGAGTTTCCCCAAACCATTGAGGTTGAAAACCTGCTCCGTCACCACCAGCCCGCCCATCAGGAAGGCGAATTCCAGGCCGATAATCGTCGCCACGGGCAGGAGCGAGTTCTTGAGCGCGTGGCGGTTGATGATGAGTTTCTCAAGCAACCCCTTGGCGCGGGCGGTGCGCACGTAATCCTCCCGCAGCACCTCCAGAAGCGCTGAGCGCGTCATGCGCGTGGCGACGGCTGAATACCGATAGCCCGTCGCGACGGCCGGCCAGATGAGTTGGGAGAGGTTGGCCACCGGGTCCTCCCATATCGGGGTGTAGTGAATCGGCGGCATCCAGGGGTTGCCGAAGAATTTCTGCGTCATGATCAAGAGGCCGAGGATGATCAGAATGCCCAGCCAGAAAGAGGGCATGGCGATGCCTGCGATGCTGAACGTACGCACGATGTAGTCGATCCAGGTGTCCTGCTTGATGGCGGAGATCGTGCCCAGCGGAATGGCGATGATGGTGGCCGTGAGCGTCGCCATGATGGCGACCTGAAGAGAGAGCTCGAAGCGCAGGCCGATCTCGTGGAGAATCGGCTTACCCGTCCACATGGAGTTGCCCAGATCGAACGTGAAGAACCCAGTGATGAAGTCGATGAACTGCACGTAGATGGGCGCGTTTATCCCCAGGTTCTGCTGGCACGTCGCTATCGCTTCCTTGTCCACAAACATTCCCGTACCGGCCATACGGAGTTCGCACACGTCGCCGGGTATGAGGCGAAGCATGAAGAACACAAGCACCGCCGCGCCCAGCAGCGTGGGGAACATCAGCAGGATTCTCTTGATCGTGTATTTGTACACTTCGTGCGCCTTTGCGTCTTACTTCACGCGCGGTCTGGCCGCCCTCCCCCGCCACCCGGGAGCAACCCGGGCAGCAGGGAGGCGATACGGCCTATTTGTCGATCCAGACGTTGTCCAGATGCTGGTTCAGGTAGTGGCTCGGCGCGATCTTCCAGCCCTTCACGTAGCTGCGGTGGGGGTTGATCTTGTACCACCAGAGCGTCACGAACTGATGCGCCATCTCGTCGAGCGCGCGCTTTTCATACTTGCGCATGATGGCGCGCTGCTTCTTCACGTCGGGCTCGCGGTTCATCTCCTCGAACCACTTGTCGAGCTGGCGATCCTGGTACTGCGCGTACTGGTTGCCCGCCCTGTCGTCGGAGATGAACTTCGAGACGTCCACCAATGGATTGATGACCGACTGACAGTTGAAGTCGATCGACACGTCAAAGTTCTTCTTCTTTCTGAGCGTGGCGTAGAAGGGACCTGAGGGCTGCACCCACTGCTTGACCTTGAGGCCGATCTTCCGCCACTGGTCGATGACCCAGGTGCCCACGACCTTGTAGGGCTGGTCCACGCCCCGGTTGTGCAGGGTGAACTCGAACCCGTTCGGATAGCCGGCTTCCTTGAGGAGCCTCTTGGCCTCGGCGCGGGATTTGTTGATGTCCGGCCAGTAGCCCGCAATCTTCGTCAACTCCTCTTTCGTGGCCGCCAGGGGGTGTTTGGGGAAAACCACGCCGCCGACGGTCTTCACGATGGCGATGCGCGAGAGGTATTTGGACCCGGCCCAGCGGTCGATTGCCAGCGTCAGCGCCCGGCGCACGCGCGCGTCGTCGAAGGGCTTGCGCTTGTGGTTGGGCGTCACCATGAGGTTGCAGTTCCAGTCGCTCTCCTGGACGGTGAGCTTGTCGCCCAGCGCCTTCTTCAAGTCGTCGCGCGCCTTGGGCGGGAATCCGCGGAATTCGATGGCCGCGCGGTCGCCGCGAATGGCCTGGAGGCGAATGGCCATCTTGGGCGCGGAGATCGCCCGGTAGCCGTCGAGATAGGGCTTTCCCTTGTGGTGGTATTTCTCATACCGCTTGCCCTCGACGAACGCGCCCGGCTGGTGCTGCACGAAGCGGAACGCGCCCGTGCCGTTCACGTTCTTCTGGTGCCACTTGTGGCCGTGCTTGTCGAGGTCGGCCTTCGCGTAGATGAAGTTGTAGGGCAGCGCGAGCGCCGGAACGAAGGCGCCCGTGGGGTATTTCAGCTTGAACACCAGCGTCTTGGGGTCCGGCGCGGTGACGGATTTCACCATGCTGAAAAACGCCTTGCGGTTGCTCTCGATGCCCTTCGGCGGACTGATGATCTTGTCATACGTCGCCTTGACGTCCGCCGAGGTGAGTTTCTGGCCGTTGTGGAACGAGATGTCGTCGCGGATCTTGAAAGTGTACTTCGTATGCCCTTCGGTCGGCTGCGGCACGCCGCCCTCGCACACGTCGCAGACGAAATCGGTCGGCGATGCGGGATTGTCCGGATTCACGCGAATCAAGAGGCTGTAGAACGGACGGATCGGGTGAATCATCCCGAAAGTGGACTCGATGTGGCCGTCATAGGAGGGAATCTTGCTGCCGACGACGAACTTGAGGGTGCCGCCTTTCTTGGGGGCCGCCTCGGCGGGAGCAAAACTCCATGCCGCCAGAGCAAGCAGCGCCGCTGCGACTATCAGGGTTTTCATTCGAGTGTTTCTCATAAGGAATCTCCTTTCATGTTCCTCGGGTAAACATCAGCCATCACGAATCAAATGCGACACGAACAAGGCAACAGATACAAAAAATTTCAGACTTCCGTACAGGCCACCCAATGGCCCGGTTTTATCTCCCTGAGCGCGGGCGCTTCTTTCGAACAACTCTCCACGGCGATGGGACACCGTGGATGAAACACGCAGCCCGACGGCGGATTTATCGGGCTGGGCACCTCTCCCGTGACGATTCTGATGTCGCGTCCCTGCTCGACCTCGGGATCCGGTACGGGAACGGCCGAAAGCAACGCCCGCGTATAAGGGTGCATGGGATTGTCGTACAAATCGTCGCAATCCGCCAATTCCACGATCCGGCCCAGATACATCACCGCCACGCGGTGGCAAAGGTGTCTCACCACGCTCAAATCGTGCGCGATGAACAGATACGTGAGATTATATTCCTCTCTTAAATCTTCGAGCAAATTGATGATCTGCGCCTGAATCGACACGTCAAGCGCCGAGACGGGTTCATCGCAGATGATGAAATCAGGCTCAAGGCTCAAGGCGCGGGCGATTCCCACGCGCTGGCGCTGCCCGCCGCTCATCTCGTGGGGGTATCTGTCCGCCATCTTGGGGTTGAGCCCGCAGACGCTGAGCAGTTCGCTGACCCTCTGCTTCCTCTTCTGCGCGTCGGGTTCGATGCCGTGGACGTACATGGGCTCGTCTATCATCTCGCCGATCTTCATGCGCGGATTCAATGAACTGTAGGGGTCCTGGAAGATGACCTGTATCTTCTGCCGATACTCGCGCAGCGCCACCTGATCGAGTTTCGTCAGATCCACGCCCTCGAAGAATATCTCGCCCTGAGTGGGCCGCTCGAGCTGGAGGATGCACCTGCCCGTCGTCGTCTTCCCGCAGCCGCTCTCGCCCACGAGACCCAGCGTCTCGCCGCGCCTGATGTGGAAATCCACCCCGTCCACCGCTTTCACGAGGCCGACGAGCTTGTTGAAAACGATGCCCTCGGTGATGGGAAAGTGCATCTTGAGGCCCTTGACGTCCACGAGCACATCTCCCGCCTCCCCGTTTCGGGAGAGCCTGTCGCCACTTTCGAGGGCGGATGCGCCGGGAGTCATTCGCTCATCCTCTCGCCGTTTCGAGGTTTTCATTTTCCCAGCAAGCGGAGAGATGTCCGTTTCCTACAGTTTCGAGCGGCGGAATCTCGCTCTCGCACCTGTCCACGGCGAACTTACAACGAGGCAGAAAAGAACAACCCTCCCCAAGGCGCGTGAGGTCGGGCGGTTGTCCGTCGATGGGGTCCAGGCGCTTCTGTCTGGGCTGATCGAGCCTCGGCACGGAGCTCAGCAGCCCCAGGGTGTATGGATGCCTGGGTTCGCGGTAGATGTCCGCCGCAAGGCCGCGCTCGATGATTTTTCCGGCGTACATGACGTTCACGCGATCCGCATAACGGGCCACCACGCCGAGGTTGTGCGTGATGATGATGAGCGCGACGCCCAGGCGTTTGGTGAGGTTTTTCATCAACTCCAGGATCTGGGCCTGGATGGTGACGTCGAGCGCCGTCGTCGGCTCATCGGCGATGATGAGCCTCGGCTCGCAGCAAAGCGCCATGGCGATCATCACCCTTTGGCGCATCCCGCCGCTTAAGTGATGGGGATATTGCCGGATGCGGCGCTCGGGCTCTGAGATGCCCACGAGACGCAGATATTCGACCGCCTTTTTCTCCGCATCGGCCCTGTCCATGCCGAGGTGGTGCTCCATCGTCTCGGTGAGCTGCAGTCCGATGGTCAGGACGGGGTTCAGGGACGTCATGGGCTCCTGGAAGATCATGCCGATCTGGCGGCCCCGGATGTTCCTGATCTGGAGGTCGTCCAGCCCGATCAGATTGTCGCCCTGAAAGCGTATCGCTCCCCCGACGATGCGGCCGGGCGGATTGGGAATGAGGCCGAGAACGGAGAGCGCGCTGACGGACTTCCCGCAGCCCGACTCGCCGACGATCGCCACCGTCTCGCCTTCCTGAACGTCATAAGAGATGCCGTTTACCGCCTTGACGACACCGGAAGTGGTGAAAAAATGCGTTCTCAAGTCTTCGATTTCAAGAAGCGCGCTCAAAGACCCCTATCCTTACAAAACCAGCCGGAAAATCCCCAACAATGTCTTTTGATTCCCTGAGAGTCCAAGGCATGGAGAACACTAAATCTTGTTGACTGCAAAGTCAATCGGCGATTTTGGCCCCCTGGCGAAGCTCTCCCCAAGCCCCGGGACGGGCCGGCGAAACGCGGCGTCAGGAGTCGTCTCGGGTGATGATGAGGGCATCCGCCACTAGGCATCCCCCGCCCTTCTCACGCAAGAAAACGGGGTTCAAATCCATCTCCTCAATCTGCCCGCGGTGGGCGAAGGCGGCATCTCCCAGGCGGCATATGGCCTCGGCGAACGCTGCTTTATCCAGCGGCCCGCGCCCCCGGTGGCTCCCGAAAACCATCCTGCACTTGAGTTCATCCATCATCTCATAGGCGTCATCGAGCGAAACAGGCGCTACGCGAGCGCTTACGTCGTCGAGTAGCTCCACATCCAGGCCGCCCAGGCCGACCGTCACCAACGGGCCGAACTGGGGGTCGCTCTTCACGCCGAGCAAGAATTCCACACCGCTCTCGACTTGCTCCTGAAGCAGATAGCCCTCCAATTTGCACAATTCCCACACTCCCGAGATTTCAGCCAGCGTGCGTTCCAGCATCGCCTCATCAAAGAGACCTGTTTTCACCAGCCCCCACTCCGTTTTGTGATGAATTTTCGAAGATACGCCCTTCAATACGAGCGGAAAGCGTAAATCACGCGCCGCCCGGCGAACCTCCTCGCCCGTACGGCAAAACCCATGCGCCACCACGGGCAAGCCGAATTCACGGATGAGCGCCAGAGATTGCGCTTCGTTCAGGGATCCGGTCGATAACTTTTCCACTATCGAGGGAGACGGCGCTTGAGGCGCGGGTCTCGATGCGCTTTTTTTCTCCCTCTTCAAAACCTTCCCGTACCGGAACAGGGCTGCCGCCGCGCGGGCACAGCCCGATATGGACTGAAAAGAGGCGATTCCTTCCTTCGCCAGGAGCCTGTGCGCATCTTCCGCATGGGGGTTGAAATAGGCCAGCATGGGAACGTCGGGGCTCGTCTTCTTCAGCCGCACGATGGGTTCCACGCCCATCCCAGGCCGAAACTGCGCGCTCGAGCCCACGATGGGGATCACGGTATCGAAAGAATCACTCTCAAGAAAACTTTTGAGAAAATCAGAATACAGGTGAATGTCCGCGATGGTGGTGTCGAGCGGGTTCTCTATCCGCCCGAAGGCGGGGTGTTTTTCCTGCATTCGGGTGCGGAGGGCGTCATCCATCTCGGCGATTTCGAGACCCAAGGCGCCGCACTTGTCGGCCATCAAGGCGCCGGCGCCGCCCGTCGTCGTGACGACTCCTACTCTATTTCCATCTGGCATCGGAGAGGTGCAGAACATGTGAGCGACCTCGAAAAGCGCCTCGAGGTCATCCACCCGCGTGACGCCCCACTTTCGGAACAGCGCCTCATATATTCTCTCCTCACCCACCATGGCGCCCGTGTGGCTCAGGGCCGCGCGCGCACCCTCTCGCGCTTCGCCCACTTTCAGCACGACCACGGGCTTTCTCCGCCGCAGGGCCTTTTCGAGCACTTTTTTGAACTTCTCCCCGTCACGCACCCCTTCGAGATAGACCGCGACCGCGCGGGTGCGGGGGTCGTCGATCAGATAGTCGAGATAATCCGAGAGTTCCATGTCCATCTCGTTGCCGCAGGAGATGAGATGGCTGAATCCGACCCCGCGCTGCGCCGCGCGCGAGAGGAGTGCGCCGCCGATGCTCCCGCTCTGGCAGACCACCCCGATGCTTCCGGGCAGCATCTCCTCCACGTCAAGCGCGATCAGGCCCGCCAGGTGAAAGTTGTGATGAAAGTTGTGGACGCCCGCCGTATTCGGCCCGCAGACCCGGACTCTCCCGTCCCGGGCGACGCGCCGGATTTCGGCTTCCAGGCGCGCACCCTCTTCATTCGCTTCGGAAAAACCGCCGGTATAGATGATGGCTGCACCCACCCCCGCCTCGGCGCATTCGGCCATAACGCCCGCCACCCGTTCTTTTCCAACGGTGATGAAGGCGACGTCCGGTGCTTCGGGGAGCGCATCGAGCTTCGGCCGGCAGCGCAGGCCGGCCACTTCCTCGTATTTGGGGTTGACGGGATAAATCCGACCCTCAAACCCATGGCGCAACAGGTTCTTCACAAGGCGGCCGTTGAACTGCTCCAGATTCGCCGACGCCCCGACGATGGCAATCGATTCTGGCCTAAGGAGGCGCGCAAGGCTCTCCGTTGTGGTGCGCTCCATGATCAGGCGGATTCCCTAAATTTCATGGCGAGTGGACATTATGACTTCGGTGGGCGCTGGCTGAAGGAGCGCTCGTAGATCAGGGAAGCCAGGCGGTTTCTCAGCATCTCGGTGGAGCCGCCCGCGATGGACCATCCGCGAATCTTGCGGTAGAGGAACTCGAGCGGCATCTCGGTCGAAAAACCATAAGCGCCATGAAGCTGAATCGCATCGTCCGCCACCTGGCGCGCCATCTCGTTGCAGTAGAGCTTGGCGCTCGTCGTCTCCACGGCTGAGGGCAAGCCCGCGCGCGCGTTCGATAGCGCCCGGTAGAGGAGCAGGCGCGCCGCCTCGAGCTTCACCCGCATGTCCGCCACCATCCACTGCACCCCCTGGAACTCGCACAGGGGGCGGCCGAACTGCCGCCTCTCGCCGGTGTGGGCGACCGTCAAGTCGTAAGCCGCCTGCGCCAGGGCCAGACAGCGCGTGGCGTTTCCGAGCCGCTCCACGTTGAACACGGGCATGAGCACCCGGAAGCCCTCCTCATCCACCAGCACGTTCTCTCTCGGGATACGGGCGTTTTCGAAATGAAGCGCGCAGTGCGCCTCCCCGCTCATGTAGTGTTCGGTCTTTCCCTTCGTGAAGCCCGGCGTTCCCGTCTCCACCACGACGGCCCCACAGTCCCGCGTCCTGGGGCCGAAGCGGACGTAGACGACGAACAAATCCGCGTGCGGGGCGTTGGAGCTGAAGCACTTCCGGCCGTTCACGAGGACGCTCTCGCCGTCATATTCCGCCGTGGTCTGCAAATCCGTGGCGGCCGAGCCGGCGTCCGGCTCCGTCATGCTGATGGAGATGATCTTCTCTCCCCGGCATATCGGGGGCAGAAACCGCTCCTTTTGCTCAGCGGAACCCAACTCGTCTATCACGCGGATGGGGCCCATGTTCCCCATCTGAACGACGTCGCCGCTGTGGGGACACACCTGCGAGACCCTCTCCATCACCAAGCAGGCCTCGAAAATCGATTGCCCCCCTCCGTGGGGTTCGCCCACCGTCATCCCCATCATGCCGTGCTCGGCCAGCACCTTCATGGAGCGCCGCGGGTACTCGCCCGTCCGCGCATAGGAGAAGGCGTCCCCCGCGAACTCCCTCAAAGCCAACTCACGCGCCGTCTGCTGGAGCAGGCGGTCTGATTCTTCTAGCTGAAAGTCCACGAAAATTCCTTCTAATTCAATACAGAGAAATCATCACAAATGTTTGAAACGCTTTGACCCCAAGTTTTACATCACCTTTGGTTTCGAGGCGAGGCGATGGCGCACACTGCTAAAACCATTCCAAGCGGCGGGCGTGAAGGCGCTTTGGACATCCTTAAAATTGCTCTACAATCCCTGAACCCACCATTCGCTCAGGAGTCTGCGATGAACAGGACAAATGACGCCCAGTTTCGCGTCGGCCTTCTGGTTCCCTCCTCGAACGCCACGATGGAGCGCGATTTTCACAAGAACCTGCCCGAAGATGTCTACGTCGCCACCTCGCGCATGTTCCTGGACGAGACGACGAAACAGGCCGAAATCCGCATGCTCGAAGAATCCCTGCCCGAGGCGAACCGGATGCTCAAGACGGTGGAGCCGCATTTCTGCGTTTTCGGCTGCACGTCGGGCGGCGCGCTCTTCGGACAGGCGCACGACAAGAAGATAAAGGCGCAAATCGAGGAGCAGACGGGTGCGGAGACAGCCACGATTCTCTCGTCGCTCGCGCGTGAATTCGCCGAAATGAATGCAACAAAACTCGTGGTGCTCACGCCCTACGTCGATGAACTGAACGGGCCCATACGCGCATCTCTCGAGGAAGACGGCATGGAGGTTCTCTCGATAGACGGTATGGGGATTACGGACAACATCGAGATCGGCAACACGCAGGGAAATAAAATTCTCGCGTTTGCGGAAGAGAGGCTTTACCCTCAACACCTGAAAAAGGCGGACTGTCTTTTCATCTCCTGCACGAACCTGCCCGCCGTCGACGCCCTGCCCGAGATTCAGGCCCGCTACCCCGACCTGCCCGTGATGACGAGCAACCTGGCCGCTCTCCTGGCGGTGCGCCGAAAATTGAAGGGAGAATAGCGCCTCGCCCCGAATGCGTCTTTGTCTTTCTCTCCTGCGAAAATCGGTGTAGGATGCGCATCCGCTATATCGGCAAAAAAGCATCCGGCACCGAGCCGGCCTCGGGGAGTGCTTCAGGAGCAGGATCCGGACGAACCTTAACTGAATGGAGTGAACCCTATTTTGGAAGCGCGCGTACTATCGCCTTGCGGCGTCATCGGCTCCGGTTTCCCCGAGAGTTCCTTCGAGCGCGGGTTGTCCATGAAGCCCCACGTCATCGCATGTGACGGGGGTTCGACGGACAACGGGCCCGCCTTTCTCGGCGCGGGTAAACCGAACTTCTCCCGCTCGGCGACCAAGCGTGACCTGAAACTCATGCTGCAGGGGCGCGAAAGCCTGGGCGTCCCCATGATCGTGGGTTCATGCGGCACGGCGGGCGGCGACGCAGGGCTGGAGTGGGCGTGCGACATTTGTCTCGAAATCGCCCGCGAGGAGGGCATGAGCTTCCGCCTCGCCCTGGTTCGCGGTGAACAGGAAAAGGCCTATCTCAAGAAAAGATTCAAAGAGGGCCGCATCCAGGCGCTCGACCCGGCGCCCCCGCTCGATGAGGAGATAATCGAAAAAAGCGCGCACATCGTCGGCATGATGGGAGATGAACCCATCGCCCGGGCGCTCGACGAGGGAGCGGACGTGGTGCTGACCGGCAGGGCTTCCGACACCTCCGTCTTCGCCTGCCACCCCGTTCGGATGGGCGCGGACCGAGGCCTCGCCTGGCATGCGGCGAAGATTCTCGAATGCGGCGCAGCCTGCGCCGTGCACCGGACGCGGCCGGACGGCTGTTTCGCCTGGATCCGCGACGATCATTTCGTGGTCGAGCCGCTCAACCCGCAGATGTACTGCACCCCGCAGAGCGTGGCCTCCCACACCCTCTACGAAAACACCGACCCTTACCGCATCACCGAACCCGCGGGCGTCCTCGATACGAGCCGCTCGGCTTATGCGGCGGAAAGCGAGCGCGCCGTTCGCGTGGCGGGTTCCGAATTCCATACGGCGGAGCGTTATTCCATCAAGCTCGAGGGGGCCGAACTCGTCGGCTACCAGTCGGTGATCATAGGCGGGGTGCGCGACCCCATGATTTTGAAGCAACTCGACTCCTGGCTCAACGGCATCAGGGAGGGCTTCGAGACGCGCGTTCAGGAAATCTTCCCCGACCGAGAAGCGCCGCCCGCATATCAACTCACCATCCGCGTGTTCGGGCGCGACGCCGTGATGGGCGCGCTCGAACCAGAGGCGGGCCGGATTCCGCACGAGGCGGGCGTCCTCTTCGAGGTGACGGCGGAAGATCAGGTCTCCGCCAACACGATGGCGGCCACCCTGGCCCATTTCGCGCTTCACTACCCCATTCCCGAGTGGGGCGGTCTCATTTCGACGCTGGCGTTTCCCTTCACGCCGGCGGAACTCGAAAAAGGCCCCGTCTATCGCTTCAACCTGAACCACGTCGTCTACCCGGACGACCCCTACGAGATGTTCCCGACCGAGACGATGGAGGTGGCGAACTGATGGCCACGCTCGGGGAACTCGCAAAGCTGATTCGCTCGAAAAACGCAGGGCCTTTCAACCTCACGTTCGACGTCATGTTCGATGAGGAGGACACCTACCGGCGCGTGGTGGCATCGAACGTCCTCACCAAAGAGGTGTTCTGCCGCCTCTACAATCTGGCGGAGGAGAAGGTGCTGCTCGTGCACCACGACGCCGCGCGCGCGATTAAAATCTCCATTCCCCGCCCCGTATTTTCGTGCGATCTCGAAGACGGCGACTGCTACGGCGGCCAGCAGTTCGGGCCCCTGGTCGGCCTCGAAGTCCCGGACGCCTAAGAAAGACCGCGCGGAGTAAAGAACATGGCGATTCAGACGAGCGCGGACGAGATTCGCGCACTCTTCCCCGAGGTAGAGCAAATCGAAGACCCCAAGTTGCGCGAGGGCGTAATCGACATCTGGCTCGACTTGGCCCGCGAGACCGACTGGGAGCGTCTCGAGGACATTCCCAAAAACCTGAAAGAAGAAAAGCACATGACGCTCATCGGCCACGTTCAGGGCGTAACCCAGATGGCGCTCGCCATGGCCGACATCGCCGAAAGACTCCACGGGATCCAGGTCGACCGCGACCTGCTCATCGCCTCGTGCATCCTGCACGACATCTCGAAACCACTCGAATCCGCACCCGACCCCGACGGCCCTCCCACGGGCACCAGCGTGCCGCCCGGGAAAATCACCGAGTTCGGCGAGAAAATCCAGCACGCCGTCTACGGGGCGCACAAAATCTGGGAGAAACAATTGCCCAAGGCCACTGAACTGGCGCATCTGGTCATCACCCACACGCGCACGAGCAATACGCGCTCCAAGAGCTATGAGGCCGCGCTGCTTTTCTACGCCGACTGGGCGGATTCGGACGCGGGTATCGTCCTGGGCGGGGAGGTTCCCTTCTCCGCCAAATGGGTGGAAAAATAGGAGCGAACACCCCCGTTTTTAGAAATTCCCTATTATTTGCCCCACGCAATCGCGAACGCGCCCACTACGGACAAGATGCCGCCAATCACGATCCGTAGCGTGACGCTCTCCTGTTTTTTCAGAAAAAACCAGGAGAAGACGATGACCCACAAGACGGAGAGTCGGTTGATGGGTATCACCTGCACCACCTCCCCCTCCCGAAACGCCGTCCAGAAACAGAGGGCGGCTATTATATTCGCGACGACCCCGCTGGCTATCGTCACCAGTCCTCTGAGGCTCCAGCCTTTCATCCCTCCCTCTTCTTTCGTGAACGGCATGGCGAGAAGGAGCAGGGCCGACGCAGTGGCGGTGGAAATCGCAATCCCCAAAGATTCAGAAGGTATGAGGAGGAGGGCGTATTTTCTGAAAACAAACGTAAGGGAAAACAGGAAAGAAGCGATGACCGGCACGAGAAAATAGACCAGCGCCACGTCCTTCTCTCCCGGTTCTCTTTTGGAGGACTCTCTCTTATAGACGAGAAGAATGGCCCCGATCATGATGGCCAGCGTACCGACGGCTACGCCCGCGGAGAACCGCTCACCCAGTATGAACACCCCCATGAGCGCCGACCACACCAGGACCGACTGCACCATAATCTGCGTCCGCGCCAGGCCGATCAGGCGCATCGAGCCGAAAATCATGTACCGCCCGACCGAACTCCCGAACAGGCCGATGAGCATGTACCACATGACGCCCTTTAAGTGCCATGTAACGCTCTCGTCCCATGCGAGGTAGAGTACGCTCGCCAGCATCGCGGAGAGGACGTTCATCGCGATGGCCGCAATCGCAGGTCCGATATGGATCAGCGCCTTTCGGTAGAATACCTGAGAGATGGCGACGAAGAACGCCGCGATGAACGACAGGAGGTTCGGGTCTAAGGATTTAAGCAAAACGACCCCATAAATGGAACAATCAGAGCGGCGCTGTCATACGATATAGCCGCCGGTGCGGGCTCAGACTCGCAATCCGCTCATCTTGATCGCGAAAACCGGAGAATCACCCGGGGCCGGTTCCGATGGGCCGCGCATGCGGGCGGGAGAAACCTCTCGCTCCCGTTTAAGCGGGGGGATAGCCCAGCCCGGCGAGCGCTTCTGTGATCTCGGGCAGGATGGCCGGATCGTCGATGGTGGCCGGCATCCTGTATTCCTCGCCATCGGCGATGCACGCCATCGTTCCCCTGAGAATCTTGCCCGAGCGCGTCTTGGGCAGGCGCTTCACCACTGTCGCCTGGCGGAACGAGGCCACCGCGCCGATTTGCTGGCGAACGAGTTGCACCACCTCGCTGACGATTTCCTCGTTTCCTTTTTCGACGCCCGCCTTGAGCACCAAGAAACCGAGCGGGAGCTGGCCCTTGAGCTGGTCCTTCACGCCGATGACGGCGCACTCGGCCACGTCGGGATGGGCCGATAAAACCTCTTCCATACCGCCCGTGGAGAGCCTGTGGCCCGCCACGTTGATGATGTCGTCCGTCCTCGACATCACATAGACGTAGTCCTCCTCGTCCATGTATCCGGCATCGCCCGTCTTGTAGAAGCCCGGATATTCGCTCAGATAGGAGTCGACGTAGCGGTCGTCCGCGTTCCAGAGGGTCGGCAGGCATCCGGGCGGCAGGGGCAGCTTGACGCACAGAGCGCCCATCTCGCCCGCGCCCAGTTCACGGCACTCGCTGTCCAAGACCTTGAAGTCAAAGCCGGGCACCGGCTTCGAGGGAGAACCGTATTTGACGGGCATGTTCTCGATGCCCATCGGGTTCGCCAGCATCGGCCAGCCGGTCTCCGTCTGCCAGTAATGGTCGATGACGGGAACCTTGAGATGCTCCTCTGCCCACTGGATCGTGTCCGGGTCGGAGCGCTCCCCGGCCAGGAAAAGAATCCGGAAATGACTGAGGTCGTACTTCTTCATGAGATCGGCGTCCGGATCGTCTCGCTTGATGGCGCGGAACGCCGTTGGCGCGGTGAAGAAAACCTCCACCCCGTGCTCTGAGATGATGCGCCAGAAAACGCCCGCATCGGGCGTGCCCACGGGCTTGCCCTCGAAGAGGATGGTGGTACAACCGTGAACCAGCGGCGCATATACAATATAGGAATGCCCCACCACCCAGCCGACGTCGGACGCGGCCCAGAACACCTCACCCGGCGACACGTCGTACACGTTGTTCATCGACCACTTGAGCGCCACCAGGTGGCCGCCGTTGTCCCGCACCACCCCCTTGGGCTCGCCCGTCGTGCCCGAGGTATAGAGGATATACAGGGGGTCCGTGGCGGCGAGGGGAACGCAGTCCGCCGGCGTTACGCCTTCCAGTGATTCGCTCCACTCGATGTCTCTGCCCTCGATGAGTTCCGCCTCGACCTGGGAGCGCTGCATGATGATGCACTTTTCAGGCTTCACGCTGGATATGTCGATCGCCTGATCGAGCAGGGGCTTGTAGGCGATGACGCCCGAGGGTTCGACGCCGCACGAGGCGGATATCATGAGTTTTGGTTTCGCGTCCTCGATTCGCGTGGCCAGTTCGTTCGGCGCGAAGCCGCCGAAAACGACCGAGTGCACCGCGCCGATGCGCGCGCAGGCCAGCATGGCGATGGCGGCTTCGGGCACCATCGGCATATAGATGATGACGCGGTCGCCCTTTTCCACCCCCTGGGCCTTGAGAGCGCCCGCGAAATGCGCCACCTTGTGCTGCAATTCGCTGTAAGTAATCTTCTGGGTGGGCGCCCCCGTGATGGGCGTGTCATAGATCAGCGCGAGTTGATCCCCGCGCCCCTCCTCGACGTGCCGATCGACCACGTTGTAGCAGGTGTTGACCTCGCCCCCCGTGAACCAGCGGTAAAAGGGCGGGTTCGAGTCGTCAAGCACCTTGTCCCACTTCTTGTACCAGTGGATTTCTTCCGCCGCTTCCGCCCAGAAGGCTTCCGCATCCGAGAGGGAGCGACCGTAAACTTCTGCATAACCCATGATTTTTCCTCCAAGCCTACAATCTGCATTACTCAGCGGTATCAACGTATTTTTCTGAGGTCGTAAAAGGCCAGTGTATCAAATTCCTCTTCTCTTTGCTCGGCCAGGATGCCAGGCTCTGTTCTCTCCATCAAAGACAGGATGCGCCATGGGCATGACCCTGACGGAGACAATCATGCCAGGGCCTCGGGCCGGGACGAGTTGCGCGCCGGGGAGATCGTCCACCCGAAGGCCGATCTGGCGACGATTCACGATCTACACGTCGTGGAAGCCGACCGCCAGCTCAGCGAACAAAGGCAAAAATGGCGGACACACAAGGTCGATCCCTGCGCCGCAAACATGGGTGACCATGTATTCATCCCCCCCGCAATACGGATCGAGGGGTCGATTTGCCCGAATTTGACTATACGTTCAATTATGATTATCCTTTTTGTGTTTGACCATTCTTTCAAAATCCGGCGCGCGTGATGAAACGCGCCCAGGAGGTGACGGAAACGCCGGACGCCGCCGATGCTTTCGCTCCCGTCATGAGCAAGGAGGGTGAAATGCACGACTCTCGCAAACAAAAAGACGATTCTCCCGCTTCTCTCCCCGCCGGATTGGTGCGCCGGCCCCCACCCGGCCGCGGTGAGCTGACGAGGGTTGCCGTCGCGGCGGGATTGGCCCTGCTCCTCTCCGCCTGCGGCGGCGGGGGCGGGGGAGCGGGCGCGCCGAACTTCGGGGCCGCTCTCGGGGGGTCGGCGCCCTCAATCCAGGCGGACGCAGTGGTTGCGCCGGCTCTCGTTGCGCCGACTCCGGATGCCGAGCAAGCTGCTCCGGTTGCCCGGAATTCGCCGCCTGGTGACGGGGAAACGCCCCCGCCGACTGGCCTCCCGCCGGTTGCCGAGATCCCCTCCCAGATACAGGAACCTCCGACGACGCCCACCGACAGGTATACGGTGGCGGATCCGTCCACGATCCCGTTTCCCTCGGGGAGCCCGGTGACGGACGAGAAGGTCAGCATGAACTCGTTCGGGACCTGGGGCCTTCCGGACTATCAGCCGGGGGGCGCCAGCGCCGCCAAGAACAACGGGCCGAACGTTCGGGTCCGGAGGAGAGTGGGCTACGGGAGGCGGCTCCTGACCCTCCCGGTCAGCGGGGGGACCGGGGAATTTGCCTACACTTCCCTGTATTACGGTACTGCCGCCATCGCCAATCTGTGGCTGACCTATCCAGCCGACGCCGGCGCCGGCGATCTGGCGGTCCACATCCATACCAGGAGGGCGACGCCCGGCGGCTATGGCTCGATTTCGGACGATGCCGTTACAAGTGCAGCAGTACGTAATGCAACGGGGGTGGGCGCAATATGGTCGGACGAAATACGGCCGGACGCTGCAACAAGAGGCACGGACCACAAGGCGTGGGTGGGGGACTGGCTCGAAGCCGCCGCCAGACTCGGCCCTTCTCACGGCTTCACCGTCGAGGATTTCTTCCTGACCGAAGCCTATCTCCAGGCGCCCGGAACCGCCGTGCAGCCCGCCCCCCAGGGGAGCGAAACGAGCGCCACCTGGACCGGCAAGGTCATCGCTTTCAACAGCGCGGCTGGCTCAATCCTGACCAGAGGCGACGAAATCGGCGGCGACGCCACGGTCACCGTCAATTTCGGCGCCGGCCCCACGATGGATGTGTCGCTCACGGACCTCCGGAGCGCCCGGGGCTTCGCCGGCCAGGGGCCTACGGAGCCAAACGGCGGCTTCACCCCCTATCGCTATCCCAACCAGACCTGGACGGGCCTGGCCCTCGCCGGCGGCGGGTTTTCGGACAGTTCCAGCAGCCGTTCGATCAAAGGCGTCTTCCGCAGCCAGGTGCAGTCTACCGGGACGAACGCGAACACGGTCGGCGGCATCTTCGACGTGTTCGGGACGATGAAGGGCGGCTTCGTCGCCACCTTCGCGCCGCCAAGTCCCGAATGATGAGGGGCGGCGAAACCGGCGGCGACGCCGCGGTCACGGTCAATGAAAGCACTGAAGGAAACGGCAGACTTTCCGAAGGGGGTTTTTCGATGCTGTGGCCGCTTCGCCCTCGATACGGCGCGCGAGCGCGCCTGTTCGGGATGCGAGGGAGTCGGTATGGGCCTGCTGAAAAACCTCGATGTGGGAGGTTTTGCCGTCGTTCCGGTGTCAGACCCGACCAAGGCGGGAGGGTTTGACGGAATCCATTTTTACGTCTTTTGCCTTTCGTCCAGGTTCCCGCGCATCGGCGGGGGAATGAAACGCCGCCGTGTATTCACCCGCACCCGCAAATGGATTCCGGCTTTCGCCGGAATGAC
>JAPOYD010000042.1 GCA_026706735.1 Nitrospinota bacterium | reverse complement strand
CGATGAAGTGCACATGCTCTCGAAAAGCTCCTTCAACGCGCTCTTGAAGACGCTTGAGGAACCGCCGCCCCATGTCGTTTTCATTCTGGCCACGACGGAGATCAAGAACGTCCCCGACACCATTTTGAGCCGCTGCCAGGTGTTCGAGTTCCGGAGGATCACGACATCGGTCATCGCGGCGCACCTTTCGAAGATCGTCAAGGCGCAGAGCAGAAAGATGGACGAAGCGGCCGTCAAGTTGCTGGCGCGGATGGGAGAGGGAAGCATCCGCGATGCGCAATCCTTACTCGACCAAGTGCTTGCTTTCGCCGCCGAAGATCCCGTATCGAGCGAAGAAGTGGAAAAAGTGCTCGGGGTACCCTCGGGGAGTATCCACAAGGCCCTGGTCGAGGCGGTGATCGAGCGCGACGGCAACAAAGCGCTCACCGAGCTCAAGGGTCTCTTCGACGCGGGCCACGATCTCAAGCTCTTCTCTGCGAACCTGCTCGAGTATTTGCGCGACTGCATGGTGCTTCTATCGGCAGGCGACGATGAGGCGCTCTTCGACATGGCGGCTTCTGAAATCGAAGAGCGCAAGCAGGTGGCCACGAAGATGAGTTTCGCCGAAGCGCATCAGGCGTATTCCATTCTGCAAGGAGCGGAGTTAGAGCTCAGGACATCGGATCATCCCCGCATGACGCTCGAAGTCGCGATTCTGCGTATGTGCCAGATTGAGCCGATTACGGATTTGGGTGCACTGATGGAGAGGCTTGAAACCATCAGCAGCGGAACCGCTGCAAATCCCCCTCGCGCCTCCTCACAGAGGACGGAACCTTCTGGTAGCACACCGCCTCCGGCTCCCCGGGAAACCACGGCACCCGCCCCGGCGCCGCCTGCGACCGATCCTGCTTCAGGAGATTCTCCCGTTGCGCATACAGAAACACAGGAGTGGAACTCCGTAGAGGCACGGCGCGTATGGTCGGGAGCGGTGGAGGCCTTGCGACCGATGAGACGTCCGCTTTTTGAGGCCGTTGAGCTCGATCTGGAAACAGAAGGGATCATCCGCGTGGTTCTCGCCCGGGAGAACCGAAACGCACAGGGTCTGCACATGGCGCAGGAGGTGCTGCCCGAAATCGAGGAGTTTTTTCGGGAGCATTCCCCCTGGAGCGCCAGGGTCGAAATAGCGGGCGTGGAAAATGGAGCGCATTTACAAACCGGGCATGAGGCTGCGGAAACGAGCAATCTACGTGACCAGAAACCGGACGAGAACGAAGCCGCGGTAATCCAGGAAATCGTGGACTTGTTCAACGGAAAGATAGTCGACATTCGCCACGGGCGGATGCGAAAATCGGGTGGGAATTCATACGCTTGAGTAGTGAGGGAAACACCTCGGGGAGATTCTCATGTTAAAAGGTGGCATCGGTAATCTGATGAAGCAGGCGCGCCAGATCCAGGACAAGATGGCCAAGCTTCAGGAGGAGATGGCGGCGAAGACGGTGGAGGCTTCCGCCGGAGGCGGCATGGTGAACGTGATCGCCAACGGGGCGGGCGACGTGGTCTCGGTGAAGATAGACCCGCAGGTGGTCGACCCCGACGACGTGGAGATGCTCGAGGACCTGGTGCGCGCCGCATGCAACGAGGCGTCCCGAAAAGGCAAGGACATGATGTCCGAGGAGATGAAGAAACTCACCGGTGGTCTGCCCATTCCCGGCCTGTTCTGAGCCGATGCGCGGCTCCCGCTCCGCTCATCGTTCTCAAATCGTCTTTATCGTCGCTCCGGGCCGCCGCCTGATTAGCGAGTGAGAATACGCCATGCAGTTGAGCCGGTTTCCCGCCATAGAAGAGTGCATCGAGGCGTTCCGCCGCCTTCCGGGAGTGGGCCCGAAGAGCGCGCAGAGGATCGTCTTTCACCTTTTGGGCAAAGACCCCGAAGCCGCCGGGAAAATCGCCGCTTCGTGCGAGGCGCTTCATGAAAAAGTGGGTCTTTGCGGCACTTGTTCGATGCTCGTGGAAGGTGAAGCGGGCGGGAGTGACTGCTCCGTTTGCGGCGCGCGCGACCCCGGCGTCATCTGCGTGGTGGAAGAACCCGCAGACGTCTTCGCCGTGGAACGCGCGGGTGGCGTGAAGGGCCGCTACCATGTGCTGATGGGCGTCATCTCCCCTCTCGACGGCGTGGAGCCTGAAGACCTCACCGTCGCCAAGCTCATCGAGCGGGTGAAGGCGGGTGATGTGAAAGAGGTGATTCTGGCCCTGAATCCCAACATGGCGGGGGAGGGGACTTCTCTCTATCTCGCACAGGTGCTCAAGCCGCTCGGCGTGCGCGTCACGCAGTTGGCGCACGGCCTTCCCATGGGCAGCCATCTCGAATATGCGGATGAGATGACGCTCACGCGCTCTCTGGAGGGCCGCCGCGAAATGTAGCCTGACACGCGCGGGCGTTGCCTGGCGAGCGCCGCTCCTGCTCATTCCCCCCGAAAATCAGGGAGTGTGAAGCCGTATCGAGATGATCCGCACTTCGTTTTTAGGCATGCTTCCCGCTCCCACAGGTGTTCCACCGATTTTCTCCACCACGTTCATCCCCTTCACCACTTTTCCGAAAACCGTGTGCTTGCCGGTGAGCCAGGGGGTGTCGATCAGGTTGATGAAAAACTGCGAGCCGTTCGTGTTGGGGCCCGAGTTCGCCATCGCGAGAACGCCCTTCACGGGCGGGCGCGATTTGAGCTTCTCGTTAAAACGATAGCCCATGTTCTCATAGGCGTCCTTGAGCGTGAGGTCATGGAGGCGTTTTTTCACCTCTTCCCTGCGCTTGTCGAGGTCAGCCTGGGAGCGGATGCCCATTTGCTGGAACAGGGGATGCACCAGGGTACGCTGGAAATCGTTCTGGTTTCTGATGGGTAAAAATCGGTGTGGGCGGCCGTCCTTCATGGCCTTCATTTTATGCAGACCCAGGGCGTCGGCGTTGATTTCGTCCTCGAAGTTGTACCCGGGACCCCCGGTTCCGTTTCCCCTGGGGTCGCCTCCCTGAATCATGAACTCCTTGATGACGCGGTGAAACTTCAGCCCGTCAAAGAAGGGGCGTTTCACTTTCTCGCTGGTCTTGTGGTCGACGAAGACGCGCTTGCCCATAGCGAGGTCCATAAAGTTCGCCACCGTCTTGGGGGCTTCTTCAGGGAACATCTCGATGTAGACGTCGCCGAAATTCGTCTTCATCAAAAGAACCGGGTTGGTGGGTTTTTCCTTTACGATCTCCTGCGCGAAAGAGGCTGAAGCCATGAAGAAAGAGAGAGCGATTGCGAATATGATTTTCATTGCGTTTCTCCGGGTGGTTGCGTGAAAAGGTGCGTTTTCCTTTCGCCCGGGTGAGGCGCGTACAGCCAGGCGTTTGATGTTTGACGACGATTCGTGACCTTGCTGTAAAACGAGGTGAATTCAATTCATCCGGCCGAAGCGCTGCGCGAGCACTTCTTCGCGGTATGAAAATATACGGCCCAGTTGGCGGCTTACAACGAAATGATTGACCAGGTACGAGAGGGGCCCCAGCGGCAGCTTGTAGTGGATGATGTCGCGCATCTCGACGCCTCCTTCGATCAGCTGAAAATGGTGCTGGTGGTGCCAGAAGCGATAGGGGCCGAAGCGCTGTTCGTCCACAAAGAATCGACCCTCCTCCACATATGTGATCTCCGTTACCCAGTTGACGGGAATCCGCAGAAGGGGCTTCACCCGGTAACACATGAGCATGCCGGGATGCATCTTTAAAGGCAACTCGTTCTCGACCACCAGATGAAGTTCGGGCGGCGTGATTTCCTTGAGATTCCGGGGATTCGAGAAAAAATCCCAGGCGGTGCCGAGCTCGATGGGAAATTGCTGGGTCGCGTTCAGGCGGAAGAAATTCAATCTTGTTTTATTCTCGTTCTTCGCGGCGCATCGCAAAGCGTCTTCTCCATCCGGACGGCCGGGAGTATGTTGTGAGGGCGGCGCGTCCGTATGAAAGAGAATGCGAGCAGTTCAACTCTCCCGACAAGCCTGCCAGTATGAAAATTGGCGGAGAGGGAGGGATTCGAACCCTCGAGGCACCTTGTGGGCACCTATACGATTTCCAGTCGTACTCCTTAGGCCTCTCGGACACCTCTCCGCGGGAGTGGGGCCGTCGCGCGAATCACGAACGGGCCATGCGGAGGTTTGTATATCACGGACGACGCCGGAATGTCAGTCCGCCATCCCAATCGCGCCTTGACTTTTCCACGTGCTTTCCTGATGATTCCAGGTACGTCAGAAAGGAGGTGATCCTAATATGAAAATACACTGTAGGGACGAGGTGACCGGCGCCTAGGGGAGATGCCCTCGGGAGATTCCCATGGGTTCATTCTTCGCCCAGGCGAATCCCCACCAGGTCACCGAACGATGGGAAACCCCGGTCCGGAAGGGCCGGGGTTTTTCACGTCGCGTCATTTGAAAACTTCCATCTTTCACACCATTTGTCTTCAAAGCATAAGGAGCGCGTTTCATGTCGCAGACGAGTTGGACGGTCTATTTATCGGGAGAAGTGCATACCGACTGGCGCGAGCGAATTACCGAGGGCGCGGAAAAAGCGGGCCTGCCTATTACCTTTCTCGCCCCCGTCACGGACCACGATGCGAGCGACGACTGCGGCGTGTCCATTCTCGGCGATGAGGAAAAACCGTTCTGGAAAGACCGCAAGGGCGCGGGCGTCAACGCCATCAGAACGCGCACGCTCATCGAGAAGGCGGACATCGTAGTCGTTCGCTTCGGGGAGAAATACAGGCAGTGGAACGCCGCGTTCGACGCGGGCTACGCGGCGGCTCTGGGAAAAGCCCTCATCACTTTGCACGATCCGGGCCATACGCACGCGCTCAAAGAAGTGGACGCCGCCGCCATGGCCGTGGCCGAAGAACCCGAACAGGTAGTGCGCATTCTCAACTACGCCATAAACGGAACATTGTAGGGAACCTCACCTCCCCCGCTCCCGCACCCCGTAGGCTTCCGGGTTCACGAGCGTAGACGGCCTCTCGCCCCGGAAGTAGGCGAGGACGCACTCGGTCGTGTGGCGGAGCGTATTGCGAATCGCATCCTCTCCCCTGCCGCCAAGGTGGGGGGCGAGCACGGCGTTCTCGAGCCCGAAGACGGGATGCGCGTAATCGGGCGGCTCCTCCGGGAACACGTCGATGCCCGCGCCCCGGATGACGCCGTTTTGAAGAGCCTCCGTAACAGCGTCCAGGTCGAAAACGGGACCCCGCGAGGTGTTGAAGACGTAGGCGTCGGGCTTCATGAGGCTCAGAATCTCTCGGTTTATAATGTGCGTCGTCTCGGGCGTCAGGGGCACGTGGCAGGTGAGATAGTCCGATTCCCTCGCCAACTCTTCCAGGCTCACGAAGCGCACGCCGAGTTTGGCGGCTGTTTCCTCATCGCGCACGATGTCGTGGGCGATCACATTCATGTCGAAGGCGACGGCCCTTTTCGCTACCTGCTTGCCGATGTTCCCGAACCCCAGTATCCCCATCGTCATCCCGTTCAGTGGGCGCATGGGCGGCTGAATCTCCCGCCACAGGCCCTTTCGGATTTCTGTGTCCAGCCAGCCGATGCGCCGGACGGCGCATAGCAGCAGGCCGAATAGGTGCTCCGACACGGACTGTGAATTTTGCCCCGCCGAGTTCGCGACGAGTATGCCCCGCTCGGTAGCCGCCGGTATGTCGACGTTGTTCAGACCCACGCCGGCGCGCACGATGATTCTCACCTCGGGCGCATTATCCATTACGCCTGCCGTATAAGGTTCCGCACCCGCGATGACGGCGGTGACGTCCGGCAGAGCTGCTATCACGTCTTCTTCGGGCATGTAGCCCCTACACTCGTCGAGGCGCACCTCCAGCCCCTCCTCCACCAGGGGCCGGAACATCTCCATCGGGTCATCGAAATTGAGGATAAATGGGGTTCCCACCCAGACCACTCGTTTGCTCACGATCCATCCCTATCTTTTAGTAGTGAAAAATAATAACGACCAGAGACGCACTATCTGCCCCGCCAGACGGGTTTCCTCTTCTCGCGGAAGGCGAGGATTCCTTCTTTCGAATCCTCGGTGTGCAGGATGCGGTCCGCCACGTCGCGCGACATATACACCCTGTCCCGGTAGCCCAGGTCCTCGCCCCGGCGCGCCGCCTCCTTGATGGCGCAAACCGCCATAGGCGCGGCTTCCAGAATTTCGTGCGCATAGCGCTCCGCCGTCGGTAGCAGCTCCTCGTGCGGCACCACCTCGGCGGCAATCCCCAAGCGCAGGCACTCTTCGGCGGGAATGAACTTGCCGCGCATCAGGTAGCTCATCGCCTGCGTCCAGGGGATCGCGTGCGCGCACATGGCGGGGCCGCTTACCGAGGATATCCCCCGGAGCACTTGCGGCCAGCCCATGGAACCGCGCTCTGAAAAAATGAGGATGTCCGAGTTCAGCGCGAAACCCGCACCCTGGGCCAGGCAGGGGCCGTTGATGGCGCAGATGACCGGCTTGTAGAGATAGCGGAGATAGAGATAAAGCTCATCGTTCGACATCACCTGTGCGTCGCTCTCGGGCATCTTCTCCACGATGTCCTTGCCCGAGCAGAAAACGTCCCCCTCCGCCGTGATAATGGCCACCCAGACGTCCGGGTTGTGCTTGATGTCCACGTAGGCGTCCTGCACCTCCTTGCGCATGGCGTAGTTGATGGCGTTTTTCTTCTCGGGCCGGTTCAGGGTGAGATACGCGACGTGGTTTTTCACTTCGTAGGTGGTTGCTTCTCGATTCGCCATGGCCGGGCTTCCTTTTATTGAAAAGATACGGGAGCGGCGCGGGCCGCCCCTTGAATTCATCTCGGGTCGAAGGCGGCCATTGTAGCGAAAACCACCTTATTGCGCTCCTGCGCGCGGAAATTTCCTTATCCTCAAACTTGTGAGAAACTCACCCCATCGTTCAAAACGAACTCACCGAACCGATAGGAGAAGCCACATGCGCGTCGTCGACGTCATCGCCGGAATCCTGAAGCGCGAAGGGGCGGAACATCTGAACTGCTATCCCACCACCGTCCAGATCGAAGCGGCCGCGGCCATTGGTATCCGGCCCATCGTCTGCCGCCAGGAGCGCGTGGGGGTGGGCATTGCGGACGGCTTCGCCCGCGTCACCAACGGCGCGGCGCCCTCGGTGTTCACCATGCAATACGGACCGGGGGCGGAAAACGCCTTTCCGGGCATCTCCACCGCGTATTCGGATTCCACGCCCATGCTGCTGCTCCCCCTCGGGCACGCCAGGGGCCGCGACCGCGTGTTCCCCATGTTCAGTTCGGTCGACTCCTACGCCTCGGTGACGAAATCGGCTGAGCAGATCAACGTGCCTGAACGCGTCGTGGACGCCATGCGCCGCGCCTTTCACGCCCTCAGAAACGGACGCCCCGGCCCCGTGCTGGTGGAGTTGCCCGAAGACATCGCGGGGATGGAAGTCGCAGACGATATGCTCAGCGGCTACACGCCCGTGAAGCGAACGCGCGCCCAGGCGGATCCGCAGGACGTGGAGAGCGCAGCAGAGGCGCTGCTGGCGGCGGATCGACCGGTGATTCTTGCAGGCGCGGGCGTGCTCTACGCCGAGGCGACCGAAGAGTTGAAAGAACTGGCGGAACTCCTCCAGATTCCCGTGTTGACCACCATGGAGGGCAAGAGCGCTATCTCGGAAAGGAACCATCCTCTGGCGCTCGGTGTCGGCTCGAGCGTCATGAGCGGCCCCGCCTACCATTTCCTGAAAGACGCCGATCTCGTGTTCGCCGTCGGCACGAGCCTCACCGACCACGGCCTCGCCACGCGCGTGCCCGGCGGAAAGACCATCGTCCACGCGACGAACGACCCGGTCGACATCAACAAGAATTACGCCGCCGACCATGCCTTGCTCGGAGACGCGAAGCTCGTGCTGCGCCAGTTCATCGACTGCTGCGCCGAGCGGGTGAAGAGCGTCGACAGGGGAGAGGGGGTGCAGGCGCAGGTGGCGGGGGCGCGAAAGGCCTGGCTCGACGAATGGGCGCCCAAGCTCGCATCTGATGAAAAACCCATCAACCCCTACCGGGTGATTCGGGAGTTGATGCAGAACGTGCCGCCCGCAGAGGCCATCGTCACACACGATTCGGGGAACCCGCGATACGAGGTTCTGCCGATGTATCTGTGCGATACGCCGAGGTCCTATCTCGGCTGGGGGAAATCCCACCAGCTCGGCACCGGGCTGGGCCTCGCCATGGGGGCCAAGCTGGCAGCGCCCGATAAGTTCTGCGTAAACTTCATGGGCGATGCGGCGTTCGGCATGACGGGGCTCGATTTCGAAACCGCCGTGCGCGAGAACCTCCCCATCTGCACCGTGATGCTCAAAAACTCCACCATGGCGGTGGAGACCAAGCACATGGCGCTCTCCCACGAGAAATACGGCACGCGCGATGTGGGCGGCGAATACGCCGACATCGCCAGAGCACTGGGCGGCTGGGCGAAACGCGTGGAGGAGCCGGGCGAGGTCGGCCCGGCGTTCCTGGAAGCGAGGCGCGTGACCGAAGAGGGAACGCCCGCGCTGCTCGAGTTCATCACGAGCGAGGAGATGGGCTACTCCCACGCCCGCCCGTTCGGTTGATCCGGGCGAGGATTAGACTTCGACGATGATCTTGCCCATCTGGGCGTTCGATTCCATGTACTTGTACGCCTCCGCTGCCTCGTCGAGCGGGAACGTCTTGGCGACGATGGGCTTGAGCGCGCCCGATTCCAGGCCGTCGTAGATGAACTTCTTCCCCCGCTCTCTTTTTTCCGGGAATTTGGTGATCTCCATGATCGTATAGCATCTGAAGGTCAGTCCTTTCCGGAGAGCCGGGAACAGGGGAATTACCGCAGGCTCGGGCGAGAGGCGGCCGTAGAGGAAAATCGAGCCCTGGTAGGCGGTCGCATCGGCAAGTTTCTCCAGAGAAGACCCGACGACGGGGTCGAAGACGACGTCGGCGCCCGCGCCACCCGTGATTTCCATCACCGACTCCGCCAGATCCTCATCATCCGTCACAACGACGTGATTCGCGCCGATGTTCAGGAGAAAATCCTTCTTGCCCGCCCCTCGCGTCGTGGCGATGACCCGCGCGCCGAGAGATTTCGCAATCTGTATCGCCGCGACGCCGACGCTGCTGCTCGCCGCCGTGAGCAGGACGGTGTCGCCTTCCTTCACTCCTCCGAATTCAACCAGCGCGCCGTATGCGGTGAAATATTGCATCCAGATGGCCGCGCCCTTGGCGGGCGAGAGGTTCTCGGGATAGCGGGCGGCTGCGAAGGCCGGCACGACCGCCTGCTCGCCGCATACCCCGTGCTCCACCATCGAGAAGCAAGGAATCGTGCTCACGCGGTCCCCGACCGCAAGGCCATCCACGCCCGGACCCACGGCATCTATGGCCCCGCAAGCCTCGTAACCGATGCGGGAGGGGAACACCGGCTTGTCGTGGTAGAGACCATGGCGGAAGAGAATCTCCGCCCGGTTGAGGCCGAGCGCTTCCACTTTGATGCGCACCTCGCCCTCCGCAGGCTCCAGATCCGGGACCTCCGCCACGCGGAGCACGTCCGCGCCACCCAACTCGTCGAACAAGACTGCTTTCGGCATTCCCTCATCCTCCTTCGTTATCGCTCACAACGCAGGCCCGATGGGCCATTCGATCACCGTCACCCCCAGAAACCACAGGGGTTCTATCCGGTAGGTCCAAAGATTCGCTTCGGTGTCTCCGCTGATAGCCGCAGCGGATATCCACGTTCTGATCTCGTTGCCCCCGTTTCCGCCCGCATCGATTTTGGCCTGCGGCCACGTGGAGAGACCCTTCGCGTCCGCGCGGCACAGCATGTCGATCACCTCGCGGTCCCACGCTTCGTCAATATCGCCCAGCTCGGGGGTCCCGATCCAGTGCGAGGGCGCGCCCGTCGCCACGACGGCCACGCGCTCAAGATCCGCATATTCTTCCAGCAATCTCCTGAGGGAGACGCCGAGATCGTATGATCGCGCGGCGGGCGGCAGGGGCGGCGCCACCGTGTTTTGAAGCACAGGCACGATGGGGAGACTCGTATCGCCCATGAGCGCCAGGGGCGAGATGAAGGAATGATCGAGCGCCAGTTCGCGGCAAACCAGGGGGTCGAAGCCATTCGCAAGCAGCCCGCGCGCCAGATGGGATGCCAGCCCCTCTGCGCCCTCGTAAACATCTGCCGGCAGAAAAGGCTCGGTCTTCACCGGACCGAAGCGAGGACCCGCGCCGATAGCCAGGGCGGGATATCTATCCATGGAGAAGGCGTGCAGATGGTCGTTTCCCAGCAGGACCATCGCCTCGGCGCCCCGCGCCACAATCTCGCTCGCCATCCTGCGATAGGAGGAGAATACCTCTTCCCTCACGTCTTCTGCGGGCGCGTCATGCCGCAGCAGAAAAAGAGGCGTGTGGCTGGCCGCGAAGGCCCCGACGATCTCCGCCACGCTATATTTCCCCCTCATCGGGGCGCGGATAGGAGAAACCCGCCAGCGCCGCTCGGAAATCCGCATCCGATATTCCAGCGCGCATCTGCAGCACCCGCAGCAGGTAGGGGTTCGCGCCGAAGGTCCACAGCGCGCGCACGTCGGAATCGCGAACCGCCGCCAGTTCCGCGTCCGTTACGTCATACCCCCTCGCAAATACGTGCGGGTCGCGCAGGAACGCCTCGCGCTTCTCGAGCGGCTGGATGTCGTGGATCAAGCGGTTCAGGGACAATTTCGGCATGGAGGAAGCCTACAGGAGAAACCAGGGAAAATAAACGGGAATTACATACACCTCTCGACCGTGGGGAACAAGGGTCTGGATGTGAGAGGGAACGATGGAATCACTTCCCCTTAGGGGGCTGTCGAATGACCCGGCTTCGGCGGCGGAGAGGAAGCCCGCGCCGGGTCTTCGCCTCGCCGCGGCGGCCCGCCGGGCCTTCCTGCGGGCGGTTGCGGGCAAATGCGGGGAGAGCCGCGCAATTCATCGCAAATGCGGGCAATTGCGGGGCGTGAAAAAAATTTGTGGCCGTTTTTGAGTCGCCCCTGCTCAGATATATGAAATAAATCGTTTTATTACAACGTGTTGCGATATTTTCCCGCTTTCGTTTTTTATCGAAAAACCCCGTGAATTTAGCGATATTTATCTTATTTTTCGGTATTTTATCGAAATTCGCGGCACGTCCCTCGCGCTCCGTCCCCGGGCGCAAAAGATAAAACCCGACCAATGCGGGAGGGTTTATCCCGATCGCCGGGAGAAGAGTTGCCGGCCGAACGGAGTCGGCCGGTCTTCCCTGATGAGGGGCCGGCCGCCGCTTTCCTTTGCTCGGGTTCCTCTCGTCCATGAGAACGTCTCCTCTTCGCTCCTTGCCGGAGATTCTGCCGCACCCCGATGCGGGGCGATAACCGCAAATGCGGGGAAATGCGGAGTCGAAGCCGAGCGGGGCGGGGTGAATTTCGAGCGAGGAGGGGTTTTCAACAACCCCGCCTTGGTCGGAATTGACCCTCAAGAGTTTGTTGAAAAAGGCCCTGAGAGGATAAAACCAACCCCCCCTACCCCCCCTTGTCAGGGGGGCAAGAAAAAGCAAAGCCCCCTCTGCCCGGCGGGGGTGCATCGCCTTTTTATACCCCCCTGACAAGGGGGGGTAGGAGGGGTTGGTTTTGTAGGGACAGGTCGCGACCTGTCCCTACGGCGGCGTCCCCTTTATCCCCCCCAAAAGGGGGCTTTTTCAACAACCCCTCACGGGCCGCTTCTGCTTTTCGTGGTCTTCGTTTCGATATGCTCCAGGGGGTGATCGTGCACGATCTTGATCTGCTCAGGCAGGATGAAGGCGGCCGTAAACAGCACGCCGACGCCCAGGCAGGTGACGAGCAGCCCCGGCAATACCACCCTGAAGCCCGTGAATTCGGCCCGGGCGTTTTCCCGCGCCTCGGCGCGCGACTGCTGGATGATGAAGGCGCCCATCGCCAGGATGATGCCGCCCACGATGGCGGTCGAGATTCTGAGCAGGTTTCGCTCTTCCGCCAGATAGGCGAACAGGAGGATTTCCTCCTCCCCGTGGCCGAGCGCAGGCGCGTCGGGCAGCCACGCGAACCAAAGCGCGAATACGGCGAGCGTGGCGATGGTTTTCCGCGCATTTGAGCGCATCGGTGCTTCCTCCTCGGGCGGCATTGTGCAATCCCGAATGCTTTTTCTCAACGCGCCCGGGTCTGCATTTCCCCGCATTTTCCGTGCCGCCCGAACCCGCGCCGCCCTCTATATTGGGCGATGTCCCGCCGCACGCGGGGATTTTGGTATTTCGACGAGTTTGTCATCGAGGAGGTGTTTCAGTGCATGAGAGAGGTCTGGATTCTGGAGAATGGCGTCCGGCGCACCGGTATGAGCGTCATTGGGGAGGATTTCAGTGCGTAAGATAGGCTTGGCTCAGGTCGAATGGTGTCATACGCGCCGGTATGAAAGTCATCGGGGAGGTGTTTCATCGTGAACGAACTGGCGGCCCGCGTTCTACGCGGCGACATATTGAAGACGCTGTATTACCAGGATGCCTTGCGCCCGGAATCGAGCGTGGGCAGCCTTCTCCTTTGGAGCGCGCTGCGCGAGGCGGGCCACCATGAAGACGGCGCGCCCCTGGGCCGCGAGACGCTCGAGGCCTTCGTGGACGATCTGACCGCGCGGGGTTTATTGGAAAAGCGGACCCCGGGCGGCTTCGGCCGCCTGCTGACGGACTACGAAGCGCACCTGACCCGCAGGGGCCGCGGCCTGCTCGAAGGCGCCGTGTCCGCCTCGCCCGACATCCTCGTGGGGGAGTTGTGATGGAGAGGCGGCGGGGGCGGAGATCGAAAGTCGAGGAATACGGGGCCGAGAAAATCGTCGACCCCCTGCTCGCCGAGGGGAAAACTTATAAGGAAGTGGCCGAGGCCTTCGAGAACGCCACCGGGGAGAAGATAGGGCTAGGCTCCATCGGTGCGCGCAACAACCGCCTGCTCGAGGGCATCCGCAAGACCAAACGGGTGGAGGCCATGGTGGATGAGCTGATCGAAGAGGTCATGGCCTACGACGGCGAGGGCAGGGACCCGGGCGAGAAGGTGGCCGCCGCCGCGCGGCGTATGCTCATGACCCAGGCGGTCGAGGCCGTCTCGCGGATGGGGAAGGAATCCTTCGAGAACCTGACGCCCGAGAAGCTGGCCCAGATGGTGAACGGGCTGGAGCGCAGCCGCATATCGGCCGAGAAGCTTAAATTAGAGTACGCAGACGGCTTCGCCGCCGCCAAGATGGCCATCGTCAAGGAAGTGCGCGAGTCTTTCCGCGCGGACCCCGACCTGATGGACAGGGTGTGCGAAATCGTCGAAGAAGCGACGCGAAAGCTCGAGGAGCAGGTGGAGTGATGGGGGGGTGAGTGGTTTGTCAGTCTTAGCAAAATGTGAAGAAAGTGAGGCAAAAAGTTGCAAAGTGCCGCAAGTTATGTGATAGCGTGCGCCGTGTGAAACGGCGGTCGAGCCCATCAGCTTGACGTACGGGCATCTCGGAAGCACCGAAGTTATTTTTCGGCCAGCGAATACGAAAATTTCTGCATCGAAGGGTCGGGTTTTTGAGGTTGGACCCGTTGTCGCCTGAAATTGCTTTCCTTGACAGAAGAGTTCTTCAGGGCAAATAATGAAACAACCACGAGGAATTTCAAACTCGGATGAGACCCAAGGCATTGATCTGCCTGTAAACAAGGTTTTTCAAAAACCGCAAAGGAGAGTGACATGAGCGCGTTTCCGTTCTTTTTTACCTTCTCGGACAAGGTGGAAGGAAACGGCTTCGTGGCGGATGTGAGAATGACGGGAACGGTCCTCGGGATAAAAGAGGATGATTCCACGTGGATGTACGGCGTACAGCCGGGCGGGATCGCCGCGACCGGACAAAACGAGGATGAGGCATTCTCCGCATTCCGGCGGACCTACACGTCCGTCCTGTTCGACATGGCTGAGGAAGCCGACGATTTCTCGAAATTCAAACGGCGCGTGAAGGCTTTCTTCAACGAAATCTGCGAAGAGACGAATCGAGAATGGAAGGAAGCCGTAGAGTCGGTACGTCGGGGAGATATCGATGCCGAAGGACTGGAAAAGAAAAACGCAGACAAGCACCAGCCTTATGTGCAGGTGAGAGCCATTAAGAAACCCACGGCGCGGCGCAACATGCTGGATGAACCCAGGGCCGTCGCCGCCTGAATGGCTTCAGGCGGGCGCGTACAACTAAGGAAAATATGGGAAATGCTTGAGGCTTGCGCGCCCGGATGCGACATCAGGGAAACCACGCATCACTACTGCATCCGATATGGGGGCAGAACCTATCCGGCATTCCCGAAGGGAGAGCATGGAAAGGGACGTCGGGCGGAAATCGAGATTGGTCATATCAGAAAGATGATTCGTCATCTGCATATCGACAAAGACTGTGCGAAGAATGAATTGCCGGAAGTTTACTAAGTCTCTGGTTACGATCGCTTCTGTTGCCAAGTTGTTAGAGTTTTCCAGATAAGCTTCTCACTGATAAACTGCCACCCGCCGCTTCCACTTAACTGATACCTTCCAAACACCCGAAATTGCGACGACCATAGCCCCCTCCAGACTTAAGAATCCCCCCAACCCTGGACGGCCTCTCGCCCCTCGGCTATATTCCCTGCATCCCCTGAATACATCACCGACGGTGATCCACTTTTTTCATGGAAAGGCGAGAGATGAGCGAGTACAAGAGCGAGGTAAGAGACGGGATGCGGATCGACTGGGACGTGCCCATCGAGATGGACGACGGCGTCGTGCTGCGCTGCGACGTCTACCGGCCTGACGACGATGGGCAATACCCCGTCATCATGAGCTACGGCCCCTACTGCAAATGGCTTCACTTGCAGGACGGCTATCCCCACCAGTGGAGCCTCATGGTGAACGATTATCCCGAAACCGTCATGGGCACCACCAACAAATACCAGAACTGGGAGCTCGTGGACCCCGAGAAATGGGTGCCCGACGGCTACGCCTGCGTGCGCGTGGATTCGCGCGGCGCGGGCCGCTCGCCGGGCTATCTGGAAGTCTGGTCCCCGCGCGAGACCAAAGATTTTTACGACTGCATCGAGTGGGCGGGCGTACAGCCCTGGAGCAACGGGAAGGTGGGGCTGAACGGCATCTCCTATTACGGGATGAACCAGTGGCAGGTGGCCTCCCTCCAGCCGCCGCACCTGGCCGCCATGTGCGTCTGGGAGGGGGCGGCGGATTTCTACCGCGACCTCGCCCACCACGGCGGCATCGCCTGCCGCTTCTCGGAGACCTGGTACAGCCAGGCCGTCGTGCCCCGCCAGCACGGCAAGGGCCACCGCGGCATCAAGAGCCGCATCAACGGCGACTGGATATCCGGGCCCGCCAACCTGAGCGAAGAAGAACTCGCTTCCAACAGGAGCGATTTCGGGAAGGATATTCTGGATCACCCCCTGATCGATGATTACTGGAAAGAGCGCATGCCCGATTACTCCAAAATCAACGTGCCGCTCTTATCGGCGGGCAACTGGGGCGGCGTGGGCCTGCACCCCAGAGGCAACACGGAGGGCTTCGTGCAATCGGCCACCGACCAGAAATGGCTGGAGATGCACGGGCTGGAGCATTTCACGGAGTTTTACACCGATTACGGCGTCGCGCTCCAGAAGAAATTCTTCGGCCATTTCCTGAAAGGCGAGGACACCGGCTGGGCGGAGCAGCCGAGAGTCCGGCTCCTGGTGCGGCATCCGGGCGAGAAGTTCGTGCCGCGCGCGGAGGGCGAGTGGCCCATCGCGCGCACCCAGTGGACGAAGTATTACCTCCATTCGGGCTCGGGCGCCTTCAGGGCGGAACCTCAGACGAACGAGCGGACGAAGACCTATGACGCCCTGGGCGACGGCTTGATCTACATCTCGCCGCCCTTCGCCGAGGAAACCGAGATCACCGGCCCCGTGGCGGCCAAGCTGTTCGTATCGTCGGACACCGAGGATGCGGATATCTTCCTGACCTTACGCGTCTTCACGCCGGATATGACGGAGATCGTCTACCGGGGCGCGAACGATCCGCACACGCCCGTCGCCATCGGCTGGTTGAGGGCATCGCACCGAAAGCTCGATGAATCGCTCACGCTGCCCTACCGGCCCTACCACACGCATGATGAGATTCAGCCCTTGACGCCGGGCGAGATATACGAGTTGGATGTGGAGATATGGCCGACCTCCATCGTGATCCCCAAAGAATACCGTCTGGCCTTGAGCGTCCGGGGGCGCGACTACGTCTGGCCCGGCTACGAGCCTTCCGCGCCCAAAATATCGGGCCGCGTCTACTACGGCGTGGGGCCCTTCAAGCACGATTTGAAAGAGGACAGGCCGACGGATCTCTTCGGCGGAAAGGTGACGCTCCACACCGGCCCGGCGCATCCGTCCCACGTTTTGCTACCGGTGATTCCGCCGAAAGGATGATTCCCGACATAAGATGAGAGGTATGCGATGAGAGGGCGTAAATCGGAAATAGCCGACGGCATGCGGATCGACTGGGAGGTGCCGGTCGAGATGGACGACGGCCTCGTGCTGCGCTGCGACGTCTACCGTCCCGTCGAGGAGGGCCGCTATCCCGTGATCATCACCTACGGGATTTACGGGAAGTGGCTCCACTTCGAGGACGGCTATCCCGAGCAATGGCGGCGAATGGTGGAGCAACACCCCGACGTCGCCGCAGGTTCTTCGAACAAATACCAGAACTGGGAGGTGGTGGACCCCGAGAAATGGGTGCCCGACGGCTACGCCTGCGTTCGGGTGGACTCGCGGGGCGCGGGCCGCTCGCCGGGGTATATGGACCCATTCTCGGATCGCGAGACAAGGGATTTCTACGAGTGCATCGAATGGGCGGGCGCCCAGCCCTGGAGCAACGGGAAGGTGGGGGCGAACGGCATCTCTTATTACGCCATCAACCAGTGGCAGGTCGCTTGCCTGAAGCCGCCTCATCTCGTCGCCATGTGCGCCTGGGAGGGGGCGGCGGACTTCTACCGCGACATGAACTACCACGGGGGCATCTACTGCACGTTCACGGAGAACTGGTATCAGAACAGGGGACGCTCCAAACAGCACGGCCTCGGCGAGCGCGGCTACAAGAGCCGGGTGACGGGCGATTGGGTATCGGGGCCGGATACGCTGAGCGATGAGGAACTGGGCGCGAACCGCTGCCCTCTGGGGGCGGAGATGCGCGCGCATCCGCTCGATGATGAATACTGGAAGGCGAAAACGCCCGACTGGTCGAAGGTCGAGGTTCCCTTTCTCTCTTCGAACAACTGGGGCGGGCAGGGTCTTCACCCGAGGGGCAACTGCGAGGCCTTCATGCGCGCGGCCTCAAAAGAGAAATGGCTTGAAAGCCACGGTATCGAGCACTGGACGGAGTTTTATACCGATTACGGCGTCGCGCTCCAGAAGAAATTCTTTGGCCATTACCTGAAAGGCGAGGACACGGGCTGGAAGGATCAGCCGAGAGTCCTGCTCCAGGTGCGCCACCCCGGGGAGAAGTTCGTGGAGCGCGCGGAGAACGAGTGGCCCATCGCGCGCACGAACTGGACGAAGCTCTATCTCCATCCGGAAGGCCACCTGCTCGGAGAGTCCGCGCCGGAAGAAGCGGGTACGGCCGCCTACGCGGGCTTGAGCGACGGGGTGACGTTCGTCTCGCCTCCCCTGAAGCGCGAAACCGAGGTCACAGGTCCCCTGGCGTCGAAGCTGTGGGTGTCTTCCGAGACCCGAGACGCCGATCTGTTCCTCGTCCTTCGGGTTTTCACGCCCGATTTCAGGGAAGTCACCTTCCAGGGCGCGCTCGACCCGCACACCCCGGTGGCCCAGGGCTGGCTCAGGGCTTCGCACCGGAAGCTGGATGAAAATCTTACGCTGCCCTACCGGCCCTACCACGCGCACGACGAGGCGCAGCACCTGACGCCGGGCGAGATATACGAACTGGACGTGGAGATCTGGCCGACCTGCATCGTTGTTCCCAGGGGCTACCGCATCGCCTTGAGCATCCGGGGGTGCGACTACGTCTATCCGGGCGGCGTGACACAGGGGCTTCCCAACATGCCCGCCGTGTTCTCGGGCGTGGGGCCGTTCCGGCACAACGACCCGGCTGACAGGCCGCCCGAGGTGTTCGGCGGCGAGGTGACGGTCCACACCGGTCCCGACCATCCCTCCCACGTGCTCCTGCCGGTCATTCCGCCGAAGTAGGAAATTCCCGCCGCCGGCGGGCGGGAACGGCCCGGATGGGATGCCGATTCACCTCATACGCCTCCGCGCAGAGCCATTTGAGGGTTTGTTGACACTATCAGCAAGAATAGATGATAATTTCCATAATCTTAATTCATCATAGCGATTCAGCATTTATCCTGATTCCAGACCGCGTTGAGTGCGACTCCACATCGTTACAGGGGAGGAGTCTTTTATGGCGAAGACTCTGGTGATTCTCGATCCATCTGGAATACCCCCGCCGCTGGAGAAGGTGCGCCCTGCCGCGCGCCCCGCCTCCCACGAGGGGGTTCGCCTGGGCCTTCTCGACAACACGAAACCAAACTCCGACAAGCTGCTCCGCCGGCTGGAGGAGCGCTTGAGCGGGAAATATCCCATCGGCTCGTTCACGCACTACCGCAAGGGAGGCAGCGCGCTCCCCCTGGAGGAGGACCTGATCGATCGGATGGCCGCTGAGTGCGACTTCGTGGTGAACGCGGTGCCCGACTGAGGGTCCTGCACGCCGTGGAGTATCCACGACGCGATCGAGCTGGAGCAGCGCGGCCTCCCCACGCTCACCATCATCACGGATATGTTCGAGGCCTTCGGCCGCAAGAAGGCGCGGGCCCTGGGCTTTGCGGGCCTGCCGATCGTCTCGATCCCCCATCCCATCACCGGAATACCGCTCGATACGGTGCATACCCACGCGGACGAGATTTTTGAGAGCGTGGCGGAGTCCCTCACGTATACACCCCCGGAAGACGAAGGATGAAGCTGGACTCGGTGCGCCACGAGGTGGCGGAATCCCCCCTGGAGTTGCTCGAGTACGTGATGGAACGGGGCTGGGGCGACGGGCTGCCCGTCATCCCGCCGACCGAAGAGCGGGTGGCGGCCATGGTGGAGGCATCGGGGCGGCCGCCCGAAGAGTCCCGCGGCCGCATTCCCCATCTGTTCGGCGACGCCACGATCGAGAAGATCGCCGTAAACGCCGCCATGGCGGGCTGCAGACCCGAGTACATGCCCGTTCTCGTCACCGCCGTCGACGCCATCTTCGACCCCATATACAACCTGCCGGGCGTTCAGGGGACGACGAACTGCATCGCGCAGCTCATCGTCGTCCACGGCCCCGCCCGCGGCGCGCTGGGAGTCAACTGCAAGGAGAACCTCTTCGGCCAGGGCTGGCGGGCCAACGCCACCATCGGCAGGGCGTTCCGGTTCATCCTGCAGAACATCGGGGGCGCCAAGCCGGGCGATACCGATCGCAGCACCTTCGGCCACCAGGGCAAGTTCTCGAGCTGCATCGGCGAAAATGAGGAAGCGAGCCCGTGGCCGCCGCTCCACGTCGAGCGCGGCCTGGAGCGCTCCGACAGCGCCGTGACGGTCATCGCCATCGACCCGCACATCATGGTCAACGACGCGGCCAGCACGGATGGCGAGGGCGTGCTCCAGTCCATCGCCTCGTCGATGATGCAGGCGGGGAGCAACAACGCGCTCTTCGGCGGGGAGATGGTGGTCGTCCTCGGCCCCGAACACGTCGACATGCTCGTGCGCGACGGCTGGGATCCGCCGCGAATAAAGGCCTTCTTGTACGAGCGGGGCAGGGTGCCGACGTTCCTTTTTGCGCCGGCGAACCTGGAGCGCGCGCGGGGGCGCCGGGACGACCTCATGGCCCAGGAAGACCTCGAAAGCGTACCCGTCGTCGACGGTGAGGAGAGCATCTGCCTGTTCGTCGCGGGAGGCCTCGGGAAGCACAGCCTCGTCATCCCGACGTTCGGAACAACGCACAGCGTCACGCGCAAGATGGATTTTTCCTTCACCGGCTGAACGCGAGTCGGGATCGAGAGAGGAACGGAGTCAACACGCTATCGCACCCGAAAATCGGGCCCTTGCCGAATGGCGGGGGTTCAACCCCTGGAGCGATAGAACATTGCGGCACGAAATCCCGATCCATGCGGGATTGTTCGTGACAATCCATCATTCTGGAGGGAAGAGCAATGGAACGACGGAAAATCCGATTCGGAAGCGCCGCTATTTTCTTACTCCTCGCGGCGGTGCTTGTATTCGGCCAGGCTCCGGGGTCCGCATGGGCCCAGAAGCGGGGCGGCACGCTGGTCGTCGGCCTGGAAGCCGATCCGGGGCACTTCAACCTGATCGTCAAACCGGGCACGACGGTCCAGGTGCCGGCTGTGAACATCTACAACAAGCTGATCACCCTCGATTTCGCTCTCAACCCGAAGCCGGAGCTGGCGAAATCCTGGGAGGTCAAGGACAACGGGAAGACGCTCGTCTTCCACCTCCGCAAGGGCGTGAAGTTCCATGACGGCAAGGAGATGACGAGCGAGGACGTGAAGTTCTCGCTGGAGAAGTGCCTGCCGTACAACCCGCGCTCGCGCGTGTTCTGGAAGCCGGTGGCGGAGAAGGTGGAAGCGCCGGACAAGTACACCATCGTCGTCCGCCTCAAGAAGCCTTTCGCCCCCCTGCTCACGGTTATGGGGGTGATCTTCGGCGGACCCGCCATCTACCCCAAGCATCTGTGGAAGGATCACGTGGGCAGCCGCAAGGCGTTCCTGAACTCTCCGTATAGCAAGAAACCCGTCGGCACCGGGCCCTTCATGCTCAAGGAATACAAGAAGGGAAGCCACGTCAGGCTCGTGCGGAACCCGAATTACTGGAACGCGCCCAAGCCCTACGCGGATGAGCTGGTCATCCGGTTCGTCTCGGACGCCAACACGCGCCTCATCGCGCTCGAAAAAGGCGAGATCGACTATCTCCGCGCGGCCCTCATCCCCTGGGATCAGGCCGCCCGCCTAAAGAAGAACCCGAAACTCGTCGTCCTCGACAAGGGGGGAGAGGCGACGGGGCAGGTCGAGTTCATGCTCCTGAACATGCGGCGGCCCATCACCGGCAACGTGAAGGTTCGCCAGGCGATCGCGTATGCGCTGGACAAGAACCAGATCAGCCAGCTGGCTACCGGGGGCACCGCGAAAGTGGCGGACGGCATCATGCACTCGGCCATGAGTTGGGCGCACAAGGGCAGCTTCGCCCAGTACAAGCAGGACCTGAAGATGGCGAACAGGCTGCTCGACGAGGCGGGCTACCCGATGAAGGGAGGCAAGCGCTTCAGCCTCACGGTGACCTGGGCCAAGGGCCGCGGCTTCGAGGGATTGGCGGCCGAGGTGATCAAGCAGCAGCTCAAGAAAGTCGGCATCGACATCAAGATCGAGTCCTTCGACCGGGCGGCGACGCTGAAGAAGGTCTACATCAATCATGATTTCGACATCATGATGCAGTTCTTCACCACCGGGCCCGACCCCAAGATCAGCGTGACGCGGGTCTACGACAGGAACAACATCGGCTCGGCGAACTTCAACAACGCGCCGTCCTACATCAACGTCGGCGTCCAGCGTCTCCTCGACGCCGAATGGCAGATAGTGGACGTGAAGAAGCGGGGCGCCGCGTGGCGTCAGATCGTCGATATGGTCGCGGCCGACGTGCCCGTGATCCCGCTGTTCGAGACGCCCTTCGTCCACACGCATTCGGCGAAATGGGCGGATGTGGTCACGCGTCCCTACTGCGCGTATTGCACCCGGGAGGACGCTTACCAGAAGTAGTCCTGGTACTCGAATCGTGTTTCAGGGGCCCCGTCTCCGGGCGGGGCCCCGCAGGTTTCCCGACGTCTCACCGAGGGGCGATCCATGGCAGGCGATTATCCGCTTCTGCGTTACAGCGTAAGGCGTATCCTTCAGGCCGTCCCTCTCATCTTCTGGGTCGTCATCATCAACTTCACCATCATCCATCTCGCTCCAGGCGATCCGGCCATTTACCTGGCCAGCGTCACCGAGGCCACGCCGGAGGCCTACGCGGAACTGCGCAAGGAGTTCGGCCTGGACAAGCCCCTTTACGTCCAGATGGGAATTTATCTCTGGAAGCTGCTTCACCTGGATTTGGGCTATTCCACCTGGCATAACTCCCCCGTCCTCGGCGTCATCCTGGATCGGCTGCCGGCCACTATGCTCCTGATGGCGACGGCCTTCTCCATCGCAAGCCTCATGGGGGTGGTTCTCGGCGTCATCGCGTCGCGCTATTCCTATTCTGTGGGCGACCACCTGGCGACCCTGGCTTCGCTCGCCGGCTATTCGATGCCCATCTTCTGGCTGGGTCAGCTCCTCATACTCTTTTTCGCTCTCTATCTGGACTGGCTGCCCAGCCAGGGCATGTATTCGATGCGCGGGGTGGAGCCCGGCTGGCCCGCGGTACTCGACGTCCTGAAGCACCTGCTCCTTCCCGCGATTACCTACGCCACCTATCACATGACCCTCGTGTTCCGGATCACGCGGGGCAAGATGCAGGAAACGCTCGCGCAGGACTTCATCCTCACCGCGAAATCAAAGGGATTGAACGAACGCCGCGTGCTCTACCGGCACGCCCTGCGCAACGCGCTGCTCCCGGTGGTCACCGTGATCGGCATCAATTTCGCCTACGTCATGGCGGGTTCGGTGTTCACCGAGACCGTGTTCGGGTGGCCGGGCATGGGCCGACTGATCTTCGAGTCCATCACCGCGCGGGACTACCCGATGATTCTGGGGATATTCCTCGTCGTCTCGATGATGATCGTGCTCGCGAACCTTATCACGGACATTCTCTACGCCATGATAGATCCGCGCGTGGCTTATAACTAGGAACTTAAGATCGTGACGACATCGGCAGAGCCAGTTGATCATCAAAGCTCGAACAGAGGGCCGCAGTGGCGGGCCATCTGGGGAGCGTTCAGCCAGAACCGCGCGGTGCCCATCGCAGGGTCCTTGCTTTTGGTGCTGATCCTGCTGGTATTGTTCGCGCCCTTGCTGGCTCCCTATGACCCTTACGCCCTGGGTTCGGGCTCAAGGCTGGGCGGGCACAGCTTCCGAAATATCATGGGCGCCGACAATCTCGGCCGCGACGTCTTCAGCCGCCTCCTGTGGGGCGGGCGGGTCTCGATATTCGTCGGTTTTTCGGCGGCCTTCGCCACGACGGTCCTGGGCCTGCTCGTGGGCACGATCTCCGGCTACCTGGGCGGGTGGGTGGACGATATTCTGATGCGCTTCACCGAGACTTTCATGGTGATCCCGCGCTTCTTCCTCGCCCTGATCATCGTGGCCTTCTTCGGGGCGAGCATCTGGAACATCATCTTCGCCATCTCCATTCTGACCTGGCCGGTGACGGCCCGTATCGTCCGCTCGGAATTCCTGACCCTGCGCACGCGGCAATTCGTGGACGCCGCGCACGTGATCGGCACGAAGCGCTCGACCATCATCTTCCGCGAGATTCTGCCGAACGCCATCGGGGTCGTGGTCGTGAACGCCTCCCTTCTGACCGCGCAGGCGATGCTGCTCGAAGCGGGTTTAAGCTATCTGGGCCTCGGAGACCCCAGCCTGGTGACCTGGGGGCGGATGCTGTACGAAGCCCAGCCCTTTCTGCGCCAGGCTTGGTGGATGGCCGTGTACCCCGGTTTGGGCATCTTTCTTTCTGTCTTGACGCTCAATCTGCTGGGAGACGGCCTGAACGACGTGCTCAACCCCCGCTCTTCCGAGATCCACCGGACCGGACTATGAACGCGACCCCTGAAAATACAAACGGCCTCCTGCGGGTCTCCGATCTGAGGACCTACCTCGACGTCCCTTCCGGCGTGGTGAAAGCCGTTGACGGCGTCTCGCTGGAAGTGAACCGCAAGGAGGCGGTGGCGCTTGTCGGTGAGTCGGGCTCGGGGAAATCCATGACGGCCCTCACCATCATCCGGCTCCAGCCGGTCGTGGCCCGCATTCTCTCGGGCGAAATACTGCTGAACGACGTGGATCTCCTGAAGCTGGATACCGCGAGCATGTGCGACCTCCGCGGGACGGAGGTCGCCATGGTCTTTCAGGACCCCATGACGTACCTGAACCCCGTCATGCGGGCGGGCGCCCAGGTGGCGGAAGTGGTGCTGGAACACCAGGACGTCTCGAAGGGGGAGGCCCGCTCACAGGTGCTCGATGCGTTCGAGCGCGTCGGCATCCCATCCCCCCGGAGGGTGTACGACAGCTACCCCCATCAGTTGAGCGGCGGCATGCGCCAGCGGGTGCTCATCGCCATGGCCATTTCGTGCCGCCCCTCACTGCTCATCGCCGACGAGCCCACTACGGCGCTGGACGTGACCATTCAGGCGCAAATCATGGACCTGCTCGCCCACCTCCGCGAGGAACTCCAGAACGCCCTGTTCCTGATCACCCACGATATCGGCCTGGTGGCGGAGCATTGCGACCGGATCTACATCATGTACGCGGGGCAGATTGTGGAGCACGCCGACACTTTCACCCTGTTCGCCGAACCAAAGCATCCCTATACGGAGGGCCTCCTGCGCTCGACGCTCAGCCCCGACAAGCGGGTCGAGGTATTCGAGACCATCGAGGGGCAGGTGCCGAACCCGACGGACATGCCTTCGGGCTGCCGCTTCCATCCGCGTTGCCCTCACGTCAAAGACATCTGCCGCGAGGAGTCGCCGCCATCTCTCGATTTGGGAGAGGGACGGATGGTGGCTTGCTGGCTTTATGAGTGATCTCGCCAAAATGAATCATTCACTCCTGCAGGTGCAGAGACTGACGAAGCACTTCCCGGTCGAAGGGGGATGGCTCCGGCCCCCTCGCCACGTGCACGCCGTGGACGACATCAGCTTCTCGCTCAGCGCCGGCGAATCGTTCGCCCTGGTGGGTGAGAGCGGCTGCGGGAAAACGACGACGGCCCGCCTGCTGGCGAAACTGGAGAAGCCCGACGAGGGAAGCATCCTCTTCGACGAACAGGAGGTCGCGGAATTGAGCGGACCCGCTCTCAAGCAGTACAACCGCGACGTGCAGATGATCTTTCAGGACCCCTTCGAATCCCTGAATCCCCGCCGCACCGTGCGGGCCATCCTTCGCCAGCCCCTCCTCAATCATGACGCGGCGGATAAGGGGGAGATCGACGAGACCGTCGTCGATCTCCTGAACCAGGTGGGCATGGAGCCGGGCGAAATCTTCATGGACCGCTACCCCCACCAGCTCAGCGGCGGCCAGCGCCAGCGAATCGGCATCGCGCGGGCGCTCACGCTGAAGCCCCGGCTTGTGATTGCGGATGAACCCGTCTCCTCGCTCGACATCTCCATCCGCGCCCAGATCCTGAACCTCCTGAAAACGCTTCAGGCGCAGCACGATCTGTCTTATCTCTTCATCACGCACGACCTGGGGGTCGTGCGCTCGGTCTGCGACAGGGTGGGGGTCATGTACCTTGGCGAGATCGTGGAGCTTGCGGCGGTGGAGTCGCTCTTCACCACACCCCTGCACCCCTACACGCAGGCGCTGCTCTCGGCCACGCCGGTGGCGGACCCGGTGAAGGCCAGGGAGCGGCGGCGAATTATTCTAAAAGGAGAGGTTCCCTCCGCCCTCGACCCGCCGGCCGGGTGCCGCTTCCATACCCGTTGTCCCTACAGCGAGAAGCGCTGCGTGGAAGAGAAGCCGTCGCTGCGGGAGCTTCGCCCCGGCCATACGGTGGCCTGCCATTTCGCAGGCGACGTCGGCGTCGAAGCCGCAGCCGGTTCGTCCACCTAGCCGCCGGGCCTTTCTTCAGGAATGATATATTTGACTCGGTATCGGGAACCCGGGTTCTGGATTCCGGTATTCTCTTCCTCATCGGGCGAGAATGATTGCCGGAATGACGGTGATCAAACCCGACCAGGGAAGGATGTCTATCATTACCCTTGAGGGGTTGTTGTCCACCGAGGAGCATATCAGAATCACTCCCCCCTTGAGGGGGAGTCAACGAGGTAAGGGCGCAGCCCGCAAGCGAGTTGGTGGGGGGTATTATTCGGAATGTGCAATAAAACGCGATTCACCCCCCACCGATTCAGCCTTCGCACAAATCGCTCGGCTTCATCGACTCCCCCTCAAGGGGGGAGTGATTTGGAGATTCTCCTTGGGGTGAAAAAATCTCAAGGGAGGTGTGAGAAAACCCAAGCAAAAGGCAGTGGTTTTGGAGAGGGAATGATGAATTCAACCCGCAGACGCAAAAAGGCGGAGGATTTTTCATGAACGACGCGCTCGAACAGGTGGTTTCACAGGCCGGGCGAACGGACGTGGCCGCCCTGCTCCAGGAACTCGTCCGGATTCCCAGCCCCACGGGAGAGGAAGGAGCCGTCCAGGCCCTGGTGCGGGAACGATTCGCCGGTGCCGGTCTCGAGGTGGAAGCGTTCGAGGCGAACCTGGAAGAATTAAGAGAGCACCCGGCGTATTCGGCGCCCCGCTCTTCGCTGGAGAACGGTTATGGGGGCCGGCCGAACGTGTTCGGCCGCTTGCGAGGCGCGGGCGGCGGCAGGTCGCTCCTCCTGTTTTGCCATGCCGACACGGTGCCGCCCGGCCCGCGAAGCGCCTGGACCCGCGATCCCTTCGGCGGCGAGGTCGAAGAGGGCCGCCTCTACGGGCGGGGATCGGGGGACGCCAAGTCGGGGCTGGCCGTCATGATCGCGTGCGCCCGGGCGCTCAAGGACGCCGGGGTGCGCTTGAAGGGGGATCTGACGCTCCTCTCCACCGTCGAGGAGGAAGAAGGTGGCGGAGGGGGCATGCTGGCGTGCGTTCTTCGCGGCCTCAAAGCGGACGGCGCCGTTTACACGCACATGAAGCCGGGCGGACTCGGCGGCGTGGACATCGGCTCGGGCGGCGACGTGAGTTTCAGGATCACCGTGCCGGGCCAGGCCGGGCACAAGGGTTCGGCGCACCTTTTCGTGAACGCCATCGAGAAGGCGGAGTACATCCACGCCGCGCTCAGGGAACTGGACGCGCAGAGAGCGGAGGCGGTTCGCGAACCGCTGGTAGAAAAACGCTTCGAGATAAGCGGACTCGAACCCCGCACGGTGAACCTCGTGGTGACCGTGATCCACGCGGGCGTATCCATCGGCCAGCTCCCGGCTGAATGCGTTCTGGAGGGCGTGGCGGGGGTGGCCCCGCGAGAGAGTCTCGAGGAGGTGAAAGAACTGGTGGAAGACCACGTCGCCCGGGCTGCTGCGGCCGACGCCTGGCTTCGCGAGCATCCGCCCCGTCTGGAATGGACGGAGAGGCGCGCGGAGCCCTGCCTCACCGACCCCGGACACCCCTTCGTCGAAACGGCGCTGTCCGTAGCCGAACGGGTCACGGGCCGTCCCTGCCAGCGTCAGGCCCTGAACGGGACGACGGACATGCGCTTCCCGGTTCTCTACGGCGGCACGCCCACCATCATGTTCGGAGGGGAATGCCCGCGGGGTCACATCCCCGACGAATTCACCTACATCGACGAGCTGCGGCTCTCGGTCGAGGGGCTGCTCCACCTGATACTCGAGTGGTGCGGTGTGAACGCATAGGTCCGCCCCTAGGGAGAGCGCAATGGGTTTGTAGGGGCCGCATACATGCGACCCGGCCTTTTTTCGCCGCCCGGCATGGGCCGCATATATGCGTGGACAATCCCGAGGAGGGATTGTCCACTACAAAAACCTCTCTTTTCAGGGGATAAAAACGATGCCCCCCGACAAAGGCTTTTTTAACAACCCCCTTCGGGCAGGATTGTATATAATTCTCCGAACAAGGATTTTGCCGACTTACCCAACGGGAGAAAACGGATGAACGAACAACAGGGAACGGTGGCTCCGGATTTTACGGCGCTGCTCGACAGGATCCACAAGGATATCGGACAGGATCTATTCCGGACCTTCAGCGCGATAGACGTGGGTGAAATCGAGCGGTTTGCGATGACGCTCGAGACGCTTGGCGGGTGGCTCGACGGACAGGAACGATGAGCGATTTCGCGTTCATGACGGCAATCGAGTTGAAGGACCTGATCGCGCGCGGCGACATCTCGCCGGTCGAACTCGTCGGGTCGTCCCTGGAGCGCATGGACGGGCTGGAGCCGACGCTCAACTGTTTCGTCCAGACCTCGCCCGACCTCGCCCTTGAAGCGGCGCGCCAGGCCGAAAAGGCCGTCATGTCCGGCGAAGAGCTCGGACTGCTGCACGGCCTACCCATCTCGGTGAAGGACCTGATCGCCGTGGACGGCCTGAAGCTGACCTTCGGCTCTCGGGCGATGGTGGACAATGTCGCGGCTGTCGACGCGCCCTCGGTGGACCGGGTGCGGCGGCAGGGCGGCTGCATCGTCGGTAAGTCGACGACCAGCGAGTTTGGCTGCAAGGCGGTCGGCGACAGCCCGCTGACCGGGGTGACGCCGAACGCCTGGAATCTAGCCAAGACGCCGGGCGGATCGAGCTGCGGCGCCGCGACCAGCGTTGCCGCCGGGGTCACACCGTTCGCGCTCGGAACCGACGGCGGCGGGTCCGTCCGCATCCCGAGTTCGCTCAGCGGCCTTTTCGGCATCAAGGCGCAGTTCGCGCGCGTCGGGGTCTTCCCGGCGAGCGCCACGCCGACGCTCGCCCATGTCGGCCCGCTCACCCGCACCGTGCGCGACGGGGCGCTCCTGCTGAACGCCGTCGCCGGGCACGACCGCCGGGATCCCTTCGGCGTCGCGCAGCCCGTGCCCGACTTCTTGGCCGCCTGCGAGCGTCCGGTCGAGGGCATGCGCCTGGCCTGGAGCCCGACGCTCGGCTACGCGCAGCCGACCGGCGAGGTGGTCCGGATCGTTGAGGAGGCCGTCAGGGTGTTCGAGGATCTCGGCTGCACCGTGGACCTGGTCGAACAGGTCATGGAAGAGGACCCGCTCCCCATTTGGATGGCCGAGTTCTACGCCGGTGTCGGAACCCGGCTCAAGGATGTGCTCGCCAACAAGCCGGACCTGCTTGACCCGGCGGTTGCCGACGTGCTCGCCGGCGCCCTCGATCAGGAACTGGACGGGTATTACGACAAGGTTTTCCGGCGCTACGACTTTCGCGAGAAGATGCGCCTCTTCTTCGAGGACTACGATCTGCTCTTGACGCCGACGCTTCCCGTCTCGGCTTTCGACGTGAACTGCAACGCGCCCCCGGAGCTGCCCGACCGCAACATCGTATCCTGGGTTTACTACACCTATCCGTTCAACCTGACGGGCCAGCCGGCCGCTTCAGTGCCGGCGGGATGGACCCGGGACGGCCTGCCCGTGGGCATGCAGATGGTTTCGAGGATCCTGCACGAGGAAGACATCTTCCGCGCCGCCGCCGCATTCGAGGCCGCCAGACCGTGGGTCGACCGAAGGCCCGATCTGGCCGCACCGGCCCAGGAAAGGCTCAATTGAGCAGCTGTCTCGGCAGCCACATGGCGATTTCCGGAAATGCCATTATAAGCGCCAGTCCGGTCAGTTGCAGAAGCACGAACGGAATGATTCCGGTGTAGATCTGCTGGATCTTGACCTGGGGTGAGGCCACGCCCTTCATGTAAAACAGCGCAAATCCGAACGGCGGCGTATCGAAGGGCGAGAGGCTCGCGCCGTGGCGAGAGTAAACACTCATTCATCAATCGCGTTTGGCCTTCGATATGCGGCTTCGCCGCTACTCAGGATGAGGCGGTGCGGTTTTGATCGTCATTCCCTCATCTCTATACGACAAATCACGAAATCACGGCTTTTTCAACAACCCCTTCGGGTAAGATTGTATATAATCATCCGAATAAGGGTTTACCGACTTATCTAACGGGAGAAATTCGATGATCGAAAAACAGGCGGCGGTGGCGCCGGATTTTGCGGCCCTGCGAGAAGCGTTTCCCGTCACCAGGGGCTGGACCTATCTCGACCTCGCCAACAAGGCGCCACTCCCCCAGTGCGCCCAGGACGCCATTCCCGATTTCCTGCGGGAGATGAATGAGCTCGGCGTCCGGGAGGCCTTCTCCAAGCTCCGTGTGGAGGAGATTCGCGCTTCGCTGGCTTCGCTGCTGGGCGTTTCGCCGGGGACGATCGCGTTCATCAAGAATACGTCAGAGGGTATGAACATCGCCGCGCAGGCGCTGGACCTCCAGGCGGGGGACAACGTCCTCCAGGCCGAGATGGACCACCCGAACCAGGTGTACGCCTGGAAGCGCCTGGAAGAAAGAGGCGTTGAACTCAAGTGGGTGCGGAACGGGGAGGGCTACCCCCCGGTGGAGGCGTTCATCGAAGCGATGGACGGGAGAACGCGCGTCGTGGCGGTCTCCTACGTGACTTTCGGGACGGGCTGCCGGGTGGACCTGCCCGCTCTCGGCGCAGCCTGCCGCGAGCGCGGGGTCGTCTTGATGACGGATGCCATCCAGGGAGTCGGGATCCTCTCGGCGTCGTTGCCGGACCTCGGGGCGGACATCGTGGTCTGCGGCGGCCACAAGGGATTGCTCGGTCTGCCGGGCACGGGTTTTCTCTATTGCCGCGAAGACCTCATACCCGGGATGACGCCCCCTTTCTTCGCCCGCGCCAGCATGGTTCGCGAAGTGCTTGAGCGGATGGAGGTCGGGCTGGCCCCGGACGCCCACCGTTTCGAGATCGGAAATCAAAACTACCTGGGATTATGGGTTCTCGGCCGTTCGGTCGAGTTCCTTGGCAAGGTGGGGCTTGCGCACATTGAGGAGCGCGTGCGGGGGTTGACGACATATTTGATGGAACTGCTGGAGAGGCGGGGAGAGAAGATTCTGACGCCTCGTCCCTGGGAGGAGCGCGCCGCCATCGTGAGCATCGAGTCGCCCGATCCGCCCAAGGCGGCGGCGCAACTGCGCGAGAAGAGAATCATCGCCAGCGCCCGAAACAACGGCCTTCGCTTCGCGCCGCATTTTTACAATACCGAGGAAGAACTGGAGCGGACGGTCAGTTTGCTTTAGGGAAACAGATCCATTGAGGCGAATGCCCGGGATGGAAACTTCGTCGTTCGCCGACGCTTTCGGGTAGTCGCCGGTCTCCTTTCTTGACGCGCGCAAGCCTGTGTGTGATGATTTTACCATCACCACATTTCAGAGAATACGATTGCACACTGGGCCATAAATTCAACCGGGGAGGAGAGTCTATGAAGCGCATGATCGGCATCGTAATCGTGGCACTGGCGTTCGCCGGGTTCACATCGCCCGCGTTCGCGAAAGACATCAAGATCGGCATCGTGGTGGAGACGCTGGGGAACCCGTATTTTGCGTGTCTCAAACGCTCCGCCGAGGCGGAAGCCAAGAACCATCCCAACGTCAAGCTTACGGTATTGAGCGGCGCCCTGGGCACCGACTTGATCGGCGTGACCAAGATGATCGACGACCTCATCCAGAAGCGCGTGCACGTTCTCGCCTTCAGCGCCATCGACCCCAACGCGATGGTGCAAACGGTCAAGAAGGTGCAGAAAAGCGGCATCCACGTGTTGATCCATTCCGACGATCTGGCCAAGCAGGTGGCGCGGCATTTCGTCGGGCCGGATCAGTATTACGGGCAGTCCGCGGTCGCGAAGGCCGTCGCCGAGGAGCTGGGCGGCAAGGGCAAGGTCGCGCTCATGGAAGGCGTGCCGGGCAACATGTCCAGCATCCTGCGGAAAAGAGGCGCCAGGGACACGCTGGCCAAGTACAAGGGCATCAAGGTGGTCGGCGTCTGGGCGGCCAACTGGGACCGCGCGCAGGGCTTGAAGAAGGCGGAAGACATCCTGACGGCGCATCCCGATATCTCGGCCATCATCGCCGTGAACGACGACATGGCCTTGGGCGCGCTCCAGGCCGTCAAGGCGCGCGGCAAGCTGGGCAAGATCATCGTCTCGGGCTTCAACGGCGTCGAGGAGGCGATGCAGGAAGTTTATCGCGGCAACATGCTGGCGACCGTGCTGACATTTTGCGATTCCGTCGGCAAGCAGCTCGTCCGCACGGGCGTCGACGTGGCGATGGATAAGGACGACAAGTCCAAGTACACGATCGACACCGGAACGATTCCGCTCGACACGAGACTGCTTCAGGCGGTCGGCAAGAACCTCAAAGCCGGCATCAAGTAAGAGATCAAACGCGGCGCCGCGCGGCGGAGGCGGGGGGTATTGACCTCCCGTCTCCTCGCGCGTCCTCGCCCGAGGGGACGGACATGCCCATTCCACGCGACGTGCTCCAGGCCGAGATCGACAGGCGGCTCGCGAACACCCGGCGGCTGATGGCGGAGCGCGAATACGACGCACTCATCGTCTACGGCAACAACAAGCTCTCCGGCAGCCTGCGCTATCTCACCGATTATTTTCCCGACCGGGCGGGCTGGATCAGCCTGACGTCCACGGAGACCTCCATCGTCGACGGAGGCGCGGCCTTCATCACGCAAACCGACGACCCCGCGCTCATGGTCGATCCGGGCCTCATGCCGACGCGCGAAGTGTGCGTCCCGCGCATCGTGGCGGGGGAGGGGTTTTCGGCGAAAAAGGGTGACGGCCTCTCCGTCGAGAACCTGGAGATGCTCATCCGCGACACAGGCGGCGTGAAGCGCGTCGGCGTCGAGACGTTCGACAAGTTCCCCGCGCCGCTCTACGCCGGAATGAGGGAGACGTTCCCCGACCTGGAAATCGTGCGCTCGACCATCGTGGAGGAACTCCGGATGGTGAAGAGCGATTTCGACCTGGAGATGATGCGCAAGGCGGGCCGCGTGGCCGATTTGGGGCATGAGACCGTCGCCGCCATCCTGGGTGAGGGGGGCGTCGGCACGACCGAGCTCGAACTCATCCGCGCCGCCGAGCACGCGATGCGCTCCGCGGACCCGATTTATGAGGATTCGTGCAGTTCCTCGCCGAGCCTGATTTGCAGCGGCTACCCGGTGGCGGGCGCGCTTTTGCACATGCCGAGCCCTGGCAAGGCCATCGAGCGCGGCAACGTCGTGCACTGGGACATCTGCATGCGCTTCGAGGGCTATCCGGTCGACTCCTCGCGCACGCGCGCCATGGGGCCGGTGACGGACACCCACCGGCGCGCCTACGAGACGATTCTCGAGATTCAGCGGACGGTCATCGAGGAGGCGAAGCCGGGCGTCATAGCGAGCAGGCTCGTCGAAACGGCCGAGGCGATGGCCCTGGATGCCGGATTCGTTTTGTGGGACAGGTTTCTGGGCCACGGCCTGGGGTGGGACATCCACGAGCGCCCGGACATGGGAATCGAGAAACTGCCCCTCGAGGAACACATGGTGCTCGCCGTCGAGCCGCGCATCGCCGTCGACAATACCTATCTGTTCGGCAACGAGGACATGGTGCACGTCACGAAAGACGGCGGCGTTTCCTTCACTTCCTTCCCGAAGGAGCCGCTGGAGATATAGCTCCGCGTGCGTAGAGGTTTTTCGTGCTCGGATCGAAGCGGACGCGGAGGCCTCTTGCGCCGCCCGATCCTCCAACTGGAAGACTCGCCCATGACGTCATCCCCCTCCCATCCGCCCGAATCTCGCACAGACGGCGCGGCGGAGCGCCTCGTTCTCGACATGCGCGGTATCGGCAAGCGGTTTCCGGGCGTCGTGGCGCTCGACGAGGTGGACTTCAGCGTGCGGCCCGGCGAGGTCCACGTACTGCTGGGCGAGAACGGGGCCGGCAAATCGACCATGATCAAGATCATCTCGGGCGTCGTCGAAAAAGATACCGGCGAAATGGAGTTCGAAGGAGAAGTAATCGAGAGGTGCTCCCCCGCGCTCACGCGCGAACTCGGCATCAGCGTGATCCATCAGGAACTGAGCCTCGTGCGGCTGATGGACGTGAAGAGCAATCTCTTCCTGGGCCGCGATTTGAGGAGCGCGAACCCTCTGCTCGGGCGGCTGGGCGTGCGCGACGAGGCGGCGATGGAGCGGCGCTGCCGCGAGATTTTCACCGAACTTAGGATCGAGGTCGACCCGAACGCCGAGGTGTTGAACTTAAGTTTATCGGATATGCAGTTTCTCGAGATCGCCAAGGCGGTGGCCTTCGATGCCAAAGTCATCCTGATGGACGAACCCACCTCTTCCCTGGGCCCCGGGGAGAAGGAAGCGCTCTTCGAGGTCATCGAGCGCTTGACGGAGCGCGGAATCGGGGTCGTCTACGTCTCCCACACGCTGGAGGACTGCCTCGCGATCGGCGATCGCATCTCCGTCCTGCGCGACGGGCGGCACGTCGGGACAATTGATGCCGAGAACACCGAGGTCGACACCCTGATCCGCATGATGACGGGGCGCACCTTCAGCGAGCGCTACCCCAGAATTTCGGGGAAGGTGGGCGAGGAGGTACTCGAAGTCAGGAATTTCACGACGGGGGGCGTGTTCGCAGACGTGAGCTTCAAGGTGAAGGCGGGCGAGATACTCGGCTTCGCAGGCCTGGTGGGAGCGGGAAGGACGGAATTGTTCCGCGCGCTGTTCGGTCTCGATCGGCTGGACGGCGGCGAGTTGTTCATCGACGGCGAGCCGGTGAGAATCAGGAAACCCCGCGACGCCATACGCCACGGGCTGTCTTTTCTGACCGAAGACCGCAAGAACCAGGGGGTGTTCCCGCTCCTCTCGGTGCTGGAGAACCTGCTGATCACCCTGTTCAACTTCGGCAGGGAGAGCCGCTCCAGGAGGCTCACGCGCCTTCTGGGCTACATCAACGGTTCGGGTGCGGGCAGCCTCTCGCGCGATTACGTGCAAAGGCTGAGCATCAAGGTCGCCTCCCTGACGGACCAGATCGCCCAGCTCAGCGGCGGGAACCAGCAGAAGGTGCTCCTCGCGCGGGGGATATCCACGGGCGCGAGAATCGTCATTCTGGACGAGCCGACCAAGGGCGTCGACGCGGGCGCCAAGGTGGAGATATACCGCATCCTCGAGGAACTCGCTCAGCTCGGGGTGGCGATCATCGTGATATCCTCGGAATTGCCCGAGGTCACGGCGATCTGCAACCGGATCATCGTGATGAACGAGGGCCGCATCACCGGCGAGGTTTTAAGAGAAGACGCCGACGCGGAAACCATCATGCGCTACGCGACGGGCACGGCGGCGTAAGAGGAGCGTCTGCGGAGGAGGAGAGCGATGAGCAATGAGGTGAATACGGATAGCGAGCGCGGCCCGGCCACCGAGACGAGCGGGGGGTACAGCATCTCCTCACTCATCGCGTCCGGTTTTTCCAAGTACGGCCTCAACCTCGCGCTCGTCCTGTTGATCGTCTTTCTCTCCATCACGGCGGAGAACTTCTTCACCGTCTCGAACATGATGAACATCCTGCTCCAGTCGTCGAACATCGGCATCATGGCGGCGGGTCTCACGCTCGTCATCATCTGTGCCGAGATCGACCTCTCGGTGGCCTCCATCCAGTCGATGGGCGCGGTCGTCGTAGCGCTTCTGCTTAAGGAATACGGCGTGCCCATCGTGCCTGCGGTGATCGCCACGCTGATCCTCGGTGTCGTGCTGGGCGGTGTGAGCGGCGTCTTCGTGGGCTGGTTCGCGATTCCCGCCTTCATCCTCACGCTGGCGATGGACAGCCTCGCGCGCGGCGGCGCGCTCATCCTGACGGGCGAGCAGTCCATCTTCGGCCTGCCCGAGGCGTTCAGCGTCGTCGGGCAGGGCTACCTGGGTCCGTTTCCCATGGCCGCCGTCATCATGGGCCTGGTCTTCCTGGTGGCGCACCTCATCCTCTCGCGCACCGTCCTGGGCACGAACATCTACGCCGTCGGCGGCAACAAGGAGGCCGCCCGCGTCGCCGGCGTGAACGTCTTCGCCGTCAAGCTGTTCGTGCTCGTCTTCAGCGGTTTCTGCGGCGCGCTCGCGGGCGTGGTGATGGCCTCGCGCCTCATGGCCGCCCAGGCCATCATGGGCATGTTCGACCTGATGGACGTGATCGCCGCGGTCGTCATCGGCGGCGCCTCGCTGCTGGGCGGCGAGGGGCGCGTCATCGGCACCGTCATCGGCACGCTCATCATCGCCTGCATCCGAAACGGCCTGAACCTGCTGGGCATCGCCGCCGACTGGCAACTGCTGGCCGTGGGGGCGATCATCATCCTGGCCGTCCTGCTCGATTATGTGGGGAAAAAGCGCACGGCGTAGGGGTTGTTGGTAGAGTCCTGTTTCGATACCGGGCGGATACTTAGGTCCGCCCCTACGGGTCAAAACGCGATAGTTCTGTAGGGGAGGACCTGTGTGTCCTCCCCCTTTGTCGGGGGTCAAACGCGAGTGATGAACGAGCGTTTGCATAAGCCATTGACGAGAAACACATCGTCTTGCAAAACCTCCCTCTTCGGTCGGTTTTGGCCCCTGACATGGGGCCAGGAGGAGGTGAACCCGGCAGTGGTGGATAAAAACAAAAAAGCCCCCGGAGGGGCTTCGTTGCGAGCGCGTCCGCTCGGGTGAGAAAAGGGCCGACACCCCTCAAAGGACCGGACCGGCTTAAGGGGTTGTTGAAATAACCCCGAAAGAAGGGAACTGCTGCGACACAATCCCTGAGGTGCAGGCCGAATCGGGGTGTCGGCCTGTTTTCATGAAGCGCGAACAGGGGCTGCCCGTTGTTCCCGTTCCCGGCTCGAGGACTCAAACTCACAGCGAGGAGCGGTACAGTTTGCTCTATCACGAGGGAAGCAACCAACGGGCAACCCCCTTTTCCACTCTTCTTCCTTTTCCTTCGCCCGCCCCGACCCGGGGGACTAAGTCCCGAGGCCGGAAGGCGCGAGGCGTCTTGCTCTAAAAGCTACTCTTTGACCAGTTCTGCGCCGAACGCTCCGGCTACATTTCCGTTGTCATTCGGGAAGTCGGCGTTGAATTCACCCACAACGACTTGAGGGGGCGTAACATCACTTGTCGAGTCATCATCCGGCGTCGCATCTTTTCCAGGACTGTAGAAAACAGCATTCCAGAGGGTAGCTCCTTCAGCAGTGCCAGGGTTCGAAACACCACTACCGGTAAGCGTTGTCCGGGTGAGGTCGACCTTCCATTTCTGTGCTTCTCCACCAGACAGATTGAAGTCAGTGATCTCACCCCTGAGGGTATTGTGGAAAGCTGTACCGACTTCCGCCGAAGTACTTCCGAAATATGCAGTAAGTGAGGCTTTCGCTGTGAACGTACCGGACGAGACGACATTTTCTGAACCATCTGCATTGAACGACTTGTGTCCGTATACGCCTGCTGCGCCGCCTTCGTATTTCGCCTCACCTTCAACGATGCCAGTGGTCACATCTGATATAGCGTCACCATGTCCGCCGGCGAAAGTCTGCACGGCGTTATATGTCAAACCGTCTTCTTCGGTTTCCGTCTTTTTCACCCAGAAGCCGTAGTAATAGTAAACGTCGTCATCAACATTCACCATGACGCCATCGTCGGGCATAAAAATCCAGTCGTTGTCATTGGAAACAGCGCTCACAACACCCTTGGCGTTGGCTGTGACAGTACAATCGGTGGTAACTACGCATTGGTATGTCCCCATAGCACCATTGAATGTGCCTCTAACCATCTTGCCTGGGGCTGTCTCATCCACATTCGTAGTGGAGGTGTTATCCGCCACTCGCCCCTTGAATGGTATTGGAACTGTCCCTGTAGATTCGGCTGGAGCCCTGAATTGAGTGGCCATGACCATTCCGACGTTTGCACTTGTTATCTGGAGTACAGTGTTTGGCATTTCATCGGTTGGCGATGCTTCTGGGGTAGCTACGCCACTTTCTGCATCTAACCTAGCATCGAGCGTATGAACCTTTGCGAACGCCGTAGGCGTCGGCTCCTCGATGTTGCTGTGAACCATGACGACTTCCGATTCACCCATCTTGTTCGGGCCAAGAACGTGCATACCGGCATCGTTCATCTCGAAAGTGGGGTCATCATCATCAGCACCATGTTCTATCTTGACTGACATGGCTTCACCT
>JAPOYD010000081.1 GCA_026706735.1 Nitrospinota bacterium | reverse complement strand
GCTCAAGCATTCCTTCAAAAACCGCGTGACCGTGCAATACCCCGACGTCAAAGAGGAGATGCCCGTGGGCTACCGCGGCCTCCACAAGCTGCTGCGCTGGGAGGACGGCCTGGAGCGCTGCGTGGGGTGCAAGCTCTGCTCGGCAGCCTGTCCCGTGGATTGCATTTACGTGGAATCGGAAGAGAACGACCCCGGGGCGCCGACTTCCAAGGGCGAGCGCTATGCCAGCATTTACGAGATCAACGAGCTTCGCTGCATCTTCTGCGGATACTGCGAGGAAGCCTGTCCAGTCGGCGCGGTCGTGCTCGGCAACGAGTATGAATTCTGCCAGGACGATCGCGGCAAGTTCCTCTACGAGAAGGGCGATTTGCTCGTGGAGCGGACAGAGGATTATCCGGAGCTTCATGCCCGCTATAAAGAGAAAAACCTGCTCACGTATGTCTAGGGTTCGATTTGAAGCGGGCGCCCGCCCGCTGGAGGAAGGGCGGTAGTGGCCAGTTCCCTGTTTTTTTATTTCCTGGCGGTGGTGACGACGGTGGGCGCGATAGCCGTCGTCGCGTTTCCCAGCCCGCTCTACAGCGTACTCGCCCTGATCCTGACCTTCCTGGGCCTCGCCGGGCTGTATCTCTCGCTTCACGCGCAGTTCGTCGCCATCGTTCAGGTGATCATCTACGCCAGCGCGATCATGATGCTCTTCCTGTTCGTGGTGATGCTGATCAACCTGGGCCGGGAGGAGAAAAGGGAACTGCAACTGCCCGGCCAGAAGCTGCTGGGGGCCATCGCGGGGCTCGCCGTTTTCAGCGTGCTGCTCAAGATATTCCTCTCCACTTCCCTCATGACGGGCAAGAAGGGGAGTTTTCCGCCCGAGCGGGTGGATGAGCTGGGCAACACGCAGGTAATCGGAAACCTGTTGTTGACGGATTACGTTCTGCCGTTTCAGGCCATGGGCGTCTTGTTGTTCGTGGGCATCGTCGGTGCCGTGGTGCTGGCGCGCAGGCGAAGCCGCTAGGAGGAATGGGACGTGGCGCCGCTCGAACATTATCTGATTCTGAGCGCGGTTCTCTTCTCCTTGGGCGTCGTGGGCGTCGTGGTGCGCAGAAACGCCATCGTCGTCATCTTGTGCATCGAGTTGATGATGAACGGGGCGAACCTGGCGTTCGTGGCCTATGGCCGGTACCTCGATTCGATGGCGGGCCAGATGATCGTGTTTTTCGTGATGGCGGTGGCCGCGGCGGAGGCCGCCATCGGGCTGGCCATCGTGGTGCTGATCTACCGCAACCGCGAATCCACGGATCTCGACGAGATCAACCTACTGAAGCTATAGAGCCGAGGAATCATGGATAGTTTGACTCTCATATTGGCGTTCCCCCTCATCGGCGTTTTCGTGAATCTGCTCTTCGGCTGGAAGCGCGGGGAGAAATTCGCCGGCTGGACCGCGACGCTGGCGATGGCGCTCGCGTTCGCGGCGTCGCTCGTGAGCTGGCTCCGCCTGCTGGCGATGCCCGAGCAGGGGCGGCTCATCCGGGTCGTCTTGTTCGAGTGGATTCCCGTGGGCGCCTTCGAGGTCAAGGCGGGCTTCTCGCTGGACCCGGTTTCCGCCGTCATGGCGCTGGTCGTCACCGGCGTAGGAGCGCTGATCCACCTCTACTCGATGGGCTACATGCACGACGACCGCGGCGTCGTGCGCTATTTCATCTATCTGAACCTCTTCTCGCTCTCCATGCTCACGCTCGTTCTGGGCGATAACTTCGTGGTCATGTTCGTGGGCTGGGAGGCGGTGGGCCTGTGCAGCTACCTGCTCATCGGCTTCTGGTACGAGCGCAAGGCGGCGGCCGAGGCCGGCAAGAAGGCCTTCATCGTGAACCGGGTGGGTGATTTCTGCTTCCTGATAGCGCTTTTCTACATCTACAGCGTCGTCGGCTCGCTGGATTTCTCGGAAGTGTTCGCAAAAGCCCCCGGGCTGCTCGGTCCCGAAAGTGCCGCGGCGACGATCATCTGCCTGCTGCTCTTCGCGGGCGCGACGGGCAAGAGCGCGCAGATTCCCCTATACGTCTGGCTGCCCGACGCGATGGAAGGCCCCACCCCGGTCAGCGCTCTGATACACGCGGCAACGATGGTGACGGCGGGCGTCTTCATGGTGGCGAGAACACACGTGCTCTTCGAACTCTCATCGGCGGCGATGTTCGTGGTGGCCGTCATCGGCGCGCTCACGCTGTTGATGGCGGCGTCCATCGCCCTGGTGCAGACCGACATCAAGAAGGTGCTCGCCTACAGCACGGTGAGCCAGCTGGGCTACATGTTTCTGGCATGCGGCGTGGGGGCGTTCTCCGCGGCGATCTTCCATCTGATGACCCATGCGTTCTTCAAGGCGCTCCTGTTCCTGGGCGCGGGAAGCGTGATCCACGCCCTGGACGGCGAGCAGGACATTCGCAGGATGGGCGGACTCCAGGCGGCCCTGCCGCGAACGAGCAACACCTTCGTTATCGGCGCGCTGGCGATTGCGGGCATATTCCCCTTCGCCGGTTTCTTCAGCAAGGACGCCATTCTCTACTCGGCCATGACGGCCGAGCGCGGCGGAATCCTCCTGTGGCTCGCCGGCGCGGCCGGCGCGCTGATGACCGCGTTCTACATGTTCAGGCTCTTGTTCCGGGTATTCTTCGGCACCTGCAATCTGAGTCTGGAGGAGCAGCAGAAAGTCCATGAATCCCCCACAAACATGACGCTCCCGCTTCAGGCGCTGGCGGCGCTCTCCATCGTCGGCGGCTGGGTGGGGATTCCGATCATCACGGGGGCGAACGTTTTCGGCGATTTCCTCGCGCCCGTTTTCGGCGCTCACGCCGAGGCGCACCACGAGGTGGTGTTCGAACTGTTGATGATGGTGTTCTCGCTCGTCATCGCCTTCATCGGCATTTACGCGGCCTACAATCTCTATGTGCTGAAAAACGACGGCGGCAGCGCCTATGCGGAACTCTGGCCGGGGGTTCACCGCCTTCTGGTGAACAAGTATTACGTGGACGAGATATACGACGCCTTGATCGTTCAACCGGTGAAGCGGGCGTCGATCTGGTGCTGGCGAGCGTTCGAGGACGGCCTGGTGGACGCGGCCGTGAACGGGGCGGGCATTTTCGTGCGCTCCCTGGGCGGCGTCCTGAGGCGTCTCCAGACGGGCTACGTGAAGAGCTACGCCGTTTCGATGCTGGTCGGCGCGCTGGTGATTCTGCTGTATCTCACGGCGCGCTGATGATTCTTTCGATTCTTTGAGGAGTGCGAGGGGCGGATGCCTGGAATAATCACCTCGATACTGTTCCTGCCCATGCTCGGGGGCCTGCTGCTCCTGTTCGCGCGCGAGGACGCGCGGAAGGGAAGCGGAAGCGTTCGCGCGTTCGCGCTGGCGGTGTCCCTGGCCACGTTCGCCCTTTCGGCCGTGATGTACCTGGGCTTCCGGGCCGATTACGCGGGCATGCAGTTCGTCGAGGAAGCGGCCTGGATACCGAGGTTCGGGATCGCATACAAAGTGGGCGTGGACGGCATCAGCCTGCTGCTCGTGATGCTGACCACCATCCTGACGCCCGTCGCGATTCTCTTCTCCTTCGAGGACGTGCGGAAAAAGACGCGGCTCTACTACATGTCCCTGCTGTTCCTGGAGACGGGGATGCTCGGCGTGTTCTTCGCGCTCGATTTCTTCCTGTTCTACGTCTTCTGGGAAGGAATGCTGATTCCGATGTACCTCATCATCGGGGTCTGGGGCGGAAGCCGCCGGATTTACGCGGCCGTAAAGTTCTTCCTCTACACCATGGCCGGAAGCGTGCTGATGCTCGTGGCGATCATCTGGCTGTATTTCGCGAGCGGGGTCGGCACGTTCGACATCCTCGCGCATTTCAGAGAACCCGTGGACGCCGCTCTCCAGCCGTGGCTGTTCGCCGCGTTCGCCATATCCTTCGCCATCAAGGTGCCGATTTTCCCGTTTCACACCTGGCTGCCCGACGCCCACGTGGAAGCGCCCACGGCGGGAAGCGTCATCCTCGCCGGCGTCCTCCTGAAGATGGGCACATACGGCTTCATGAGGCTGGCGATGCCGCTGTTCCCGACGGCGGCGCGCGAGTTCGCGTTTCTCATCATCTGCCTGGCGCTGGTGGGGATCATCTACGGCGCGCTCATGGCCATGGTGCAGACCGACGTGAAAAAGCTGGTGGCCTACTCCTCGGTGAGTCACCTGGGGTTCGTGATGCTGGGGCTTTTTTCCTTCAACCTTCTGGGCGCTTCGGGGAGCGTTATACAGATGGTGAACCACGGCATCAGCAGCGGGGCGCTCTTCCTGATCGTGGGCTTCATCTATTCGAGGCGGCACACAAGGGAAATCGAGGAGTTCGGCGGGCTGCTCCGGGTGATGCCTGTCTTTTCGACGTTTTTCATCATCACGGCGCTGAGCAGCATCGGCCTTCCGGGACTGAACGGGTTCGTGGGCGAGTTCACGATTCTGCTGGGCGCGTTCGAGCGCAACGCCTGGTTCGCCGTATTCGCGGCCACCGGCGTGGTTCTCTCGGCGGTCTACATGCTCTGGATGCTCCAGCGCGTCCTGTTCGGCGAGGTGAGCGTGCGGGCGAACCTGGGGCTCGCCGACATGAACAGGCGCGAGTGGCTCGTCATGCTGCCCATGGTGGCCCTCATGTTCTGGATCGGGCTTTATCCCAAGCCGCTGTTCGAGCGAATCGAGCCCTCAGCCAAGGTATGGCTCTCGCAGGTGAACCGGCGGGTGCTGCGCGTGGAGAAAGCGCCTGAGCGGAAATTGCGAAAGAGCGCGCTCGCCTATGCGCAAAGAGTCGAGGTGAAATAGCTTTGGATATCGTTTATCCTACGATCCATTGGGGATACCTGCTGCCGGTGATCCTGCCGGTGTGCGGGGCAGTGCTGGTGTTGATGTGGGACGCTTTTCTCGCCAGGGGGGAGCGCTCCGTCATCATCATCATCTCGTTGTTGACGCTTGCCGCCGCCCTGGGCGTGACGCTCGGCGCGCGCGCGCTGCCGGGTCTGGCCGCGTCGTTCGGCGGCATGTACCTCTTCGACGGGTTCACGCAGTTCCTCTACGTCGTCATCCTGTTCGCGAGCATATTCGCTGTGCTCATCGCCGCGGCCCAGCGGGAGCTGGACGATACGCCGGCGGGCGAGTATTTCGGCCTCATCCTCTTCGCCACCTCAGGCATGATGCTCATGGCGGCGACGCGGAACCTGCTGATGATCTTCGTGGGTCTCGAGGTGTTCTCCCTGTCGCTCTACGTCCTGGCGGGTTATTTGCGCGCGCGGCCCGAGGGCAACGAGGCGTCGCTCAAATACTTTCTGCTCGGTTCGTTCGCCTCGGGCTTTCTGCTCTACGGCATGGCGCTCGTCTATGGCGCGACCGGCTCGGTCGACCTGATCGAGATAGCGACGCGGCTTCACGAGAATCCCGCCTCGCGAGGGGCGGCCTTTCTGATGGGTCTGGGCTTCATGGTGGTGGGCCTAGGCTTCAAGGTGGCGGCCGCGCCGTTCTACATGTGGACGCCGGACGTATACGAGGGCGCGCCCACCGCGGTGACGGCGTTCATGTCCGTGGGGCCGAAGGCGGCGGCTTTCGCCGCGTTTTTCCGGGTTTTTCTCTCCGCGGGCGACGCCGGCGGGAGTTTCGATGCGGTTTTGTGGGTGATGGCCGTCCTCACGATGAGCCTGGCGAACCTCATCGCCATCTGGCAAACCTGCGTGAAGCGGATGCTCGCCTATTCGAGCATCGCCCACGCCGGCTATCTGATGGTCGCGCTCGTGGCCTCACGCTCGAGCGCGGAACTGGCCACGAGCGGGTTCCTGTACTACATGCTCGTCTACGTTTTCATGAACATGGGCGCTTTCTGCGTGCTCATCCTCATCTCGAACATGCGCGAGGACGGGAGCACGAAGCTGGACAATCTCGCGGGTCTGGCCTCTTTCCGGCCAGGTCTTGCGGCGGCGATGGCCGTGTTCATGGTGTCGCTCTCGGGGCTTCCGCCCACCGGAGGTTTCGTGGCGAAATTCCACGTGTTCAGCGCGGCGCTGAACGGCGGGTACGTCTGGCTGACCGTGATAGCGGTGCTCAACAGCGTGGTGGCCGTGTATTATTACCTGCGGCTCGTCGTGGTGATGTACATGCGCGAACCACAGGGCGGTGAGGTGAGGCGCGCTCCGCATCCGGGCTGGTCCTATGCGGCCGCGGCGCTCACGCTCGCCGTCGCGAGTACTCTGCAGCTGGGAATTTTCCCCTCCTCGGTGCTGGATTTCGCCCATCGCTCCACAGTCTTTTTTAATTGACCTCAGGGGTTGGTTTTTCGGTTGCCGCCATGATATAAGTCATGGCGGTTCGTTCGATTTCAGGCTTTTGTTCCAGGGGTTTTCGAGGGGAATGCCCGCCTTGCGGCAACATTGAGGGCGGCGCATTTTCATCACCCTGGCGGTTGGCAGTTTTTGTGGGGGTTCACGCATGGATCCGGTGGAGGTTGTCGGCGCATTTTTCAGGGATTATCAGGTCATCAATCCCTACATCCCCATCTTCCTGATCACGCTCATGGCGGCCGCGCTCGCCGCGAGCATTCTGATCTTCGCGTTCATCATCCGCCCGAATAACCCGGACCCCGAGAAGAACTCCCCCTATGAGTGCGGCATGCCCCCCCTCATGGAGGCGCACGAGCGCTTTTCCATCCGGTTTTACCTGCTGGGCATCCTGTTCCTGCTGTTCGACGTGGAAGCCCTGTTCCTCTTCCCCTGGGCGGTTCGCTACGACGCCCTCGGGCTGTTCGGATTCATCGAGATGATGCTGTTCATCGCCATCCTGTTGGTGGGATATTTCTACGCTTGGCGGAAAGGAGCGTTGGAGTGGGCATAGTCGAGGGCAAGTTCAGCGACAACTTCATCACGTCGAAAGTCGACAGCCTGGTCGCCTGGGCGAGAAAAAGCGCGCTTTGGCCGATGACCTTCGGCCTGGCGTGCTGCGCCATCGAGATGATGGCCTCGGGCGCGGCGCGCTACGATTTCGACCGTTTCGGCGTGATCTTCCGCGCCACGCCGCGCCAGTCCGACGTGATCATCGTGGCGGGCACCGTCACCCACAAGATGGGGGACGCGATTCGCAAGGTCTACGACCAGATGCCCGAGCCGCGCTGGGTGATCGCGATGGGCAACTGCGCCACCTGCGGCGGCCCGTACGCAAACTATGCGGTGATGCAGGGAGTGGATGAAATCATCCCGGTGGACGTCTACGTTCCGGGTTGCCCGCCCAGGCCCGAGTCCTTGATGTGGGGCGTCATGCAGCTTCAGAAAAAAATTGAACAGGAAAAATACATCCGCCGGTAAGAGCCTGCGGCGCACAAGGAAAGAAGATGTCCGACGAAGCAGTGGAAAACAGCGAAGAAACGAACGGCGCGCCCGATTCCGAGGAATCCGCCGATGAGGTTGCCGAAGCCGTAAAGACCCCGCCCGGCGAGGATTTGAAGGAGGTGGTGGAGTCGGCGTTTCCGGGCGCCGTCCTGGAGCAGAGCGCATATGAGGACGATGAGGACGAGGCGACGTTCGTCTTGGACGTCGATTCCATCGTCGCCGTGTCCACGCATCTGCGCGATCACGGCGATTCGCTCTTCAAGCTCCTCACCGATTTGACGGCGGCGCATTACCCTGAGGCCGAAAATCCCCTCGAAGTGCTCTACCACCTCTATAGTTTCGAGCATAACCGCAGGCTGCGCCTCAAGGTGCGGATCAAGGAAGGCCAGTCCATGCCTACGGTTTCGGGCGTGTGGAGCAGCGCGGACTGGATGGAGCGCGAGGTGTACGATTTGTTCGGTATTGAGTTCGAGGACCATCCGGATCTCAGGCGGATACTTCTGCCCGACAACTGGGGCAGCCATCCGATGCGGAAGGACTATCCGCTCGAGGGCAGGGGAGAGCGGATTTACACCAAGCCGAAACGCAAGGAAATCGGCGATTAGAGCGGCGTACCTTTTGAAGGAATAAGGATATGGTCGGCGTAGCGAACGTGTCTCGTATAGATCAGCAGAGCACCCTGCACGGGACCGAAGAACTCGTGATCAACATGGGTCCCCAGCACCCGAGCACGCACGGGGTGCTCCGGGTGATCCTGAAGCTCGACGGCGAGACGGTGAACGATCTCGACTGCGACATCGGCTACCTGCACCGCGGCACCGAGAAGATCGGCGAAAACATCAACTACACGATGTTCATCCCCTATACGGACCGCCTCGACTACATCGCCGCTCCCTCGAACAATCTCGCTTGGGTCACGGCGGTGGAGAAATTCTTCGATTGGGAGATCCCCATGCGGGCGCAGTACATCCGCTCGATGGTGGGAGAGCTCTCCCGCATCGCCAGCCATCTGCTCTGGCTCGCCACGCACGCCCTGGACATCGGGGCGATGACGGTGTTCCTGTGGTGCTTCAGAGAGCGCGAGATGGTGCTCGATCTCTTCGAGACGGCGTTCGGCGGCCGCCTCACGGTGAACGCCTTCCGCCTGGGTGGCCTGCACGAGGACGTGCCGGAGAAGTTCCTGCAGCTCACGCAGGAGTTCGTCGACATTTTCCCGAGCCGGGTAGACGATTACGAGACGCTGCTCACCAACAACCGCATCTGGCTGCAGAGAACGCGCGATGTGGGCATCATCTCCGCCGAGGACGCGATGGATTTGGGCCTCACGGGCCCGATCATCCGGGGCAGCGGCGTGAAATGGGACCTGAGGCGCGCCAAGCCCTACGCGGCGTATCCCTATCTCGATTTCGTCGTGCCGATCGGCGAGAACGGCGACATTTACGATCGCTATCTGGTGCGCATCGAGGAGTTGCGCCAGAGCACCTACATCATCCAGCAGTGCCTGGAGCAGCTTCCCGGCGGACCGGCGAGCTGCAAGACGCCGCGAACCATCAAGCCCCCCGAGGGCGAGATATACCACAGCATCGAAAACCCCAAGGGCGAGTTCGGCTTTTACATCGTAAGCGATGGGACGACGACGCCCTATCGCGTCCGCATCCGCCCGCCCTCATTCATCAACCTGGGCGGGCTGAAGAAGCTGTGCGTCGGGCAGTTGGTCGCGGACGTGGTGGCCATTATCGGAAGCATCGACATCGTGTTGGGCGAGTGTGATCGGTAAGGAGTAGCTTCGTTGGACATGGCGCTTGAAGTCGCGGTCGCCGCGATAAAGATATTCATCGTAGTCAACGTGGTGCAGCTCGTGGTGGCGTATCTGATCTACGTCGAGCGGAAGGTGATCGCCCACGCCCAGTTGCGCCTGGGACCCATGCGCGTGGGCTGGCACGGCCTTCTCCAGCCGATTGCGGACGGACTGAAGCTGTTCCTCAAGGAAGACATCGTTCCCGACAAGGCGGACCGGGTCGTGTTCGTCCTGGCGCCCGTGATGGTGCTGGTGCCCGCCCTGGTCGTCTATGCGGTGCTGCCCTTCAGCGCGACGTTCTACATCACGCAAATCAACATCGGGCTGTTCTTCGTCCTGGCGATCAGTTCGCTCGGCGTGTTCGGCGTGGTGATGGCGGGCTGGGCCTCGAACAGCAAATACTCGCTTCTGGGCGCGCTCAGGAGCGCGGCGCAGATGCTGAGCTACGAGATATTCCTGGGCTTCTCCGTCATCGGGCCGCTGATGCTCGCCGGTTCCTTGAACTTACAGGAGATCGTGCACGCGCAGCGCGACGTGTGGTTCGTGTTCTACCAGCCCGTGGCGTTCATCGTCTTCTTTGTCGCCGCGCTGGCCGAGACGAACCGCGCGCCCTTCGATTTGCCCGAGGCGGAAACCGAACTCGTGGCGGGTTTTCACACGGAATACAGCGGGATGAAGTTCGCGTTCTTCTTCCTGGCGGAATACGCCAGCATGATGGTCATATCGACGATAGGCATCGTGCTCTTCTTCGGCGGATGGGAGGGGCCGGATTTCATTCCGCTTCCCGGCTTCGTATGGTACGTCTTGAAGCTCTCCGTGTTCATGTTCGTCTTCATATGGCTGCGGGCGACGCTGCCGCGCTATCGCTACGACCAGCTGATGCGCGTGGGCTGGAAGTTCATGTTCCCGCTCGTGATGCTCAACATTTTCCTGACCGGATTCCTGAAGTACCTGTTCTTGTAACGCACGGGAGACGCAGGGTGGAAATCTATTTCTTTTATATGTTCGCGGGCGGGATGATCCTCACCTCCCTGCTGATGGTTACGCGCGCGAACGTGATTCACGCGGCCCTGCTGCTGGTGCTGACGTTCTTCTTCCTCGCCGGCGTCTTCGTACTGGCGGGAGCGGAGTTCCTGGCGGCGGTGCAGATTCTGCTCTACGCGGGCGGCATCATGGTGCTCTACCTGTTCTCGATCATGTTGATGAACGTGGAAGTCGCCGTGCGGATGCGGCAGTGGCACCGACAGGGCGTCGTGGTGTTCGTGGCGGCCGTGCTTCTGGGCCTCGAAATATGGGCCGTGCTGGGGGAGGTGGAGTTCGCGGCGCCCAAGCAGTGGGAGTGGTCCCTGGGAGCCACGCCGGGCAACGTCGAGGCGCTGGGCGCGGTCTTGTACACGAAATTCCTGTTCCCCTTCGAGGTGGCCTCCGTCCTTCTGCTGGCCGCGATGATCGGCGCCATCGTCCTGGCGAAGCGCACGATAGAGAGATAGAGGAAAGAGAGAACACGCGATGATACCGATGACTCATTTTCTCGTTCTGGGCGCCATCTTGTTCCTCATCGGCGCGGCAGGCGTTCTGATGCGCCGCAACGCCATCATCATCCTGTTGTCCATCGAATTGATGCTCAACGCCGTGAACGTGACCTTCGTGGGCTTCTCGCGCCATCTGGCGGACATGACGGGCCAGGTGTTCGGCATCTTCGTCATCACCGTGGCGGCGTGCGAGGCGGCCGTGGGACTTGCGATTCTCATTGCGCTCAACCGCGACCGCACGATGGTCAACGTGGACGAAGTCAACCTTTTGAAGTGGTAGGGGAATCATGATCGAACTGGCTTGGCTCATTCCCGTTTTTCCGGTGATCGGGGTTCTGATCAACGGATTGTTCGGAAAGCAGGTGGGCGAGAAGGCGGGCCCCATCGCTTCCGTCATGGCGGGCTTGTCGTTTCTCGTAGTGCTGGGCATTGCGTTTGAGATGATCTTCGGCGCGGGCGGCAGCCACACCGTGCCGCTTTGGACCTGGGTGGAAGCGGGCAGCTTCAGCGCGTCGATGAGTTTCCTCATCGATCCGCTCAGCACCATCATGCTGTTGGTGGTCGCGGGCGTGGGCTTTCTGGTGCACGTCTACGCCGTGGGCTACATGCACGGGGACCCGGGCTACCCGCGCTTTTTCACCTACCTCAACCTGTTCATGCTCTCGATGTTCCTCCTCGTGCTGGGCGACAACTATCTCGTCATGTTCGTCGGCTGGGAGGGCGTGGGCCTTTGCAGCTATCTGCTCATCGGCTTCTGGTACGAGAAGCAATCCGCGTCCGACGCGGGCAAGAAGGCGTTCATTGTCAACCGCATCGGCGACGCGGGCTTTCTGCTCGGCATGTTCCTCATCTGGACGCTGACCGGCAGCCTCACCTACACGGAGGTCTTCAAGGCGGCGCCCGAGATGAGCGCGGCGATGGCGTCGGCCGTCGGTCTTCTGCTGTTCGTCGGCGCCATCGGCAAGAGCGCGCAGATTCCGCTCTACGTCTGGCTGCCCGACGCCATGGAAGGCCCGACGCCGGTGAGCGCCCTCATCCACGCCGCCACCATGGTGACGGCGGGCGTCTACATGGTTGCGCGCACGAGCCCCATCTACGTCATGGGGCCGGACGCGATGAGCGTCATCGCGGTCGTCGGCGCGCTCACGGGCCTTTTCGCCGCGAGCATCGGCCTGGTGCAAAACGACATCAAGCGCGTGCTCGCCTACAGCACGGTGAGCCAGCTCGGCTTCATGTTCATGGCGCTGGGCGTGGGCGCCTTCACGGCCGGCATCTTCCACCTGATGACCCACGCCTTCTTCAAGGGCCTGCTCTTTCTGGGCAGCGGCAGCGTCATCCACGCGCTTCACCACGCGCCCGAGGAACAGCAGCAGGACATGCGCTACATGGGGGGCCTGAAGGACAAGATGCCCATCACGTACTGGACGTTCCTGATCGGCGCGGTCGCCATCGCGGGCGTGCCGCCGCTGGCGGGCTTCTGGAGCAAGGACGAGATTCTGGCGAACGCCTTCTTCACGGGACACTATACGGTCTGGATCATGGGCACCGTTGCGGCCTTCATGACGGCCTTCTACATGTTCCGGCTCATCTTCATGACGTTTCACGGAGAGATGCGCGTCGACCATCACGCCCGCGAGTACATTCACGAATCGCCCGCTACGATGACGGTTCCGCTCGTCATCCTGGCGGTCCTGAGCGTCATCGGCGGCGTGATTCCCGGCTTCCCGCCCGAGGCCGGCTGGATACACCGCTTCCTCGCCCCCTCGCTGGCGAAGGTGCCGGCGGGCGGCCACGCCATGGACCAGGGCGTGCACCTGATGAACGCCGCGGCCGGCGGCGGGCACAGCGGGCCGGCGGTGGTGTTCCTGATCATCCTGGCCATCGCCGTCGCCTTGGGCGGCATCGCCCTGGCGTGGTACATGTACGTCAAAGACACCGATGCGCCGGGTCGCCTGTACGAGCGTTTTACGGGCATATATCGTCTGCTTCTCGAGAAATACTATATCGACGAGATTTATCAGGCCTGCATCGTCGAACCGACATACAAGCTCATGCGCGGCCTGTGGACCTTCGATGCGAAGGTGGTGGATGGTGCTGTGAACGGCAGTTCGCTCATCACCGTCGTGTCGAGCCGCTTCTCGGGCATATTCGACCTTCGGACGGTGGACGGCGCGGTGAACGGCACGGCGAGCTTCATCCGCTTTTTCTCCCAGGTATTCAAATACCTGCAATCCGGGATGGTTCAGAATTATCTTTTCGTGATGCTGTTGGGCATCTTCGTGATGCTGAGCGCGTACCTTTTCCGCTGATGCGATGAGGTTTTGGAGGAACTATGAGTAACATGCCGCTTCTTACGCTGATCACCTTCCTGCCCGCGTTGGGCGCGGTGATTATCATGCTCTTCATGAAGAAAGAGCAGACGAAAGCCATCAAGGGTTTCGCCACGGCGGTGGTGGTCTTGGACTTCCTGATCTCGCTTCCGCTTTGGTTCAGTTTCGATCAGTCCGAAGCCGGATTCCAGTTCGTGGAGAAGGTGAGCTGGATACCCACCATCGGGGTGAGCTACTTCGTCGGCATCGACGGGATCAGCGTGCTGCTCGTCCTGCTCACGACGCTGACGATGATCGTGGGGGTCGTGTGCTCGTTCACCGCCATCGAGGAGCGCGAAAAGGAATACTACGTCTGCCTCCTCTTGCTGGCGACCGGCATGCTGGGCACCTTCATCGCGCTCGATATCTTCCTCTTCTACGTGTTCTTCGAGATCACCCTGGTGCCGATGTACTTCCTCATCGGCGTGTGGGGCGGGCCGAGGAAGCTCTATGCGGCGATCAAGTTCTTCCTCTATACGCTGTTCGGCAGCGTGTTGATGCTGCTGGGAATCCTGGCGTACTACTTCGCCAACTTCAAGATGGGCACCGGCACCCTCACGTTCGACCTGGTGGAGCTCTACGCCGTGGGGCCGAAGATACCGCTGTCGCTCCAGATATGGATATTCCTGGCGTTCTTCATCGGCTTCGCCATCAAGGTCCCCATGTTCCCCTTCCACACCTGGCTGCCGGACGCGCACGTGGAAGCGCCCACGGCGGGCAGCGTGATCTTGGCGGGCATCCTGTTGAAAATGGGAACCTACGGATTCGTGCGCTTCGCCCTGCCCCTGCTGCCCCAGGCGAGCCATGTTTTCGTGCCCTTCATGGTGTTGCTCTCCATCATCGGGATCATCTACGGGGCGCTGGTGGCCATGGCGCAGACCGACATCAAGAAGCTGGTGGCCTATTCCTCCGTGAGCCACCTGGGCTTCGTGATGCTGGGCATCTTCGCCCTGAACGAGCAGGGCGTGCTCGGCGGACAGCTTCAGATGATCAACCACGGAATCAGCACGGGCGCCTTGTTCCTCCTGGTGGGCGTCGTTTACGAGAGGCGTCATACGCGCCTCATCTCCGATTACGGCGGCCTCTCGAAAGTCGTGCCGGTCTTTACGGTGATCTTCGCCATCACGATGCTGAGCAGCATCGGGCTGCCGGGGCTGAACGGGTTCGTGGGCGAGTTCCTGATCCTCATCGGCGCGTTCAAGAAGAGCTACGTGTACGCCGCCTTCGCCGTCATCGGCATCGTCCTGGGAGCGGCCTACATGCTCTGGCTCTTCCAGCGGGTGTTCTTCGGGAATCTGGATAATCCCGAGAACGAGAAGCTCACCGACTGCAACGCGCGCGAGGTGCTCTACCTTCTGCCGCTGGTCATCCTGATGTTCTGGATTGGCCTGTATCCCAAGCCGTTCCTCGGGAGGATGGAGGCGAGCGTGAAGAAGGTCGTGAAGATGGTGAACGTGGCGGAGGCGCCGCAGAAGGCGGCGCTCGGCAAAATGACGAAGCTCGAGAAATAAACAGAGATTTCGCTTGATTTGATGGAGTTTTTCTGATGCTGGAAGTGGTGATTCCCGACATCGCCTTGTCCCTGGCGCTTCCCGAGATAGGGCTGGCCATTCTCGTCTGCGCGGTTCTGATCCTCGACCTGTTCGTGTCGATAGAGAACAAGTCCCGCGTGGGCGTCGTGGCGTTCGTGGGGGTCGTGATCCTGGCGCTCGTCGCCTTCGGGCAATGGGGCGGGGGCGCGAGAACGACGTTCAACGATTTCTACGTGGTCGACAACCTGAGCGTGTTCGTGAAGGTGTGCGTGCTGGCCTGTACGGCCATTTCCATTCTGCTGATGCTTCAATACGCCAAGGTGGAGAAGATCAACTACGGCGAACTCTACGCCATGCTGCTCTTCTCGGTATTCGGCATGCTCGTGATGGCGTCCGGCAACGATTTGCTTACGGTCTACCTGGGGCTCGAGACCATGAGCATCAGCATCTACGTGCTCGTGGCGTTCATGCGGCACGATCCCCTGAGCCGGGAGGCGGGCCTCAAGTATTTCCTCATGGGCGCTTTCGCCTCCGGCATCCTCTTATACGGCATGGCCCTGACGTACGGGTTTTGTGGTACGACCTCGATTCGCGGAATCGCGGAGGCGTTCGCAGGTTCGGGCGGCGCGGCCATCGCGCAGAACCCGGTGATGATTTTCGGCCTCATCCTCCTCGTCGCGGGCTTCGGCTTCAAGCTGGCGTTGGCGCCGTTTCACATGTGGCTGCCCGACGCCTATACGGGCGCGCCGACGCCGATTACGGGCTTCATGTCCGTGGCCGTCAAATTCGCGACCGTGGCCGCCCTGATGCGGATATTCTTCGTGGCGTTCCCGGCCATGGCCGAGAGGTGGAACACCCTGTTGTGGGTGCTCACGGCGTTCACGATGGTGTGGGGGAACGTGGCGGCCATCGCGCAGACGAGCCTGAAGCGCATGCTGGCGTACTCGAGCATCGGACACGCGGGCTACGTGCTGATGGGCGTGGTGGTCTCCATGAGCATTATCGACGGCAAGGTGACGTTCTCGGACATCGGCATCAGTGCTGTGGCGTTTTATCTGCTCGCCTACCTGTTCACGAACCTGGGCGCCTTCGGGATGTTGATTCTCGTGTGCCGGGAGGGGTACCGGGGCGACAACATCGAGGACTGGAAGGGAATCGGGCAGGCGCACCCCTGGGCGGGCATGGCCTTCGTGGTGTTCCTGCTCTCGCTCGGCGGCATTCCGCCGACGGCCGGCTTCGTCGGCAAGCTCTACCTCTTCGCGGCGGCGGTGCAGAACGAGTATTACTGGCTCGCCGCCATCGGGCTCGTGATGAGCGCGGTCTCAATGTACTACTACGGCCGCATCATCATGGTGCTCTACATGGAGAACCGTGGCGAGACCCAGGAGGTGATGAGCCTCTCGAGCGCGCCCTCGCTTTTCTTCGCGATGGTGGTGCTGGTGGTGGGGACGCTTCTGCTGGGCATCTTCCCGGGCAGCTTCCTGGACGCGGCGAAGGGCACCGTCGCCGGGTTTATTTAGCAATCACACGCAATCCAGACGGCTGCGCGCTTTTCTCCTCCTCCTGAGCGGGACTGATAGCGCGCGCTTCTCTCTCGGCGGGGCCTTGCCGCCCGACCCGAATGGAAGGACAGGGCGGGCCGGATGAGAAACCCTACTCCTGCGTGCTCTCGTGCCAGCGGAGAACGCGGTTGCGCACCGCGCCCAGGCCGTAGATGGCGATAAAGCCGATCACCCCGATGAGCGCCATGCCCATGAAGGCGTCCGCGGTCAGGTTGTCTTCGCGCGCCAGCATGATCATGAACCCGATTCCCTCCTGCGCTCCCGCCAGCTCCGCCGCGATGAGCCCGCGGAAAGCGTAGCCGAGCCCGATCCACAGCCCGGTCATGATGTGGGGCAGGGTGGCGGGCAGCGTGACCCGCCAGAAAAGCTGCCCCCGGCCCGCGCCCAGGGAGCGCGCCGCGCGGATGATGGCGGGATCGGTCATCCTGACGCCGTCGAAGGTGCAGATGATGGCGGGAAACAACGCGCCGTAGGTGATGATGAAAACCTTGGAACCCTCCCCCATCTGGAACATCAGGATGGCGAGGGGAATCCACGCGACCTCGGGTATCTGCCGTAAAATGTCCACGATCGGTTCGAGCGCCTCGCCGATGATCCGGACCTGCCCCATGAGCAGGCCGATCAGGATGCCCAGGACGGAGCCCAGGAAGAACCCCTCGGTGATGCGGACCACCGAGGCGATGATGTGGTGGAGGAGCTCGCCCCCCTCGGAGCGCCTGATGCCTGACTGGATGGTCATCCATGGAGACGGCAGGATGAGCGGGTCCACCAGTTCGAGGGTGGCGCAGAGCTGCCAGAGGACGACGAACCCCGCCACCGAGATGGTGGATATTCCAAGACGGCCTGACACGGATTGCGTTTGCAACGTCTCTCCTAGTAGAACGTGCCTTCGCGGCTCGTGGGTTGCCAGCGGAGAAGCCACCTGTCCACGATTTCCACGAGGCGCGTGATGCTGAATCCCAAAGCGCCGATTACGGCCATGCCCAGGATGACCAGATCCCCGCGGAAATAATTCCGGGCGTCCTGAATCAGGAATCCCAGGCCCGACGTGGAACCCACCAGCTCCGCCGCGACCAGCAGGGCGAAGGAGACCTGAACGCCCAGCCGGAAACCGGTGAAGATGTAAGGGAGGGATCCGGGAAGGACCACGCGGAAGAAAATGTCCCGGTGGTTGGCCCCCAGGCTGCGCGCGGCGCGTACCAGAACGGGGTCCAGCGAGCGGACCCCCACAAAGGTATTGGTGACGACGGCGATGAACACGCCCATGGATATGATGAATACCTTGGAGGCGTCTTCGATGCCGAACCAAATAAGGGCCACCGGGATCCAGGCCAGGCCGGGAATGGGCCGGATGATTTCGACCAACGGCCCCACCGCCGCGTGGAAGAGGCGGAACTGGCCCATCAGGATTCCGATGACTACGCCGGTAACCGAACCGACGACGAAACCCATGAACATTCGCCAGAGGCTGGCGGCGATGTGCTCCCGCAGCTCACCCGCCTGAATCAGATCGACCGCTCCCTCCCAGACATCTTTGGGAGGCGGCAGGAAGAGCGGATTGACCAGTTGGTATTTCGTCACCACGAACCAGAGGGTAAACAATCCCCCGATGGAGATGACGCGCGTCACGAATTTTCTGTTCATGCGCCCTCTCCCGAAGCCGCGGCGCCGGAATCCTGCACTTCAAGCGACTTCTCCACCTCGACCCGGATGAGGTCGTCCATCGTCCGGTACAGTTCGTTGAATTCGGGAGAAGTCCTCTCCCGGGGACGGGGGAGGTCGACGCCGAGAAGAGCCTTCACCTGGCCCGGGCGGGCCGTCATGATCATCACCCGGTCGGCCAGAACGATGGCCTCGTCGATGGCGTGGGTCACGAAGAGGACGGTTTTCTGCGTCTCGCCGAGGAGCTTCAGGAGCTCTTCCTGCATCACCCGGCGCGTCTGGGCGTCCAATGCGCCAAAAGGCTCGTCCATCAACAGCACTTCGGGATCGTTCGCCAGCGCCCGGGCGATCCCCACGCGCTGCTTCATGCCGCCCGAGAGCTCGAAGGGGAATTTGTCCTCGAATCCCGTGAGGTGGATGCGCTGGATGAGTTCCCGCGCGCGGGCGTGCCGGTCGCCTTTTTCCATCCCCTTCAGAACGGGACCGAACTCGATGTTCTGGAGCACCGTCCGCCAGGGGAAAAGGGCGAATTCCTGGAAGACGAAACCCCGGTCGGGTCCCGGCTCGACGACCGGACGCCCGTCGACGCGGACTTCTCCCCCCGAGGGGGGGAGAAATCCCGCGACGATGTTCAGGAGAGTGGATTTTCCGCATCCGCTGGGACCGAGGATGCAGATGACTTCGCCTTTCTGGACCTCGAGGTTGATTTCATCCAGCGCACGCACCGTCGATTTGGAGCGCCGGTCGACGAATTCTTTCGAGACCCCGTTAACTTGCAGACTGACCGTCATACCGGAAATTCCATACAGACACCCCAAACCGGTAAGGTGAAACTGTCCCCCTAAAGCTTGCAGGCCCCTTCGGTCTTCGCCATATCCTTCGCGACCGACTTCAGGAGATCCGTATAGACGAATTCTCTCATGTTCGGCGTTCTCTTGAGCTTCCTGCCGACCCTTTTCATGCTGTCGGCCACCGCCTGCTCGGCGTTCACCATTTCATCCGTAATCTCAAGCCTGTAGAAAGTGTTGTCAAGAATGGGTTTCATCGCGGGCGTGGACATCTTGTACGCCTTGCCCAGGATGCTGAGAAACTCCGCGCGATTCCCTGAATCGTTCATGAACCGGTAGGACTTCAGCATCGCGCGCATATACGCCTTCATGGCGTCCGGCTTGTTCTTCAGGGCCGCTTTCCGCGCGCTGATGAGGGTGAAGGAAAGGTGGATGTTGGCGGGCTTCGCCATTTTGCCGAACTTGTTGAGCAACTGGGAATGCGCAAAATGCGTCGGCCGGACCTGCTCCGCCGTCGTCAGATGCGGATACCAGACCACCCCACCGTCTACGTCCTTGTTCTTGAAGGCGGCGATGAGATCGTTCGGCGTCAGGTTCACCACCCGGATCTTCTTGGCGTCCAGTTTGTATCTTTCAATAAAATTGATCCACAGGATGTGGGCCGCGGACGCGAACCGCAATCCGATCTTCTTCCCGTAGAAGTCGGTGGGTTTCGTCATGCCTAAGTCCTTGCCGACGAAAATCTCGAGGTAATCCTTGTCCTGCCCGTTCTGGGCGATGATGCAGGCGGGCACGTTGGCGGCGGCCAGCGAGACGAACGGCAGATCCCCCGAGTGGCCCAGCTCGACGCCGCCCGCCGCGAGCGCCTCGACCATGGCCGCGCCGGAGGAGAAGATCTTGTGAGAAATCTCGAGGTCTTCCTGCGCGAAGTAGCCCTTCACCTTGGCGACGTGGATGGGCGCCCCGATGTTGCCGCCCCCCGAGCCCACGACGAGTTTATACTTGGCCGCTTCCGAGTCGCCGGCGCCCGAACCGAAGGCCCAGACCGCCACAACCGCAACGAGCAGTAAAAAATTGAATCGTTTCCACGCGCTCTTCATATCGAAAACCCTCCTTTTGACTACGCTTTGGTGAGGAAAAGCCCCCCAGGTACGCATTCACCCCCCAACCTGGAGACGTACTCGCCACGGACGGGCAACTCCGTTCTCCAGGTCCACAAATATGCCGGTAGCCAATAAAAAGAGAGCTTATAAGATGAGAAATGTTACCTAAGTTGTCAATGAAGCACAAGATTGGAAAATGAGTCGGGGGCCGGGGCGGCCCCTGCCGCCGACGATTTCGAGCGCTGCGTCGGCCCTCGCGCCGTCCGTCATGTCGAGAATGGCCCGGGCGGGTTCCACTTCGGCGGCGCCCGGCTCCCGCGCCTTTTCGGATCCGCAACCGGGTTCCGTCCTCCCCCGCGATCGTTTGCTTCGGCGGGGTCCCGGTGGTACCATGCAGTATCCATACTGGCTTTTTTATCCATCGTGCGGGGCGTAACGAACCGCCCGGCGTTTGAATTGCGGCGTGAGGAGTCGACTGCTCGCGATGACGCCCGTTCGAACACCCGTCGGTGATGGCCCGCAAAGCGAGACGGTTCGATCGCACACATCAGGGAGGAGCAGGTATGTCCAAGAGCATAATCACGAGACGCGAGTTCCTGAAGTATTCAACCGCTGGTTCACTGGCCGGCCTCAGCACCCTGGCGGCGCCGGGAATCCTGACGTCGGCGCGCGCCGCGAAGCCCATCAAGATCGGCTGCCCGATGCCGCTCACCGGGCGGTATTCCCGCGAGGCGCTCTACTGCGTCGAGGGCTACAAGCTATGGGCCAAGCACATCAACGAGAAGGGGTACAGCTACGGCAACGAGAAGCTTCCGCACAGCGGACCCGGGCTCATCGACGGACGCAAGGTCGAGCTGACCGTTCTCGACGATACGAGCGACCCCACCCAGGGCGCGCGGCTCATGCTGCATCTCATCCACAACCAGAAGGTCGATCTGCTGCTCGGCCCCTACGCCAGCTCCATCAACCTGGCGGTGCGGCCCATCATCGCCGCGGCGAAGATTCCTACCGTCAGCGCCACCGCCTCCAGCCAGAAGATATGGCTGAAACAGAAACTCAACTGGCAGGTGCAGCTCATGGTCCCGAGCCGCGATCGATTCGCCGGCATGGAGGTGATGTGCAAGAACGCCGGGATGAAGAAGGTCGCCCTCCTGCACATCGACGACGCGATGCCGATCGCCGCGGCGGAGGGCGTGCGCAAGCGGATCCTGGCCGCGGGCCTCGACCTCGTTCTCGACGAGGCCTATCCCATCGGGATTCAGGACATGGTGCCGCTGATCCGCAAGGCCCGCGACGCCGGCGCCGAGGTGGTCTGCGGCGGCGGCTACTCGGCCGACTCCATCCTGATTGCCAAGGCCGCCCTTTCGTTGAAATGGGCGCCCAAGGCGATCTGGTACATGTCCGCTCTCGGCCACGTGGATTTCAATCAGGCGCTCGGCAAGAACGCGGCCTGGCATTGCAGCGACACCGAATGGCTCCCGACGGCCGACTGGCCCGGCAACAAGAAGTTCGTCGACGCCTTCGCCAAGGAGTACAACAAGGCGCCCGACTGGCTCGCGGCGGCCGGATACGGCGGCTGCCAGATTCTCGAGGAGGCGGTCAAACGGGCCGGCTCGGTGGAGAATCGCTCGGCGATCCGCGACGTCATGTTCTCGCTCGACCGCGCCACCGTGTTCGGACGCTTCCGGGTGAACCCGCTGGGCCATGCCGATTCCGGACTGCAGGTCGGCGGCACACGGCTCGCTCTGCAGAACCAGATCAAGAACGGCAAGGTGGTGCCCGAGGTGATCTTCCCGAGCAAGATCGCCTCCGCCAAGTTCGTTCATCCGTTCAAGTGGGAAGCCATGTAGGCGCAAGCGCCCCCCGGCGGAACCTTTGCATTTCGCCGGGAGTCCGCCTCGATGCGGGCTCCCGGCGGCTTCGCCGAGTCGCCGGCTTCGGCTGACCACCCATCGTTTGGGAAACCCTGCATGATCGAAACCCTCGGCGCCTTCGGCGAGTTGATCGCGTTCGGGATCATCCTGGGGACGATGTACGCCCTGGTGGCCATCGGTCTGAGCCTGATCTTCGGCGTCTGCGGGGTCGTCAACGCGGCCCACGGCGAATTCGTGATGCTCGGCGCCTTCACCACCTTCGGCGCCTGGTCTTTCCTCGGCCTGAATCCGCTGTTGGCGCTGCCCCTCAGCATGGCGCTGCTCTTCGCCGTCGGCTTCGGACTGGGGCATTTCCTGATCAACGTCGTCGCCGTCCGCGGGCTGATGCCGCCGATGATGCTGACCTTCGGGATCTCCATGATCCTGTGGAACACGGCGGAGGTGGTCTTCACGCCGACCTTTCGCTCGGTCGACTATCTGGGCGAGCCGGTGACGGTCGGATTTCTCACCACCAGCAAGATATACCTCGTCGCCTTCGCGCTGGCGCTGCTTCTGCTCGCCGCTTTCTTCGCCCTGCTCCGGTTCACGGCATACGGCGAGGCCATCCGCGCCACCGCGCAGAACCGGAACCTGGCGCAAGCCTGCGGCATCGACGTCAAGCAGGTCATGGCGGTGACCTTCGGCCTCGGCATCGCGCTCGCAGGCGCCTGCGGGACCATGGTGGCGATGGTGTGGACGATATATCCGCAAATGGGGTTGATCTACGTGGCCAAGGCTTTCGCCATCGTCGTCATCGGCGGTCTCGGGAGTCTGCCCGGCGCGTTTCTGGGGGCCTACATTTTCGGCATCGTCGAGAGCGTCGGCACCCATTTCCTGACGACGCGCATGGCGCAGGTGCTGCCATACCTGATCATCGTGCTGATTCTGGCCGTCCGGCGACGCGGTTTGCTCGGCCACGGGGTGGAGGATTGATATGGCCATGACCTGGAGACGCGCGATTCCCGTCGTCGGCGCCTTAGGCCTGATCGCCTACGTGGTCATCGCGGGTACTGCGCCGCTCTTTCTGAGTCCGGCGGCGCTCTCCCTGCTGTTCCTGACCCTCTACTACGTCTGCCTCGCCGGCGCCTGGAACTTCTTCTCCGGCTTTTCCGGCTATATCAATTTCGGTTTCGTCCTGTTCGTCGGGCTCGGCATGTACGGCTCGGTGATCGGCTTCGTCGACTACAAAATGGGGCTGATCCCGGGCTACCTGACGGGCGGGCTCGTCTCCGCCATCGTCGCGGCGGTGATAGGCTATCCGCTGCTGCGCATTCGCGGGGCCTATTTCGCGATCTCCATGCTGGCCCTGGCCGAGGGAGCCCGGGTATTCATATCCACCAAATACCTGACGCCGCTCACGCGCGGCGGCGCCGGCATGCCCGTCCTCGCGGGAACCCTGAACCAGAAGTACTACGCCATCTTCCTGCTGGCGGTCTGCATCGTGCTGGCGACCTTGTATTTCGCCCGCTCGTACTACGGCCTGTCGCTGATAGCCGTACGCGAAGACGAGGCCGCGGCGAGCGGTCTCGCGGTCAATACCACCGCCGTGAAGGTCAGCGTGTTCGTGGTGAGCGCCTTCTTCGCCGGGACGGCGGGCGGCATCCAGGCCACTTTTCTGCACTACATCGAACCGTTCGCGGCTTTCGATATCAAGTACACCATGCTGTCCATCGTGATGGCCATGTTCGGCGGGCTGGGAACCGTTCTCGGTGCGGTGATCGGCGCGGTCACGCTCCAACTCATCAGCGACTACGTCTGGCTGCACCTGGGCCAGGCCAACATCACCGTCTTCGGTCTCGTGATGGTCTGCCTGGTCATCTGGATGCCCGACGGCGTCCTAGTCCGTCTCAAGGAGATGGGGATTCTGCCGAAAACGAGGTGGATCTGACGATGGAGGCGAAAACCCGCCGCGCCGCGCGAGGCCGCTCGAGCACACCCGGGAGAAGAGCATGACTACCGAGGGGCCGATCCTGGAGATCCACGACGTCCGGAAAAGCTTCGGGGGCGTCCACGCGCTCGCCGGGTGCGGCTTTTCCGTCGGAGAGGGCGAGATCGTCGGCCTGATCGGCCCCAACGGCTCCGGCAAGACGACCTTGTTCAATACCATCGTGGGATATCTGCCGCTGGACGGCGGGCGCATCCTCTACCGCGGAGAGGACGTGACGGGACTGCCGCCCTACCAGATCGCCCGGAAGGGCATCGGCCGCACCTTCCAGGTGACGCGCATCTTCCCCAAGATGACGCTGCTGGAGAACGTCACCTTGCCGACGGGAAACGCCGCCGCAAACGAGAGGGCCCATGAACTCCTCGAGTTCGTCGGCCTGGCCGACCTGCGCGACGAGTACGCGAGCGACCTCTCCTTCGGCCAGCAACGCCTGCTCTCCATCATCCAGGTTCTGATGCTCGATCCGGGGCTGATCCTGCTCGACGAGCCGGCCGCCGGCGTCAGTCCCGTCATGCAGAAGAAATTGCTGGAACTGATCCATTATCTGAATGAGGACGGCAGGACCTTTCTGATCATCGAGCACAACATGGACGTGGTCATGAACAACTGCGAACGCGTCGTCGTCCTGAGCATGGGTGAGAAGATCTCCGAAGGTTCGCCGGATGAAGTCCGGCGGGACGAGGCGGTCCTCACCGCCTATTTCGGGGCTTGAGCCATGGCCGGGGATACGCTGCTGAAGGTCGAGGGGATCGCCTCCGGCTACGGCAAGAAGCAAATCCTGCACGGCGTCTCGCTCGAAGTCAGCCGCGGCGAGACGATCGCCCTCATCGGGCCGAACGGCGCCGGCAAGTCCACCGTGCTGCTGACCATCCTGGGCTACCTGAAGCCGACGGAGGGGAAGGTCGTCCTCGAGGGAGAGGACATCACCGGGATCGAGCCGCACCTGATCATCCAGCACGGGGTCGCGTATTGCCCCCAAGGGCGCAACATCTTCCCCCAGATGACGGTGAGCGAGCACCTCAACCTCGGCGCCTGGACGGTGGGCGACGCCGAGGAGCGCCGCCGCGCGCGCGAGGGGGTATTCGGCCTGTTCCCCATCCTGAAGGAGAAGGAGAGCAGCAAGGCCCGGACCCTCAGCGGCGGCCAGCGGCAGATGCTCAGCTTCGGGATGGCCATGGTGACCAGGCCGACCCTCATCCTGCTCGACGAGCCGACGATCGGACTCGCACCCACGGTGATGGATACCATCTTCGAGAGCATCGAGCGGATTCACCGCGACGGCGTATCGATCCTGGTCGTGGAGCAGAACTCGGCCAAGGCCCTGGAGAATTCCGACCGGGGATACGTGCTGGACATGGGCCGGAATCGCCGCGAGGGAGACTCGGCGGAGCTTCTTCTTGACCCGAACATTCGCCAGATGTACCTTGGCATGTAGTCTGACAAATTATTCCTGGCACGAAGTCACCGGGGCGCCCGCCACGAGAGGCCGAGGCGTCCGTGGAACCATGGATCGCGCGAACCGAGGAGGGACGAACGATGAGCATGGTCGAAGACGCACTGGCATACGTCGACGAGGAAGCTATCGCCCAGTTGACCATGGAGATGGTCGACATCCCGAGCCCCCAGGGCGGCGAGAAGGCGCTCGCCGAATATCTCGCCGACCGCTTCCGGGCGGCGGGCCTGAAGACCTGGATGCAGGAGGTCGAGCCGGATCGATATAACGTCTACGGCGAGCTTGAGGGCACGGGCGACGGCCCAACACTGATGTACTGCGGCCACCTGGACACGACCTACGGCGGCGACGAGGAGGGCATCTGCGATCTCGGGCCGGGGTACCAGCCGAAATCTTGGCGCGAGGGCGAGTGGATCTACGGCATGGGCACCTACAACATGAAGAGCGGCCACGCATCGGCCATCCTCGCCGTGGAGGCCATGGCCCGCTCGAAGGCGAAGCTGCGAGGCAACCTGATGATCGCCGGCGTCGTCGGCGAGACCTGCCACACGCCGGTGGGGCGTTACCAGGGCAAGCGCTACCGGGGCTGCGGGATCGGCGCCCGTTTCATGGTCAACAACGGCATCACCGCCGACATGGTGGTCATACCCGAGCCGACGTCCAACCGGATTTCGGTGGCCACGGGCGGATACGTGTTCATGGAACTCATGACCCGGGGCAACCCGGCCGCCACCTACGCCCGCGGCGGCAACACGGTGAAGATCAAGCCCGGCGAAGACGCCATCGAGAAGATGCTGAACGCCATACCCGCCCTCAAGAGCTGGGGCAAGGACTACCTGAGCAGGACCCGCTACAATGGGGAGCAGGCCGGAAACGTCAACATCATCGCCATCGAAGGGGGGCATCCGTTCCGGGCGAGCAAGCTGCCGTGCTTCTGCCGGCTCTATCTGGAAGTCGGGATCATGCCGGGTCAGCTGCACGGCGATACCGTCGCCGAGGTGGATCAGGTCATCCGGCAGCTTCGGGAGAAGGACCCCGCCATGGAGATCGAGCTTCAAGTGATCCAGACGGCGTACGCGGCCGAAATATCGCCCGAGGAATACGTGGTGCGCAGCATCTCCGCCTCGCACGATCTCGTCTGGGGCGAGCGCCCCGAGATCACCTGGGACGGCTGGTACGCCGACACCGCGCCGCTGACCCGCGCCGGGATTCCGGCGATCTGCTACGGCCCCCAGGGCCGCGCCAGCGGAGGCGGCACGGGCTACTACCCGAAGGAGGGAGAGCACGCATCGGTCCATGATCTCACCAAAGGCACCCACGTGTTCGTCAACGCCGCCCATGACATCTGCATGAAGGATCGCCTCGAGATACGAAAACCGGACGTCGCCGGGACAATCGTGCGCTGAGGCGTCCCCGCAAGTTGCGGGAACCGCCCCTCCCGCCGGGGAGCAGAAGGAGCCGGACACTCCCGGGAGAATCTCGGAACCGGAGCGCCTTCACCCGGAATTCGACTTTCCGGGCATCCCGCCGCCATGATGGAGACGGGATGCCGCCTGCCCTTGATGCGGGCGCCGTGAGGGCCCGCGCGCTCGGACGGCCGTCCAGGCCGTCATTGATCTTTCCAGGGTGCGCCCCGGGGTTTTTCAGGCGCCGCCCGCAGGAGTAAGGCGGCCGCTCCGGCGAGGCGCAGAACCCGGAAAATGCAAAAAATAATATCCGTAAATTTAGATAAAATTAGATAAATTCACGGGGTTTTTCGACAAATTTCGGTAAATAAAATTCCTGGGAAATGACGACGTGGTATCGCGGCGCAGGGGAATTCTGCCATGGCCTGCACCTCACCCGAAGACGGCAAATGCGCGGATTTGCGGGGAATTGCGCGGGCTTTTGAGCGATTGCCATTATTTCAGCCTTCCACAGCGGCCACCCGGGTCCCGGATTGACATTTTGTCAGACTCAAACCGCCTATTCCCGAAAAATAGTCAAATGAGAAGCCGGACGCCGCAACCGAGGGGGTTCCTCCGGGTTTTTGCGCCTTCGAAAGGTCTTTTATCGCGTTGATATATTTAAGCTTAAAGCCCAGGGTCGATTTTGGAGCAGCGTATGTCTTATTTTGGCATGATTATTGCTAAATATGGGGGTGTGAACCTTTTGCCCTCAATGGGCGCCTTTCATAGAGGAGCCTTTTCTCCCCGGTGGTCAGTTGAAGGGTCCCCCGATGCTGATTCACTGACATCTCGCCGAATGATTCGCCTTGATTGGCGGATTCCTTCCATCATGGGGCATGTCCCACAAGGGCGTGCCCCAAGTCTTTATTTATCAAGGAGTTGATCGATCAGGGCGGGCGCTTCCCTGAGGGTGCGAAGGGTCAAGTCACTGGGGATCGAGGAGTGTTCCGCCAGGTGGACCGACAACATTCCGGCCGCTTCAGCGGCCATCATGTCGTATTTCCCGTCCCCGATGACGACGCATTTCTCAGGCGACACGCCGATGGCCTCGGCGCCTTTGAGCATTGGCCTCGGGTCCGGTTTCCAATAGCCGATATCCCGGGTGATCAGGACTTCGAATGAGATGTTGATTTTTTTCACCATTTTCAGAACATGCCGCTCCGCGTTGTTCGTCACGACGCCGAAGGGGATTCTTTTCGTTCTCAGGTAAGCGAGCAAATCATGCGCGCCGTCGTTGGCTTCGGCCATGTCGGCGGCCTTAAGTTCATGTTTTTCAAGGATATCCGATATCTCACGCGCGCGATCGGGAGAGAGTGTGGGGATGTGATCCAGGATGGATACCTCCCCGTCGGCCAGGCCCATCTCCTCTTTCATGGCGGGCCAGTCAAAGGCGGGTTTCGTGAGCGTGCCGTCAAAATCGAGCAACACGCCCTCCATGGCTCGTTTCATTTTTCCTTCCTCACAGCACTCTTGAGATTTCATCGGAATCGAAGCGCTTGAGCGGAGAGGTTTTCCCGCCACTGTTCATGCGCACCCCAAATTCAGGAGCGCATAATTTGCCGATGCGAACGCCCATCGCGCCCGTCGCCATGAGCGTTTCTCTCACAACCCCTTCTCCTTCGGCTGGAACCGCCAGCAAAAGCGCCCCCGAGGTAATGACGCCCAAAGGATTGAGATCCAACGCTTTGCAAATCATTCCGCCTTCAAGAGAGATGGGAATGCCGGCTTCTTCCACGATTGCTCCCAGACCTGCCGCCCCCGCCATTTCATGGATGCCGGTGGCGAGGCCGCCTTCGGTCGGGTCGTGCATCGCGTGCACGGAGCCGGTTCCGGCCGCCGCCAGAGCTTGCGCTACCACGCTGATGCCGGGAGATTCCACGTATTTTTTCGCATTCTCCAGTATCTCGGCATCCATGATGCTTTTGAGATAATCGTATTTTGCGTCCGCCAGGATCGTCGTTCCCTCGACGGGTATCGCGCGCGTAAGCAGAATCAAATCATCTACTTGCGCGTCCGCGCCGCGTATCAGATTCTCCTTGGAGACTTCACCCAGCATGTGGCCCGAAAGAATCGGAAATTCCAAACCCGACGTAACCTCGGTATGACCCCCGCATAAAGTAATGCCCAAATCGGCGCATGCATCTTCCACTTCTTCCCAGATACGGCTTGTCATCGCCTCATCAGCGCGTCCTTCAGGCAGAAGCAGAGTCATCAGAAACCACAGAGGAGTGGCTCCCATGCAAGCGATGTCGTTTGCGTTCACATGTACGGCATAGCGCCCGATATGATGCTCCACAAACGTGATGGGGTCAGATTTCGCGACAAGGTAGCGATCTCCCATGTCGATAACGGCCGCGTCTTCTCCAACCCGTGGTCCCACGATGAGGCGCGGGTGAGAAGTCGTGTTCTTGAGCAGAGCGCCCAGCACATCTGGGGGAAGTTTGCCCACGGGAAATGGAGACCGTTTCACCATTCTTTCACCATAAGGAGGAGACTGTATAACATCAAGGGGCACAAGACGTTTCTATGTTGACGACCGGGTTGGGGCGTTTTAGAATCCCGTCTTCCTGATAAAGGTATGGAAACACTTGCCTTTTACGGGAAATGGGCCGATAAGCAACAACCCTTGGTTGTCTGTCGATTGCTCCACATACTGCCACGGTAGCTCAGTCGGTAGAGCAGAGGACTGAAAATCCTCGTGTCGGCGGTTCAATTCCGTCCCGTGGCACCAGATACCATCCCGTACGCGTCAAGCGGGATTCGTGATTCCCTCCAGTTCGATGCTTTTCCCGTTTAGTTCAACAGTGCTCGTGAGTGGAACCGCCGTCTGGACCATCTGTTCGGCATAGCAGCCTTGTTTCGCCAACCGGATGATGTTCAGGATTTTCTCTTCCGCTTCGCTCGATTCGACCTTGAAGTGCGTACGCACCATTCTGCACCCTGAATTCACGTCGCCTTTCAAGACGGAACCCTTTAGGAAATAATCGAATTCCACGCGGCAGGCGGCCTTCTCGAAGGTGGTTTTCGTCATATGGGCGTACCGCCCAAGCTGGGTCAGCAGTCAGAACCCGACCCCCATGGCGATGTACGTGAGAGGCTGGGGATACCTGTCTTCTCCTCCGATGCGGGGCGGTTCGTCGCTGAATACCTCGAAATGCCGGAAGCGCCCGATTTTGAGCTGCCCGTCGTCCATCGTTTCGGTCTCGGCGAGCATGGTGATCTCATAGCCGTCTTTGGGGAGTTCGGGCTTGTCGATCGGCCGCTCGCCGGGCACGGTGCTCTCATGCCAGGGATAATTGATGCTCTCCACCATGTTTGTATGTCCTCCTGGGTTTGGATGCGAATGATTTTATTCCCATAAGTGGTTGTTTATATGTATATTATTCCCATTTCAACACAAGCAGATAGCCTTCTTGCGGAATCTGGGCGAGCGGCTCCAGGCCCTCCTCTTTCTTGTGCATCTGGATGGTTTTGAGGTGCGCATACGCCTCCCAGAGCATGTGGCGGAACGTGTATTCGAGATTGAAATGAAAGAGCTCCGTATCTTCGGGGTCGATCCACACGCCGGTGCGGTGGGCCTTGAGGGTGACGTTTTCGCGCCACCTGCGCACGTCCTCGCCGGTTCCGGGCCGTGTCATGTCCACCGGCACGCGCTCGGATATCTTTCTCTTATCCCGGATCGATTCGGTCGTCTCCGCTCCCAACACCTCCCAGGCGAGGGCGAACGAATCCCGCATGACGCCGATAAGGTCTTGAATTTGTGGGTAATACCCGTCTTTCATCATTCGCCCATCGAAGCGATCGAACAACGCCTCATCGCGCGGAAGCGCATCGCCGAAGAGGATTGCGCCCCAGCGAATGAGCAGCCACCGGTAGGGCAGAGACGCCACGTGGCTCACCTGATCCCGGATCGACCAAAGGCCCCAGCTCTTCTCCTCCCTCGTTCTCCTCAACACCGCCTCGGATAGGCCTCGCGTTTCTTGTCTATATAAATCAACGACTTGCGGGAATCCGGGAAACAGCCTGCGCGCTGGATTCTCTCGGTCCTGCATCTTCTGGATTCCTCCGGTCGAACGTGCAATTCTCCGCATTTCCGCGCATTTGCCGTTATCGCGGAAGCCGCGGCCCATGGCAGGATTCCCCTGCGCCCCGATGGGCGGCGTCTATTCGATCCTCAAAAAATGATTCATTTAATTTATCGAAAAACCCCGTGAATTTATCTAAATTTACCTAAATTTATCGAATTTTACGGAAATTCATTATTCCGCTCGATTTCTTTGCGCACCGCCACCATACCCGACCCGGAACTTCGCCGCCACGAGCAAATGCGGGAAAATGCGCGCATCGGCCACCCTGGTTCGTTTCGAGGCCATCACCACTACGGCGGGCAAATGCGGGGAAATGCGCCCCGCCTCCTCACGGGAGAGGCCGGGTTCACCTGAACGGAAGGACGACCTTCGCCCCGGTTCGCCGGTCGAGGGGTCCGCTTCTTTCAGCCGCCGAACGTGCGGGAGGCGAGGTAGATGCCAAGTGCTAAGAGGGAGAGAAAGAATACCTTCCGGAACAGCTGCTCGGAGAGCCTTTTCCGGACTCGCTGCCCGATGACCATTCCCGCCATCGCGGGCGCGAGCGCCATGGTGGAAAGGACGCCGTGCTCCATCCGCAGCAGGTCGTTGGCCTGAAGCGCGAACCCCAGCGCCAGCGTCGAAACCGTGAAGAGCATCCCCATCGCCTGAATCAGCGCGTCCCGCGGGAGGCCGAGCGCTTGTAGGTACATCACCCCCGGCACGACGAAAGACCCCGTCATGCCCGTCAGTACGCCGTTCACCAGTCCGACCAGCGCGCCCGCCCACCTTTCATGACGGACTTGGACTTGGAATCTGAGGCCGAGCAGGTTCGCGGCGGCGTACGCCGCGAGCAGCAGGCCGAGAAGCGCGGCCAGCAGCGAGGAATCGACGCGCGTGAGCGCGGACGCTCCGAGCCGCACGGTGATCGCCGCCACAAGCAGGAAGGGCCATATCCGGCGCAGCAGGGCCCGCCCGTGGCCGCCGACCACCGCCTGCCAGACGTTGGTCACGAACGACGGCACGAGGAGCAGGGCCATCGCGTTCGTCAGGTTGAGCGCCACCGCCAGAAGGGCGAGGCTGACCGTCGGCAGTCCGAGGCCGATGACGCCTTTGACCGCGCCCGCGAGCAGGAAGGTTCCGGCGATGGCGAGGATGGTGGCGGCGTCGAACATCTCGTCGTTCCCTGGTCGGCGTTCGTCGATGCGCCCGCTGCGCTCCGTTCTACGCGCCGGGTTGTAGCTGTATCGCCCAAGTATCGCACAGCCGATGCGGCGGCGCAGGGCGGGGAGGTGAATGTCGGCCCGTCCTGCAAACGCAACTGCGGGATCAATCCCGACCGAGGGGGGGTGTTGAAACACCCCGTATTAGAGGGCCGCTGCAAGTAGAGGGTTTGTAGGGACAGGCCCCCGTGCCTGTCCATGCGAAGCGCAAACACGAAGGTAGACATATTCGATACGGGCGGCCACGGGGGGTAGGGCGACCATAGGGGGTCGCCCTACTACGTCTCAAAATATGGGTGGGTATTTATTTCCTAGATGGTTGGTTCCATAAGCCGAATCACGAAATCGAGGCTTTTTCAACAGCCCCTCCTCACTCGCGTTTGACCCCCCATTTCATGGACAAACGAGGCCCGAGCATGTAGATTGACGGCGCATTCATCGACTCATCATTTACTCGGTTCTCTTCTCATTTGGAGTGTGCCATGGCGGAAGCCAAAGACATGGGCGGCGCCGTGATCGGCGAGTCCCTTCCCTTTCTGGACGATCCGGAAAAGGCGGCGGGCGCCGCGGATTATCTCGACGACCTCCAGCTTCCGGGTATGCTGGTCGGCAAGGCGCTTCGCAGCGAACACGCGCACGCCGAGATAGTTTCGGTCGACCCGAGCGAGGCACTGCGCGTCCCCGGCGTCGTCTCCGTGCTCACGGGAGAGGACCTGCCGCACCATCCCTGCATCACAGCGCATGATCGGGCCATGCCCGTCATCGCCCACGACAGGGTGCGCTACACGGGCGAGGTGGTTGCGCTCGTCGCAGCGGAGACGCTCGAGGCGGCCGAGGCGGCGACGCGGCTGATACAGGTCGAATACCGGCCCCTGCCCGTCGTCTCCTGTCCGCGCGAGGCGATGGAAGAGGGTGCCGAGATCATCTTTCCCGGCGGCAACGTGCTCAACCAGTCGAAGATACGGAAAGGGGATGTCGAGGAGGGTTTCGGGAAGGCCGACGTCATTGTCGGGAACGAATACTCGACGCCCTCCGTCGATCACCTCTATCTCGAAGTCGAGGCGGCTTGCGCGAGCCCCAACCCGGGCGGCGGAATCCAGATATGGGGTTCGACCCAGCAGCCCTTCCTGGTGCGGCAGAACGTCGCCCGGATACTCGGCCTCAAGGGCGAGAGCTCGGTTCGTTTCGTCCAGACGACCACCGGCGGGGCTTTCGGGGGGAAGAGCGAGGCGAGCCTCGACGTGTGCCTGCGCGTAGCCGTTCTCGCCCGCGCCGCCGGCAGGCCCGTGAAGCTCGTGTATTCGCGCGAGGAGAGCATGATCGCTTCTACCAAGCGCCACGCCGCGTTCATCCGCTCCAAAACCGGAGCGACGAAAGACGGACGCCTCACCGCCGTTCAGGTGGAAGTCTGGCTCGACAAGGGGGCGTACGTGGCCAACGGGGGGGACAATCCGCCTGCGTTCAAGCGCGCGACCTACCATGCCGCGGGCCCCTACCAGGCGCCCAACGTGAAGGTGGACGTCCACTGCGTGCACACGAACCACCCCTACGGGGGCCAGATGCGCGGGCCGGGGTGCCCCCAGGTGCATTTCGCGGGCGAGCAGCAGATGGATGCGCTCGCCAGGGCGCTTAAGATGGACCCCATCGAGATCAGGCGCGTGAACGGGCTGCGCGTCGGAACACGTACGGCCTGGAACCAGCACCTGCCCGAGAGCGTCGGCTTTCTCGATACGCTGAGCGAGGTGGAGCGGGCCTCTTCCTGGGGAAGTGGGGGGAACGGAAGAGCCGCGGACGGCCGCTTGCGCGGGCGCGGCGTGGCGAGCTGTCTCTACGGAACGGGCAACGCCTACTCCCCGGCGGAGGCGCACGTATTCCTCACGGCGGAGGGCAAGGTACAGGTGGCGGCAGGCGTCGTGGATTTCGGCCAGGGGAGCAAGACGGTGCTCTGCCAGATCGCCGCCGAGACGCTGGACGTCCCGTATTCCGAGTTCCTGATGGAGAGCGTGGACACCGCCATCGATCCGTTCGGCGGCACGAGTTCGAGTTCGCGCATCACCATGCAGGGCGGGAAGGCGGTCTACAACGCAGCCGTCAAGGCGCGCGAGGAGTTGCTGCGCCTTGGCGGAATTCTACTGGAGGCGGACCCCGAAGACTTGGAGCTTCGCGGCGGCGTGGTTCGCTCGCGCTCGCATGAGGAAACGAGGGTCACGCTCGCCGAGATCGCGGGAGCCTTCGTCGCCGATGAGCTCAAGCAAATCGGCGCTGCGGACAACATTCCCCCGCCTGCGAAAACCGACAAGGAGACGGGCCAGGGCGAGCCGTATGAAATCTACGGGTTCGGCAGCCAGGTGGCCGATGTGCTCGTGGACGAGGAGACGGGCGAGGTGGAAGTCACCGGCGTCTGGGCCGCTCACGACGTGGGCCGGGCCATCAGCCCCATGGGCGTGGAGCAGCAGATCGAGGGCGGCGTCTACATGGGCATCGGATTCTGCATGATGGAAGAAGTCGTCCAGCGCGAGGGCCTGATGCTGAATCCCGACATGCACGGCTACCTCGCTCCCACGGTGGAGGACGTGCCGGACCGGGTGGCGTCCCTCATCGTGGAGGATTCCTACTCGAACGGCCCTTACGGGGCGAAGGGCGTCGGGGAGCAGGTGACCGTGCCCACGGCGGCGGCTATCGCCAATGCGATTTACGACGCCACGGGCGTGCGGTTCCACGACCTGCCCTTGACCCCGGACAGGGTTGCGATGGCGATCCTGAAGGCGAGGTCGTGATTCCCGCTCCGAAACCACTCCCTCAAGCCTAGTTTTTTCTCGCTCCCCCTTGAGGGTTCTTGCCGTCCGACGAAAGAGTAATCCACTCCCCCCTTGAGGGTCGGCCTTTCCTTCTCGGGAAGGCCGACAACGCGGCAAGGACAATGTCCGCAGCCGCGTTGGTGGGGGGAGATTTTTCTGTGGCATGTCCCCCCACCGATTCAGCCTTCGCACAAACCGCTCGGCTTCATCGTCTGGCTTTCCCCTCGGGAAGCCAGACCCTCAAGGGGTTGTTGAAAAAGTCCCTTGACAGGGTAAAGTCAACCCCCCCTACCCCCCCTGACAAGGGGGGGTAGGGGGGGTTGCTTTTCAAACCGAGGGAGATCGAGCGGGCCGCATGTATGCGGCCCCTACAGTTCCTTCACGTCAGGTGGGCGAGGCAACCTCGCTCATCAATCCTTCCGGTCGAGGAGCATCAGCAGGGGAGGCAGCAGCAGGAAATCGGCGAGGAGCGCGAAGACGAGCGTGATCGCCACCATCAGGCCGAGCGCCCAGCTGACCTCGAACCCCGATGAGGCGAACACCAGAAAACCGAGTGACAAGACCGCGGTCGTCGTCCAAAGCGCATGGCCCACGGTGTGAAAGACGGATCGCACCGCATCGGTCGCGGAGAGGCCCTCGCGGCGAAATCTCAGATATTTGCTCAGGAAGTGAATCGTGTCGTCCACGATGATCCCGAACGCGATGGCGGTCATCACCGAGCCTGCGAGACCCACGCGGCCGACCAGGTGGCCCCACAGGCCGAAGGTCATGGCGGCGGGGATGAAGTTCGGCAAGAGGCTGATGAGGCCGATGCGCACGTTCTTGAAGACCAGGATCAGAATGAGCGAGATGAGGGCCATGGCGATGACCGTGCCGCGCAGCATGCTGTGGATGTTCCGGAGCGTGAGGTGCGCGAAGACCATGGTGATGCCCGACGCCTCGGCGGCGAACTCGGGTATGTTGGCGCGGAGCCAGGCTTGCGCATGCTCGTCGAAATCGCGCTGGTCCTTGGAGGAGAGGCTGCGGATCACGACGGTCATGCGCGTCGTGGATTTGGCGACGTCGATGCGGTTGTTGAGGTCCATGCCGAAGGGGAGCGAGAACTCGTAGAGCAGCAGGTATTGCGCGGCGAGCCTGGGGTCCTCCGGGATTTTGTAGAAGGCCGGGTCGTCGCCGTGCATGTTCTTGTTCAGTCGCTTCATGATATCCGAAAACGCCCGCACGTGGCTCACTTTCGGCTGCTTCCGACACCATTCGGCGAAGGCCTCGACTTTTTTCAGATATTCAGGGTCGGTGATGCCGCCTTCACGCCCCGACTTGAGCGAGTATTCCAGCGAATCCAGGCCGGTCAGGTTCTCGAACACGAAATCCGTATCGCGGCGGAACTGGTAGCGCTCGTCGAAGTAGTGCGCCCACCGCTCGGTCAGCTCGTTGCGGGGAATGCCGCTGAGGAGAACAAGCGCCATGATGGCGACGAACGAAAGCAGAAGCACGCGGCGTTCGACGACGAAGTCGCCGAAACGATCGAAAAAGGAAGATTTCTCAGGAGAAATTCGGCGCGGGCGCAAGGGCAGAATGGAGAGCAGCGCCGGCAACAGTGTCATGGCGTAGATGAAGGAGAACAGCACGCCGAGCGCCACGAGATTGCCCAGGACGTGGAAGGGCGGCGAATCCGATGTGTTCAGGCTCAGGAACCCGATCGCGGTCGTGAGCGAGGTGAGAAACACCGGCCAGGCGTTGTTGCGAAGCGATTCGGCAATCGACGCATTCTTGTCGAGTCCGCGCCCCATGCCCAGCAGGGTGGCCGTGACGATGTGAACCGAGTTCGCGACGGAGATCGCCATGATGATGATCGGCACGCCGGAATTGGTGGGGCTGAACACCGCCCCGAGCCAGCCTGCGACCCCCAGGGTGTTTATGAGGATGAAAACGATTGAGATGACGATGGCCAGCGTTCCCAGCACCGAGCGCAGAAGAAGCGCGGTAGTGATGATGATCATGAGAAACACGAGCGGCATGAGCGTTTCCAGCTCTTCTTTCGTGACGTCTGCGAAGGCGCGGTGCATGATGACGTCGCCGGTCAGATAAAAGGAAATGTCCGGGTATTTCGCGCGGGCTTTCTCGAGGACTGCGTTTAGATAATCAGATATATCGATCACAGCTTTGTCGAGGTCGTCAGGCAGGATGAAAGTGATCGCCAGCCCGCCCACGTGCCCGTCATGGGAGACGAGGCGTCCGGCGATTTCCTTGGCGCCGAGCGCGGTTTTCCTGATTCGCGATATGTCGGCTTTACCCAGCGCGCTCGCGTCGTCTACGAGCGGCTCGACGATCAGGTCATCCTCCTCCGCCCGGCTGTGGTTGTAGTTCGTGAGGGAGTCGACGCGGCTCGAATGCGGCGTCTTCCACGCTGTTTCGGTCAACTCCTCGAGCGCGCCGAGCGCCTCTTTGGTGAACACCGAACCCCCTTTGGGCGCGACGGCGATGAGCGCGGTGTCGGAAGTGGAAAAAGTTTTCTCCAGCGCTCTGAAGGCGGTGAGTTGGGGATTGTCTTCGCCGAACATGATGCGGTAGTCGTTCGTGGTCTTGATGAAGCGTCCGCCCGTTCCCGTGATCAGCAGGATCAACACGGCCAGCGCGACGACCAGCCACCGGTGGCGCAGAACGGCGTCGATATAGCGTTCCAGTTGCACGGGAGTTATCGCCTCCTCGTCACGGGCCGGGCGTGGATTGGTTGTTCGGCGTGCGCCATGTCACAGGGTCGCTTACCATCTGCTTGATTCCGACGCTTTGACCTGGTCGGGCATACGGTAGCTGATTCCACCCTCGTCGTATACCGAAATCTTGAGAAGCTGCGAGAAATTCTGGGATTTGACGATTTGTTTGCTGTGCAAAAATCGCTGTAGACGTTGCTTCGTCCGGAAACTGTAAAGCGTCAGCATCGTAGACAGGCGGGAGTGCTTTGGATACCCGAACTGACCCGCGAGTTCCCGTCCTATCAACGCCGTGGAAAGGCGATAGGCCAGATCCGTCAAGTCTTCTTGTTCTTTCGGGTCCGTAACCCCCGCAACAGGCGCAATGGCCTTGATCAGCGCGTTCGCCATGGCTACCGAATCCGCGCCCGGCGGCGGTTCGCACATATAGGCGATGTCGTGTTTTCTCTCGGCGTCCGCGCCGTCGGTGTAGAGGATGGTTTCGGGGATTCCTATGAGGTAGCCCGCGTAGCGCCAGACGGCAAGAACGCTCTCTTGTTCCTCGATGCTGAAGCTCGTTCCCACGAGTTTCGAGTATCTGAGCAGCTGCATCGAGAAGATGGCGATGGCCAATCCCAGGTTCGCCGCGCTCAGCGGCGTGCCCCAGGTCTCTTGGTCCCAACCGCCTGATTTCGCCAGCAGGTTCCTGATGCGCGCATGCACGAACCGGACGCGCGT
>JAPOYD010000134.1 GCA_026706735.1 Nitrospinota bacterium | reverse complement strand
CGTCGTCGTGCGCGAGAACACCGAGGGCCTTTTCGTGAACGTGGGCGGGTTCTTCAAGCAGGGCACGAAAGACGAGGTCGCTCTTCAGGAAGAAGTGCACACTTACAAGGGCGTGGAGCGCGTCATCCGGGCGTCTTTCGAGTTCGCGAGGCGTCATAAACGCAGAAAAGTCACCATGGCGGACAAGGCGAGCGGGCTCCGCTACGCAGGCGGAATTTGGCGCCGCGTTTTCGATGAGGTGCGGGCGGATTTCGAAGACATCGAATCAGAAGCCAGGCACATCGACGCGGTGGCGATGGAGGTGATCCAGCACCCGGCGGAATTCGACGTCATCGTCACGAACAACATGTTCGGCGACATTCTGAGCGACGTCACCTCGGGCCTGGTGGGCGGGCTGGGCCTTGCCCCTTCCGCGAACGTGAATTTGGAGGGCGTCTCGATGTTCGAGCCGGTGCACGGCACGGCGCCCGACATCTACGGGTGCGGGGTCGCCAACCCGATGGCGGCCATTTTGACGGGCGCTCTGTTGCTGGATCACCTGGGCTGCGGGGAGGGTGGAGCATCCATCCGGCGTGCGGTGGAAGAAGCCATCGCGAATGGAGAACGCACGGCGGATATCGGGGGCCGTCTGAACACGAAAGAATGCGGCGACGCCGTGAGAAACAGGTTAAAATAGAAATAGTTAAGCGAAATTATTCAAGTAGAATATAGGAGATGAAAATGCCCGAAAAATCAGTGGTGGACGTTGCGAAAGCGGCTTTCAAGCCCGTGGACTGGGGGCAGACGAAAATCCTGGTGAGCCCGACCGCGAACGGCTCCGAGCACGTGCGCGTGGGGCTCACCGAGTACGACCCTGCGACCCCGCATGAGCCGCACGCGCACCCCGGTCAGGAGGAAGTCATCTGGGTGCTGAGCGGGCGGGGCTATACGGAAACGCATGGCGAGAAAATCGACCTCTACCCGGGGGCGGTGGCGTTCATCCCGGCAGGGATGGAGCACAAGACGGCGGCTGTGGGCGAGAAGATGCAGGCCATCATCATCAAGGGACCGGTTCGCGACGCCGACGGGGTGTTGAGTTAGGAGAATCCCAGCAAGCTGGATTCTGCGTCAGGGTTTAGAGGTTCTGCGGCCTGTTAGGCCAGAACGTGGGCTTGCAGGAGTAGTTATGACGGTGCGGATATCAAAACCCGATCGTCCTGGACTTCCAGGTTGGTTCCGAAAGGCTCGTTCAGCGCCTCCATGACGCCCGTGATTCTGCGGCCCTCACCCCGTTTGGGAGAATGGAGCCTGGGTTTCGAGAATACCCCGGCCGTGACGGGCATCAGGTAGGGTTCTCTCACTCCCTTTTTCGTCAGCGCGCAGCCGAAGAGGAAGGTGTCGTGCGTTTCGTCGGTGAAGAAAGGGATATCGAAATCGAATATCAGGTTCCCCATGCTGTAGACGATGGGCGCGCCCTTGTAGAATTCGATCGCCTGGAGAACGTGCGGGTGGCCACCTAGAACGAGGTCTGCGCCCGCGTCGATGGTGGCGTGGGCGATTTCCCGTTCAAAATCCATCACCTCGTGCGTCATGCTCGTGCCCCAGTGGTGGTTCACGACCACCAGGTCCGCTTTTTTCTTCAAGTTTCTGATGTCGCGCTTCATGCGCGCGAGATGGGCGGGTTCCGCCCAGGTGTCGATGCGCGGTGGGGTGCCGGGGTATTCGGACAGGTCGCGCCAGGGGCGGTAGGACGTGTGGGCGCGTATGGGGTTCACGCCAGGACCCGCTGACGTGGCCTCGAACCCCCTGGGGATGACGGAGCAATACGCCAGGAAGCCGACCCTGAGACCTCCGCGCTCGATGAGAACGGGTTTTCTCGCTTGCGTGAGGTTCATGCCTCCACCTACGAGAGGAATTTCGAGCGAATCCATGAGCGACATGGTTTCCGCAAAGGCGTCTTCCCCATAATCGAGCACATGGTTGTTCGCAAAGGCCATGACGTCGAAGCCGGCCTCGGCCAGGGCGCCGGCCATCTCCGGCGCGCCGCGCAGCAGAATTTTCTCGGGCGCGGGTTTCCCGCCGTGGTATAGGGGCAGTTCGAGATTGGCGAAGGAGACGTCCGATTCCCGGAGGAGGGGAATCAGTCTTCCGAAAGCGCCTTTCGACTCCGCTCGGTTGATGGCGATGTCCCCTCCCGCCAGAAGTTTGGGGCCATCTTTAGCGCGGGGGGACATGGGGCTATTCGGTGAGGCAAAGGCCGTGATCGGGCGTGAAGGAGAGATACACCTTCTGGCCGAGGTCGAGTTCCTCGAAATGGTCGATCTGCACGCCTATCTCGTATGGGCCGACCTGGACCTGGCAGTCGAGGAAGTTGCCCAGATACACGGTGTCGATCACCTCGCCTTCGATGAGGTTCAGCGTGTCGGCCGGTTTCTCGAGGTGCAGCAGGATGTCCTCGGGGCGGATGCTCAAGATGATTTTCGACCCGACGGGAGCCCCTTCCGCGCCGGTGGTTTTCAGGCGGATGGGGGCGCTTCCGTCACCAAGAGGAATTTCGACGTCCGTAGCGCTCCCCTCATGGCCGAGCAGCTTGCCCTCCATCAGGTTGGCCACGCCGATGAAATTCGCCACGAACGCGTTCGTGGGTTCGGCATAGATGGTTTCCGGGTCGCCGATTTGCTGGATCACGCCCTTGTCCATCACCACTACACGATCGCTCATCACGAGCGCCTCGGTCTGATCGTGCGTGACGTATATCGAGGTGATGCCCACGTCGTGCTGCAGGCGGGTGAGTTCGATGCGCATCTGCTCGCGCAGTTTGGCGTCGAGGTTGCTCAGGGGCTCGTCGAAGAGCACCACCTTGGGGTTGTAGACGATGGCGCGGGCGAGGGCGACGCGCTGGCGCTGCCCGCCGGAGAGCTTGGTGGCGTAGCGCTCGGCGAGATGGCCGAGACCCACGAGGTTGAGCGCATTCGTCGTTTTCTCCTTGATGGCGGCCCTGGTTTCGCGCCGGATCCTCAGGCCGTAAGCCACGTTGTCGAAGACCGTCATGTGCGGCCAGACGGCGTAGCTCTGGAACACCATGCCCAGATTTCTTTCCTCCGGCGTCAGGAAAACCTCGTTCGCCACGGAGGTGACGTAGTCTCCCTCGATTTGAATGTCGCCGCTGTCGGGATGCTCAAGGCCGGCGATGCATCTGAGCGTCGTGGTTTTTCCGCAGCCCGAAGGTCCCAGCAGGGTGACGAACTCCCCCTGTTCGACGGAAAGGTCAATGCCCGCCACAGCCACTTCGGGCCCGAATGATTTCACCAGCTTCTTGATTTCGACGAATGACACGCTATCTATCCTCTAGGGCTTGACGGCCAGCGTATGATCCGGGTCGAGGCGCACGTACACCTTTTCACCCACGCGCAGGCGTTCTCGCGAATGCGCCAGCACCTTCCATTCGAACTCTCCCCACTTCACCCGGCAATCGAGGCAGTTGCCCAGAAAGACCGATTGAATGACCTCGCCCTCGATCCGGGGGCCGTCCTTCGGTTGGCGCGAGGCGTCCACGTTCTCGGGTCGAACGGAGAGATAGGCGTCGTCTCCCTCCGTCAGGCCGCCGGCGAGCAGGCAGGGTAGTTGTACGCTCTCGCCCCCTTGGGATATCTCGATGGTTCCCGCTCCCGCGCCGCCGTTTCCGACGATTCTGCCCTCCGTCAGGTTCGCCACGCCGATGAAATCGCTCACGAACTTGTTGACGGGCCGCGCGTAAATGGAATGGGGGCCGCCTGTTTGTTCGATGTGGCCCTTGCTCATCACGATGATCTCGTCGCTCATCACGAGGGCTTCCGCCTGGTCGTGCGTCACGTAGATCGAGGTAATGCCGATTTCGTGCTGAATCCGCTTGAGTTCGATGCGCATCTGCTCCCTGAGCTTCAGGTCCAGGTTGCTCAGCGGCTCGTCGAAGAGCAAGAGGCGCGGACGGAAGACCATGGCGCGCGCAAGGGCCGCCCTTTGCTGCTGGCCGCCCGAGAGCTGCGTGGCGTTTTTATCCGCCATGTCGGAGAGGCCGACGATCTTGAGCGCCTCGGCAACGCGGTCGTCGATCTCGGATTGCGCGACGTCGCGTATCTCGAGCGGGTAGGCCACGTTCTGCGTCACGTCCATGTGCGGCCAGATGGCGTAGCTCTGGAACACCATGCCGATGTTTCGCTTCTCAGGCGCGATGTTGACGCGCTTTTCTATCGAGGTGACCGGGTCCGAAGCAATGCGGATCTCGCCCGCATCCGGCTTGTGGAGGCCGGCGATGCACATGAGCGTCGTGGTCTTCCCGCAGCCCGAGGGGCCGAGCAGGGTGAGGAATTTCCCCTCCGGAATGCCGAAGGAAATGCCGTCCACGGCGCGGTCGTCGCCGAAGTATTTAACGAGATGGTCGACCTGGAGATAGTTGTTTTCGCTCATCGTCTTATGCAGTCAAAGCCTCTTTGCCGGCGACTTTCCTGAAGATGACGACGCAGATCAACAGCGCGACCGTCTGTGCGATGGAAAGGGCCGACGTCATGGGTTCGTTCTCGAAGTTCGAGAGATAATACACGCCGACGGAGAGTGTCTCCGTGCCGGCGGAGTAAAGTATGATGGAGATGGAGAGTTCCCTCAGGAAAATGACGAACAGCAGAATCCATCCGGCGAAAATCCCCGGCTTGAGAAGCGGAATGGTGATTCTTCTGAGCGTCGTGAGCCATGAAGCCCCCGCCATGCGCGAACTCTGGTCGAGTTCTTCCGATACGGCCATCATGATGGAT
>JAPOYD010000173.1 GCA_026706735.1 Nitrospinota bacterium | reverse complement strand
TTGTCCGCAAGGGCAGGGAACAGGCGCTGCAGGTTCGAGCGGCTTAGGCGCCGCAACACGAAACGACCGCCTTGGTGGGCGGCAACCTGGAGGTTTTCCTCCACGCTCAAGGTTCCGAAGATCATCCGCCCTTCCGGAACCTGCACGATGCCGCGAGCGACAACGGCATGCGCCGGCAGACCGCCAATCGGCTCTCCCTCGAACAGTATCTCGCCCTTATCGGGCGACACGATGCCCGAGATCGCATTGAGGATCGAAGTCTTGCCGGCGCCGTTTGCGCCGATGATGGAAACGATCTCTCCGGGCCGGACTTCCAATGACACCTCATCGACCGCGCGAATGCCGCCGTATGAGACGCTCAGCCGGCGCACATCAAGCATCGAGCGCATCATCTGTCCCCAGATAGGCTTCCCGGACGTTCGCATCGGCGAGCACATCGCCCGGTAGTCCTTCCGCTATCTTGCGGCCGAAATCGAGCACGCAAAGACGGGTGCACACGCCCGCGATCAGCGCCATCTTATGCTCGATCACCACACAGGTGCGGTTCGGAGCGACGACCTCATGGATGAGCCGCGCCATGTCTGCGGTCTCGGCCGGAGTCATGCCGCCCGCCGGTTCGTCGAGGAACACCAGCGGCGGATCGATCGTCAGCGCACGGGCGACCTCCAGGCGCCGACGCGCCGGCAGGGGGAGGTGCTTCGCCAGCACTTCCCGATCTTTCAGAAGTCCAACCAGTTCCAGCATTTCCTCGACCCTTCTGGTATCGCCGCATCTGCGCGAAGGGCGGCTTCGCAACAGGGCGAGGAGCCCGCCGGAAACCCGGCTGTGCTGTGAGGCCCACACGTTCTGAAAGACGGTCATGGTCGGAAACAAGCGAATGTTCTGAAAAGTGCGCACGATTCCCAGGCGTGCAATCCGGTGCCCTTTCCATCCGGTGATGTCCGTGCCTTGGAAGGAAATGCGCCCGCCGCTCGGCGGGTATACGCCGGTCACGGTGTTCAGAAGCGTCGTCTTGCCCGATCCGTTGGGCCCGATGAGGCCCAGAACCTCTCCGTCCGTGACTTCCAGGTCGATCCTGTCGAGCGCCGCCAAAGCGCCGAAACGTTTTTCGACCTCCCTAAGCGCGAGCATGATTCCGCCTCGAGAACACAGCCTTCAATCGATGTACCCGCTCCTCGTCGAGGATGCCGCGCGGCATGAAAATCAACAGTATCGCCACCAGGCCGCCAAACACGATCATCCGGTAGCCCTGGATGAAGCGAATCGCCTCCAGAAAACCGACATCGATGGCGACGCCGATGAGTGGTCCGAATGCCGTGCCAAGGCCCCCGATCAGACCGTAAGCGAGGGCATGCACGCCCAGCATGACGTTGAAGAACTGCGGCTCCACATAGGTGGTGAAGTGTGCGTAAAGAGCCCCGCCTACACCTGCGATCACACCGGCCGCGCCCACCGCCAGAATACGGTAGCGCACGGTGTTCAGGCCTTGCATCTCGGCCAGCAGATCATCCGAACCGAGCATTCTGAGAACCGAACCCAGACGGGAGCGCTCGACGAGCAGCAAGGAAATCAACGTCAGCGCGAGCAATCCGTAGATGAGGAGCATGAACTCGGTCAGGCTGATGTCGCGCTCGAACATCCAGCGGATGCCGTGGAATCCGTTTGCGCCCTCCGGACCCACCATCTCTCCATCGACCTCGACCTGAATTTCGACGATCAACAGGATCAGGCGCGCCATCTCCGCAAAGGCCAGAGTCGCTACCGAAAAGTAGAGACCGCTGAGTTGAAGCGTCAGAGCCCCCACGACCATCGCGATGATTCCGGCCGCGCACGCGCCGACGAGAATTCCCGCCCAGATCGGCATCTGGAACATGGCGGTCGCAGCTCCGGCCGCGTAGGCGCTCAGGCCGAAGTAGGCCTGCTGGCCGAAGGAGATCTCCCCGGTCAGCAACAGCAGGTAGGCCGACAGCGCTATGAACGAGATCATGCCGATGTTCGACAGCACCGTGATGACGTAATCGTCCATTGCTCAAACCCGCCGAAAGGCGAGAGCCTCGCGGCTCAGAATGCGTTGACCCATGAGGCCGCCGGGCCGCAGCACCAGCATCCCGAACAGCAGCAGATATGCGCTGAGATCTTTGTATTCGTTACCCAGATACCAAAGAGCGTGGGCTTCGACGACGCCCAGCAGCAAGCCGCCCAGAATCGCGCCCGGCAGCGACCCCATTCCGCCCAGCATCATCGCAATGAGACCTTTGAAGGTGGCCCACAAGCCGAAGAAGGGGGTAATCTGCGCATCCGTGGACAATATGGCATAGCCTGCCACCCCGCCCATCAGGGATACCAACGCGAATGCGCACAGCGTGACCCAGGCCGCATTGATGCCCATATAGGCGGCGGCCAGAGAGCTTTCGGAGACCGCTCGCAGCGCCAGACCAAATCGGGTGCGATACAACAGGATGTGCAAAGCGCCTACCATGATCATCGCCAGGACCAGCATTGAGGTCTGTTCCGCCCGGAACAGAAAGGGTCCGAGTTCGAAGGAACCGGCTGCGAGCAAAGCGGGGAAGGCATAGGTGCGCTCGGGCAGCAGATGAATCGCGGCTTCCTCCAACTGCATCCAGATCACGAAGCTCGACACCATCGACGCGAGCACGGCGCTGCGGCGGATGGCGTGAAAACATAAGCGTTCGACATAGATGCCGACGAGGACGGTGCTCGTCAGTGTCGTCAGGGCGACGATCCACACACTGACCTGATGCTGCACGTGCAGCCACGTGCCGATGTAGGCGCCGAGCATGATGGTGGCGCCGAAGGAGAGATTGATCCGGCGCATCACGCCGAAGATGATCGTGAAACCAATCGCCAGAAGCGCGTAGGACGAACCGAACATGATGCCGTCGACCGTATTCTGGACAAAATCGATCAAGACGCGCTCCCACGACTCCGGGATTTGTTATTCCTTCTGCGACCCGAGGTAGGCCCGGTGGATGACCTCGTCTTCTGCGAGTTCACCGGGCGATCCCGAGAATGTGATTTCTCCGTTTTCGATGAGGTAGAACTTGTGGGCCACAGTCAGCGCCATGTGGGCGTTTTGCTCGACCAGAAAAATCGTGACGCCTTCTGCATTCAACTCGCGGATGATGTTGAATATCTCCCTGACGATCAGCGGCGCCAGACCAATGGACGGCTCGTCCATGAGCAGGATCCTGGGGCGGTTCATCAGGCCCCTGGCGATGGCCAGCATCTGCTGCTCGCCTCCCGACAGGGTGCCGGCAAGCTGACCCTTGCGTTCTTCCAGGCGAGGAAAACGCCGGTACATGTCCGCGACATCGGCCGCGACATCCTCTGTGGAAGCCCGCCGGGCGTAGGCGCCGGTATGGAGGTTCTCCTCGACGTTCATGTACGGAAAGACCAGACGGTTCTCGGGCACCAAAGCGAGGCCTTTGGAGACCACCTTGCTGGCCGGCAGCCGCGTTATGTCATCGCCGCTCAAAACGACGGAGCCGGATTCGGGGGAAAGGATGCCTGCAATGGTGAACATGGTCGTCGTTTTACCTGCGCCGTTCGGGCCGAGCAGGCACGTGATTTCGCCTTCGGCCGCATCCAGGCAGATGCCTCGCAGCGCCTGAACTTTTCCGTAGGAGGTGACGAGATCCCGAACGCTCAGCATGTTCTCAAGCCCCCGTGTCATCAGAGCGAGAATCCGGGTCGGATGTTCCCAGGTAAGCCTCCTGCACGGCCTTGTTCCGCTGCACGTCGCCTGGAGTCCCGGATGCGATCTTCTGCCCGAAATTGAGAACGGCGATTTGCTCCGCCACACCCATTACGAGTTCCATCACGTGCTCGACGAGCAGAATCGTTACGCCGGAATCGCGCATACGCCGAATGCGCCGGCCCAGATCATGGATCTCCTGGTGGTTCATGCCGGCTGCAGGTTCGTCCAGCAACAACAATTTCGGGCGGGCCGCCGCCGCGCGGGCAAACTCCAGTCGCCGTTGTTCCCCGAATGCGAGGTTGGATGCGAGTTCATCGCTTTTGTGTTCCAAATCGGCGAACTCGAGGAGGGTGGCGATTTCCCGCCGCGTCCGGCGGGTATCGCCGAACCAGCGTGACAGAAAGCCCTGCGTGGCGAGATCCTCGGGGGAGTTCCGCGCCACCCACAAGTTCTGCCAGACGGTGAGGTTCGGAAACAGGCGGATGTTCTGGAACGTCCGGGCGATTCCCGCCCGCAGGCGCAGATGCGGCGGCTTGCCGTTCATCAGTTCCTCGCGGAATCGAACCGTACCGGCCGTTTCCTCATACACGCCGCAGATCAGGTTGATGGTGGTGCTCTTGCCAGATCCGTTGGGGCCGATCAACCCGAATATCTCGCCCTCATTCACAGTGATGTCCAGCTCATCGACGGCCTTGACTCCGCCGAAGTGCTTCGAGAGTCCGCGCAACTCAAGCATCGGACTTCTCCCCCCCGCCGAGACCGACCGCGCGCTTCAGGACCTGGGCGGTGCGCGCATCGAACAGGCCGGAAGGCTTCAGGTTCATCGCCATGATGATCAGCAGCCCGAACACGATGTTGCGCCAATCCCCCAGAAACCGAAGTCCTTCCACGAGCACGCCCTGAATGAAGACGACGGCCACCAGGGTGCCGAACACGCTCGAGAGGCCACCGAGGATCGGGTAGGAAACCGCGAAGGTCGCGAGCAGCACGGTGAAGGTGAGGTGATCGACGTAGGTCGCCGTGTGCGCGTAAAGGGCTCCGCCGATTCCGGCGATGAAGCCGCCGGCGGTCATGGCCG
>JAPOYD010000166.1 GCA_026706735.1 Nitrospinota bacterium | reverse complement strand
GCATGCCGGAATCCAGAGCAGACGGGGATACCGAATCGCAGGACGACCAAGAAAAACCATAAAGCGAAAAGTCAAATACAAAAACAAAGTCCCTGGATTCCGGCATGCGCCGGAATGACGGCGGTGGCCAATTTCGAGCGAAGAGGACTTTTTCAACAACCCCTCTTAGATCTGAATTGACACCGGAATGACGACAACCTCAATTGTTGTAGGGGCGGTTCGCGAACCGCCCCTATCACCCCATCCGGGAATCGCACCAAAACCGCTAAAACATCGATTCATCCCCGATAAAGAATCATCCAAAACCAGCCACCCATCTGGATCAGGAAGCACAAGGCGGCTATAATCGCCGCGTTCACCGATACAAAAACCAAATGTCCAAGGCGGCATTCCGCGCCGCCTGCACTCAAACATCTTCGATGACCGAAGGAGAAAGGCAGAATGAGCGATTTCAAGACCGAAGACAGAGACGGGATGCGCATCGACTGGGACGTGCCCATCCCCATGGAAGACGGGATCGTCCTGCGCTGCGACGTCTACCGCCCCCAAGACGATGAGGGAAAATACCCCGTCATCCTGACATACGGCCCGTATGGCAAATACCTGCATTTCGAGGATTTGTATGAGACCTGCTGGACGCGCATGGTAGAGCAACACCCCGACGTGCCTGCCGGCTCTACCAACAAGTACCAGAACTGGGAGGTCGTGGACCCCGAGAAATGGGTGCCGGACGGCTACATCTGCATCCGTGTGGATTCGCGCGGAGCGGGCCGCTCACCGGGCGTCATCGACATCTGGTCGGCACGCGAGGCGCAGGATCTGTACGAGTGCATCGAATGGGCGGCGCTGCAGCCCTGGAGCACGGGAAAGATCGGGTTGAACGGCATCTCCTACTACGGCATGAACCAGTGGCAGGTGGGCACGCTCCAGCCGCCGCACTTGGCCGCCATGTGCGTCTGGGAGGGCGCGGCCGATTATTACCGCGAAATGGCTCACCACGGCGGCATCTTCTGCAACGGCTTTGCGCGCAACTGGTCCGAGATGCAGGTCTATACCGTCCAGCATGGGCGCGGCACGCGGGGCTTCAAGAGCCGCTTCACTGGAGACTGGGTATCCGGTCCCATTACCCTCACCGAAGAAGAACTCGGAGCGAACCGCCGGGACTTCGGCGAAGATTGCTTCTCCCACAAGCTCAATACGGATGAATACTGGCAATCGAGAATGCCCGATTTCAGCAAAATCCAGGCGCCGCTCCTGTCTTCCGCCAACTGGGGTGGACAGGGCCTGCACCCGCGCGGGAACTTCGAGGGATTTGTAGAAACCGGATGCGAGGAGAAATGGCTCGAAGTCCACGGCATCGAGCACTGGACGGAGTTTTACACCGACTACGGCGTCAACATGCAGAAGAAATTCTTCGGCCACTACCTGAAGGGCGAGGATACCGGCTGGCCGGACCAGCCCCGCGTGCTGCTCCAGGTGCGCCACCCCGGCGAGCGCTTCGTCGAGCGGCACGAGAACGAATGGCCCCTCGCGCGCACACAGTGGACGAAATACTACCTGAACGCGAATAGCCACTCGCTGGAAGACGCACCCGTAGCCGAAGCGGCGACCACCACCTACGCCGGCTTCAGCGAGGGTGTCACCTTCATCACGCCGCCCATATCGGAAGAAACAGAAGTCACCGGCCCCATCGCAGCCAGGCTTTTCGTCTCATCCGAGACGAAGGATGCGGACTTATTTCTAGTCGTGCGCGTGTTCACACCGGACATGGAAGAGGTCGTCTTCCAGGGCGCGCTCGATCCGCACACGCCCATCGCGCAGGGCTGGCTGAGAGCCTCGCACAGAAAGCTCGATCCTGAAAAGACCCTGCCCTACAGGCCCTATCACACGCACGATGAGGAGCAGCCCCTGACGCCGGGCGAGGTCTATGAGCTGGACATCGAGGTCTGGCCGACCTGCATCGTGATTCCGCCGGGCTACCGGGTCGCCTTCACGGTGCGCGGCAAGGACTATGAATACCCGGGCGGCTCGGGCGGCGGTCTTTCGAACATGAAAAACGAGTTCACGGGCTGCGGGTGCTTCATTCACAACGATCCCAAGGACAGGCCGCCCGAGGTTTTCGGCAAGAACGTGACGCTCCACTGCGGCGGGGAACACGAGGCCTACCTGATGCTCCCGGTGATTCCCGAGAAATAGAGCGGAAGGTGAAACTTACCCCTGACGATATGAGGTGAACATGAGCGACATCGACCTGAGCACGGACCCTCAATACCGAACCGAAAAAATGCACGGTTTTCTGATTGAATGGGACGTCCCCATCCGGATGGAAGACGGCCTGGTGCTGCGGGCGAACGTCTACCGGCCGGATGACGGCGGCAAATACCCCGTCATCCTGAGCTACGGCCCCTATGCGAAGGACCTCGCCTGGCAGGACGGCTACGAGACGGCCTGGGAGCTTTTCGCCACCGGACATCCCGACGCCATCGCCGGTTCTTCGAACATCCACCAGAGCTGGGAGGTCGTGGACCCCGAGAAATGGGTGCCCGACGGCTACATCTGCGTGCGCGTGGATTCGCGAGGTGCTGGCCGCTCGCCGGGCTACATCGACCACTTCTCCCCGCGCGAGACGAAGGATTTCGCCATCTGCATTGAATGGGCGGGTGAGCAGCCCTGGTGCAACGGCAAGGTGGGGCTCACGGGCATATCGTATTACGCCATCAACCAGTGGCACGTGGCGGGCCTCCAGCCCAAGTATCTGGAAGCCATGTGCGTCTGGGAGGGGGCGGCCGATTTCTACCGCGACATGAGCCACCAGGGCGGGATCCTCACCACGTTCCTGGCGAACTGGTACGACATGCAGGTGAAGAGCGTGCAGCACGGCCTGGGCGAGAACGGCCCCAAGAGCCGCGTCCACGGCGGTCTGGTCTGCGGTCCCGATACCTTGAGCGAGGAGGAAATGGAGAAAAACCGCTCCGACTACGGGGGCGACATTCTGGAACGCCCGCTGGACGGCGAGTGGTATCAGGATCGCTCCGCCCACTGGGAGAAGATAAAGACGCCCTTCATCTCGGCGGCGAGTTGGGGCGGGCAGGGCCTGCACCCCAGAGGTAATTACGAGGGTTTCATGCGGGCGGCATCCACGGAGAAATGGCTCGAAGTCCACGGCTTCGAGCACTGGACGGAGTTCTACACCCCCTACGGGGAGAAGCTCCAGAAGCAGTTCTTCGGCCATTACCTGAAGGGTGAGGACACCGGCTGGATGGAGAAGCCGCCCGTCATGCTGAAAGTCCGACACGTGGGGGAAAAATTCGTCGAGCGCGGCGAGAACGAATGGCCCCTCGCGCGGACGCAGTGGACGAAGTTCTACCTGAATCCCGAATACATGAGCCTCGACGCCGCGCCCATCGTTCGCGATCAGACCATCACCTACGGGGGCTTCAGCGACGGCGTGACGTTCATGCTGCCGCCATTCGATGAGGAGACGGAGATAACGGGCCCCATGGCTTCGAAACTCTTCGTCTCATCAGAAGCGGTGGATGCGGACTTATTTCTCGTCCTGCGCCTGTTCACACCGGACATGAAGGAGATCACCTTCCAGGGCACGCTCGACCCGAACACCCCTATCGCGCAGGGCTGGCTCCGCGCCTCGCACCGAAAGCTGGTGCCCGAACTCTCGACCGAGTGGAAGCCCTACCAGGCGCATGACGAGAAGCAATACCTCACGCCGGGCGTGATATACGAACTCGACATCGAGGTCTGGCCCACCTGCATCGTGGTGCCCCCGGGCTACAGGCTCGCCTTGAGCGTGCGCGGCAAGGACTACGAATACAGCTGCGTCACCACGCACAGGCTCTCGAACATGAAGAACGTGTTCAGAGGCTGCGGGCCGTTTTTGCACGACGACCCGGTGGACAGACCCGAGGAAATTTTCGGCAAGAACGTGACGCTCCACTGCGGACCCGAGAATGCGTCATACATCATGCTGCCCGTGGTGCCTGAGAAGTAGGGAGCGAGAGAGAGAAAACGCATCTGTAGGGACAGGTCGCGACCTGTCCCTACGGGTTTGGCGCCGGGGTGGACCTAAGCGTCTGCCCCACTCTTGCCAGAAAACCCCGTTTCGCCTAGAATCCCGCGTTTGTTGTCATCGTTTTCATACGGTCTTCATACGTCATCTTTTGTAAGGATACGCCCGGAACCATGTCCACCATCATCGGCGTCGTTCACGCGACGCGCGTCGCGGTATCGCCCATCGAAGCCGCGTTCGAATGCCATTGGCCCGAAGCCGAGGTCATCCAGCTTCTCGATGAATCCCTGTCCCGCGATCTAGACCGGATCGGCCACCTCACGCCCGCGATCAACGAGCGCGTGGAAAGCCTCGCCGCGTTCGCGCATCGGGGCGGCGCTCAGGCGATTCTCTACTCGTGCTCGGCATTCGGTCCGGCGATTGAAGCCGTCCAAGAAAAGCTCCCGATTCCCATCCTGAAACCCAACCAGGCGATGCTCGATGAGGCGCTGGCGCTTGGAGGCCGCATCCGCGTCCTCGCCACGTTCCGGCCGTCCGGCCCCTCGATAAGGCGCGAACTCGAAGCGCTGGCGGCGCAAAGAAAGGTCGACCTCGATATCGAGGATTCCTACGCGGCAGGCGCGCTCGACGCCCTCCACGCGGGCGACGGGAGCACCCATGATGCGCTCATCGCAGAAGCCGCGGTGGACGGCCAGCAAGCCGACGCAGTCCTCCTCGCGCAGTTCTCGATGGCGCGGGCGCGGGATGAGGTCTCCCGCCGCGTGGATGCCAGGGTGCTTAGCAGTCCCGACAGCGCGAGGACCGCGCTGTCGGGACTGCTAAG